>JBILOM010000036.1:0-11270 GCA_044374495.1 Ilumatobacteraceae bacterium | reverse complement strand
GTCGTTGATTCAACTGGCAACGTCGTTGTGGAATGGCCATTTGGCCTCGACTCCGTCTCTATGGCTCACGATCTAAAGATTCTCCTTACAGAAAGAAAGTAGACAACATGAAAACCAAAACACCCCACCTCGTACTAGGAGCATTCCTAGCTATTGGGCTCTCAACACTTGTTTCTTGCGGCGGGAGTGATTCTGCTCCAGACACAACTGCCGTAACTACGCCGGTAATAACGGTGTCTGGTCAATGGGCACGCACAAGCCCCGATGCAACAGATATGGGTGCTGCGTACTTAACAATCAACAGCGACACCGATGACTCACTTGTGAGCGCAATGGTTGATTCAAGCGTCGCAGCCATGGCAGAAATTCATGAGATGGTTCCAGTCGAAAGTGAAATGTCAACAGAATCAACCATGGATTCGTCAGCGATGACAATGAAAGAAGTCGATCACATTGACGTGAAAGCCGGAACACCACTTGAGCTCAAGCCAGGTGGCTACCACGTCATGTTGATGAAACTGGTGAAGCCACTTCTTACTGGTGAAACATTCAAAGTCACTCTCACGTTCACAAAAGCCGGTGCAGTCGTTGTTGATGTACCTGTTCTTGAGGATGCCCCCTGACCAACTCAATTGAGACCGATGCTCGCGAGCAGCAGCGACTGACCGCCGGATGGATCACAGTCATTTTCTTGATTGTCATCCTTCCGGTGGTGCTGGTCGTCGTCCTCATGGGACGTCCTTCACATCACGTGTATTCGTACACGATCACAAAAGGTACGGCTGCTGCAGTAGCTGCTGGCAGTGCAGTAGAGAATCCACTTCCGAGCGAATTGAATGTAGAAGTTGGCGACACCCTCGAGGTCACGAACAACGATGTCGCGACACACACCTACACCTTCCTTGTTCTGAGGCCTGGCGAGACTGGCCGATACACCTTCAAACGAACGGGCAGGTTCGAGGCCACCTGCACGGTTATGGGCCGCGAAACCATAATCACGGTCACCTAACGTCCCCAATTGCCTTCTTCATTGGGTGTTTCAGGTCACCTTGAAGGTCATACCTCGCCGTGGTCTAAGGTCGTAGAAACATTTCCAACGACACCCCTAGGAGTCACCATGGCACGTACCACCCGCCTGCTTGCATCGCTTGCAGCACTTTCATTCATTGTCGCATCATGCGGCGGCAGCGATTCATCATCTGACACAACTGTTGCAGCAGGTGCTGCAACACAAGAACTGACATTCACACCAATTGCCGAAGGCAAGTTGACTGTCTGTTCAGATGCTCCATACGAACCATTCGAATTCCAGAGCGAAGATGGCACCTGGACCGGATTCGACATGGACATCATGCGTGCGGTCGCAGAGCGCTACGGCCTCTCTCTTGAAGTAACTGTTCAGCCTTTCGACGGCATTTGGTTGGCTCCAAAAGCTGGCACATGTGACGTCGTTGCTTCTTCATTGACAATCACTGAAGAGCGCGCCGCTAACGCTGCGTTCTCCGACGGCTACTTTGATTCATTCCAGTCACTTCTTGTTCGCACAGAAGACAAAGATGCATTGAATTCACTTGCATCACTTAGTGGCAAGACCGTTGCAGTACAAACTGGAACAACCGGTGAAGAGTACGCAAAGGCAAATGCGCCAGATGCAAAGATTCAGTCATTCGATGACGCAGCAGCAATGTTCTTGGCTCTTGAGTCAAAGCAAGTTGATGCAGTTCTTCAGGACTTCCCAATCAATGCATACCGTGCAACAAAAATGGGTACCTCTGCGGTCTCAATCAAGTTTGATACAGAAGCAGAGAAGTACGGTTTTGCAACTTCGCAAGAAAACACTGATCTTGTGGCAGCTATCAATGCCAGCCTCACAGAGTTCCGTGCTAACGGCGTATACGACGGAATCTTCAAGAAGTACTTCGGATAGGCCACACTCGGTCCTATTCCATTACCTATAACAACCTCTGAGAGCCATGGCCATCAGTAAGCGCAAGAAGGCGCGATACAGGCGTATAGCCGTGTATGTACTTTCTGTACTCGCCCTGTTGGCCGTGGCTCTTGTTGTTGATTGGGGTCGACTACAAGCTGCCATGTTCAAGTGGGACATTGTGGTTGAACAGTTCCCAGACATTCTTCTCAGCGCTGGAAAGAACACACTTATATTCACCATTTTGGGCTTCGCGGGCGGGCTTTCTTTTGGTTTGTTGTTCGCGCTCATGCGCCTCAGTACCGTTCGCCCGTATCGCTGGTTTGCAGCAACATACATCGAGATCTTCCGTGGTATTCCACTCCTCGTCACTCTTTTAATTCTTGGGTTTGGTATTCCCATCGCAACCGGCTGGCGTTGGCCAAACCCATACCTTCAAGGAGCAGTTCCGTTAGCACTTGTTGCAAGTGCATACATGGCAGAAACAATTCGTGCAGGAATTGAGGCCGTACCAAAAGGCCAAATGGAAGCAGCCCGTTCATTGGGCATGTCGTATTCACGCGCCATGATCACCATCATCATTCCGCAAGCATTACGCATCATCGTGCCGCCACTTACCAATGAATTCGTTCTTCTTATTAAGGACACATCGCTTATCTCAGTTCTTGGCGTTACTGCTGGGACACGCGATCTTGCTCGTTTTGGTCGCGACGGAGTGAACAGCACTGCAAATGCGACTCCACTTATCGTTGCTGGTCTTGTGTACTTAGCAATGACAGTTCCTCTTACTCAACTTGTTGCGTGGATGGAACGGCGCGAGAAGGCTGCAAGTCGATGAATTCAGACGTCGTTGTCAACATCACCAACTTGAACAAGTCGTTCGGTGACAACCATGTGTTGCGTGGCATTGACTTGCAAGTGCAACGCGGTGAAGTTGTCTGCATTATCGGCCCATCTGGTTCAGGCAAGAGCACCCTGTTGCGATGCGTCAACATGCTGGAAACGCCCACTGCAGGAACTGTTGTAGTTCTTGGTCGTGAACTGACCGACATTGATTGTGACATTGATGAAGCACGGGCTCACATTGGAATGGTGTTTCAACAGTTCAATTTGTTTCCCCACATGACTGCATTGGAAAATGTATGTGTTGCTCAACGTAAAGTTCTGAAACGAAGTGCAGAAGAAGCAGCAAGAATTGCTCATACCTTGCTCGCCCGCGTCGGACTTGTTGGAAAAGACAATGCGTATCCTGCGCAACTTTCAGGTGGACAACAACAGCGCGTCGCAATTGCTCGTGCACTTGCTATGAACCCAGACGTCATCTTGTTTGACGAAGCAACAAGCGCACTTGATCCCGAATTAGTGGGTGAAGTTCTACAAGTGATGCAATCTTTGGCCCAAGAAGGAATGACCATGTTGGTTGTTACCCACGAAATGGGCTTTGCAAAAGGTGTGGCAGATCGAGTTGTGTTCATGGATGGCGGCGTCATCGTGGAGCAAGGCCCACCGTCACAAGTGATTTCAGCTCCGGTTGAGGAACGTACGCGTACGTTCCTTTCCAGTGTCCTCAACCACTAACCACCCCACACATAGAGTTTGCGCAATGAGCGACCAGCGTGACCGTATCAATGCCATGTTGAATCTGGCTCAACACCCCAATACTCCGCAGGCTGAAGCTGAATCTGCTCTTGCTATGGCCTCAAAGCTCATGCAAAAACATGGGCTCTCACAATCAGATATCGCATCATCGCGCCCGGAAGAAGACGGAACGGTCGTCGTGGAACGTATTCATGTTGGTGGGTTGTACCGCGTTCGCCGCCAAAACATTCTCTACACCATTGCTCTATTGCATTCCTGTGCTGGTTATCGCGCAGACGATGAAGGAGACAAGTGCGTCATTGTTTTGTACGGACGTGCCGCAGATATCTTCGCAGCACGTACTTTGTTCGCAGCTGCTGATGCCATGGGAGCACGACTCTTACCCCGAGGCGACAGGTCGTGGCGGGTTGCATGGTGGAAGGGTTTTCAACTGGGTATCGAGGAATCGCTCTCTATTGCGCGCAAAGACTTCGTATCCGAAACACCTGGGTCTGGGTTGGTTCTTGCAGATCGTATGAAACGGGCCCAACACGAATTGCGAGTCAATGGCCCGCCGCTACGTGGTGGTTATTCCTATAGCGACACATCTTCTGGCGCATACATCAACGGCAGACAAGCTGGCAGTGGCTTTGGTGGTTCAGGCCGGTCGTTTAGTGCTGGTGTGCGCGGCGAACTGTCGTGAGTTCACTACACACGTTTGTTCAGGTTGCAATTGCTCGCGCCAGTGAATACCAGAAATGCTCTGAAGAACAAGCACTCACTTATGCATGTGAAGACATTGTTGATAACGAACTTGGTTCACGTAATTTCTCGTCGCACCACATCGAACAATGGTTACAACATGTATGCACGCGGGAGGATATAGATACGCCTCACGTCGTTGTTGGTCGAGCAACTCGAACATCACTGGCATCTGCAGATATTGATTCGCACACAATTTGTCTCCGCGGGAAAATATCCACTGCAGCAACGGCTTTACATGAAGTAGCGCATGTCATTGTCGGTGCCGATTCTCACGGCATTCTGTTTCGAGATGAACTCGTTCGCCTTGCGCGAGCACATATTTCAGTTGAGTACGCGGCTTTACTGTATGGCGTATACCAAGGTGTCGGACTAGAGATGTCACCTTGGCCAGCCAGTGCCTCACAACGCTAAGGGTTGTCCTCATTCCGATTAGATTGCTCTCATGAGCGACGCCGAAAATCTGTATTCAATTCTTTCCACCACCCGATCCATTCGGCGCATCAGCGACAAACCTGTAGATGATGCAACTCTCGAACGCGTGTTGCAAGCTGCAATCTGGGCACCAAGTGGCGGCAACAGGCAACCATGGCGAATCATTGCAATACGTGATCGTGCACTAAAGCAGAAACTCGGAGAAATCTACGCCGCTGAATGGGCAAAATACGTTGAAATGAACATGAAGCGTGTTGAAGGAATGCCAGAGAACATTGTGGAAGCAACACGCACTGGCCTTGCAGTCGGCACACGACTTGCTGAGTCACTTGCCGATGTTCCCGTTGTCATCATGTTCATTCATGATCCCCGTGAAGTATTTGTCACTGATGGAAACTTGGGACGCACACCAGTTGTGGGGGGAGCATCGTTGTACCCCGCGGTGCAGAACCTGTTGCTTGCTGCTCGTGCTGAAGGATTAGGCGGAGTTCTCACCACTCTTATTTCGGCAAGCGAAGTGAAGGTTCGGGAATTACTTGAGATTCCAGAGCCATGGGGTGTGTACGCAATGGTTCCGCTTGGTCACCCCATGGGTAAACACGGCCCGTTGCGTCGTGCGCCACTTAGTCAGATGGTCAAATATGACCGCTGGTCTGATTAAGACTCGGTACGCCACTCAACGTTTTCTGGCCACCGGCCAACACCGCCACCTTCAACAAGAAATCCAGTCAGATTTCTATTCGCATGTTCCATGCGCCATGTCAACATCGCGCGTGCATTTTCAGAAATCACTTCTGCATCAGTAGTTAAGGTGCGCCACGTGTTATCGGCAACCAAATCAAAACATAAGAAGTCACCATCGCCGAACTGAACATAGGCATGAGTATCACTGCGACGAACTGCAAGATTGAGTTGTTCAAGACGCCGACGCCATGGCCACACGTACCGATCAGCGGGAATAAGTGCAAAACGCCAGTCATATTCCCAATGAGCAGCATCGCGCCACCAGGGTGGCTCTGTACCGTTCACAAAATGCGTCAATGGCAATCCATCACATTGTGCTGGGATACCAATATCCATTACTTCACACAGTGTTGGCATGATGTCGATGTTCTCTGTGAACTTGTCAACCACAGTTCCGTGGGCACTTGCATGGCGAGGGTCTGCAACAATTCCGATGATGTGCTGACTAGTTTCCCAATAGCCGACTTTTTCACGCAACCCATGATCTCCCAGCATCTCTGCATGATCAGCAGTTACAACAATCACCGTGTTGTCCCATTCACCAGATTTCACTAGTGCATCAAAGATTCGGCCAAGTTGGTAATCAACTTCGCTGATCATTCCGAAATATTGCGCACGCATATGTGCCATCTCTTCAGGGTCAGTCGGTGCCTTCGTAGCGTCAAGCATCAACATCACTTCGTGAAACGGGTGCACTTCTTCAGAACGCTGAATCGGCTCACCAACAGACGATGGGTCATACATTGTTGCAAATTCGCCAGCCGCTGAATACGGAGGATGAGGCCGAATGAAACTTGCATGTGCAAACCATGAAGAATCTTGGGCATCAATCCAATCAATCAAGTTGTTAGTTAAGAAGTTGCTGACGCTCACTTCAACTGGGCGTTCATGTTCAGTCGCGAGTAACTCCAAAATTCCCGGTGACGTGTTGTATCCCTTTTCGGCAAGAAGTTCTCGCCATGGTGTCATCTGCCGTGTTAGGTCAAGTGCGCATTCAAAACCTGGCAACACCCCTTCGTACGTTTGCAAGCGAGGGTCGTCAGCACCTGTTGTGACTCGGGGGTCAATTGACTGATCTGTGTATCCGAAGAGAGTTGGGTTGTACCCAGCTCGTCGTGCAGCAAACGCAATGTTGTCGAAGTCTTTATCAAGAGGTGTTCCATTCGCCAGCACTCGGTGATTCATTTGGTACATACCCGTATACAACGACGCACGACCAGGCGAACATGGTGATGCTTGGCTGTAATGCCGTGACAACCGAACACCACGTTCACACAAACGATCAAGGTTGGGTGTTTGTACAACTGGGTGACCAGCAATTGATAAGCAATCACCACGAAATTGATCAAGCGTGATCAGAAGAACATTCAGTGCCATACAGACCTACTTATCGCCCGGACGAACACCGGTTGAAAGAAATGTGCGGATTTCACGAATTGCCGTTGGGTCTTGAGCAAGAAACATGTGTCCACCTTCATACAACGACATTGTCGCATCGGAAAGACGTTCAACAATGGCCTCCGAGTTAACAGGCGGTGCAATTCCGTCAAACTTTCCGGCGGTAACAAATGTCGGACAAGTAATGACATGCAAACGATCCGCCACATCGTGCCCAATGCGGGCAGCGAGCTGTAGACGTTCGCCACGAATCACATCTGCGGACTTCGGGGCTTGATCGTTTCTCATACTCATCATCTGTGCATCTGCAGGGTGAGAAGCTAACCAGTCAGGAGTAAATCGCGTGTCGCTTAATGTTGCCATTTTCGCTGTTCGTTCTTCTGCAGACAAAGCGCCTAGTTCATGCAACGGATAGGACGAACCGCCGGCACCACCTGTTGAGGTGCACAACAATGCCAATCTTTCAACACGCGTTGGGAATGTCACTACGAACTCTTGTGCAACCATTCCACCAAAACTGATTCCGACAACTGCACACGTGTTCCAACCAACATGATCAAGCAGTGCTGCCGCATCTGCTGCGTATTGCGTCATGGTGTACGGACCATCAGGTATGGAAGTGAGTCCGAGACCTCGTTGGTCGTGCGCAAGCACCTCGCACTCTTTCGAAAGCGAACGGATGAGAAGTTCAGTCGACTGCAATGTTGCGCCAGACCCATTGAAAAACAACACCCGAGGGCCAGTGCCAGAGATCTGATAGTTGATTGAGATGTCACCGGACTCAAACATTGGCATGAGTCAAGTCTCCCATTCGTAGGGGTATCCACCATTCTCGGACCATTTCACACCAACATGAACATTCGTGCATACGTTTGTAGATGGGGTGAGACGATCACTCGCCGAACACCCAGAATCTCTTGTATGGCGCCGCGTCACTATGCCTGGCCTCGATGTCGCATGGGTGGGCATGAATGTTCCGGTTATTGATACGGGTGGTCGTCCGTGGGTATGGGAAGTTGTGACTCCTTCTCAATACAACGCTTCAGCTCGTATGCAAGACGACCCAATGGTGCTGCCAGTTGCTCATGACACCGTGGTTGCCGCGGTGAATCATCGCGATCACTCTGGGCCAATCATGCGAATGCAGGTACCTGTTACCCACGCACCCGATGCCATCAGCCTTCCCGCCGAACCAGCCGGGCCGTGGTCAGTCCACCTCGAAACCGGCTGGACAGTGCAGGCTCTTGGCTCGGCCGCTCAGTGCTGGATAGATCGCGAATCCCCCGGAACTGCCCGCCTTGAGACCCCAGAACCGCCAATTCCAGCCCACCAGCGCTACCAGTTGCACCCCGCCATTGACTTCGAATCTTCTGCCTTTGACCGTTTGCTTACACTCGATCCTGATGACGCAGCCACGGTTACTTCCCTCTTGTCGCTCGTTCACGATGCGCTCACCCCGTACCGCTAGTTCTCTTTGTAGCAATTCGAGTCGTCGATGATTACGACGTACGCCTTGTCGCTTGCCACACGTGACTGCAGTAATTCTCAGCGCATCGCGCTCATTGATGTCGTTGACGATTGGCTTGTTGCGCACTACCCGATTGATTCGTACGGCCCTGGCACAACAGTGCGTACACGGCACTCATCTGATGATCCAGTCTTTCGTCTTACCATCACAGAAAGCGCACCCGGAAGTACACATGTTGAAACTCTGACAATCAGTGTTGTGTTGTTGGCAGATGTCCTGACCTTTGACGTACGAATTGTGTCAACTCCTAGTACAGCCAAAGTTGTGCCGTACACACCACCAATGTTGCCGCCGCGTGTTGTGCAATTAGTTCGTTCAGCATTACGTGCTGTGCCATCAGAAGATGCAAACAGGTACATCACAGATGCAGCTACTGTGGTTGACACGGAATTGGGCGGCCAAGAAGTCGCAGCATTCATCCTTGCGCCAGGTCGACGACTTCCCGCCATCGTTGAAATTATTGACTATGAACGCCGTACACAACCGCTCGTTGCAATTGGTGCAGGACCACTTGTTGGCTTAGCCCATGTATTTCAATTAATAAACGCAGCGGCCCTTAAAGGATTCACCGAACTGGCTAGCTACTCACTGATAGGACCTGGCTGCATCATTGTTCAGTGGGCAGGAAACACCGAACCGGACATAACTCGCCGTCGTGAATTACCAGCCGCATATGAGATGCGTGAACAGCACCGAATCATTCGACTAGTCATTGACACTGCTGCACGGTCTGTGGCTGCACCGCGAGTACCACCGCCGCCTCGGCGTGATTTTGAAATCACTGATCTTCCAATACGCGAACAACCAGACGAAGAAACTGAGAACGAAGAACAGGCTCTTCACATTGAACAACTAGAGGCATCAGTTGACGAACTTGAAGCTGCTCTAGCTGATGCTGACCGCCTGCTATCGGAACAACGAACGCAGTTGGAACGAAAAGGTGGCCAACTTGATGAGTTAATCCTTCGCAATGTTTCGCTTGAAACTCAAGCAGGAAACACAGCTCAAGTTCGTGCTGTGCCATCAATGACAGAAGCACTACGTCTTGCCCGTTTGCATTGTCCATTCCTCGTTTTTCATGACAGAGCAATTGAGTCAGGTGAAGGTCTTGAGGGGCCAGAACCAGTCAGTGTGTTACAAGACCTAGTGCGCCTGAACGAAGTGGCGCGAGCCTGGATGTCAGGTGAAATCACTGGGACCAGTATCAAATTGGCATGTCGGCAAATGGGTCTTGACTTCGTGCCAGCAATTTCAGTGACAGCTCGTCAGAAATACGAAGAGGACTATCTCATTGACTGGAGAGGCCGCACCGTTCGTGCAGAAGCTCATCTTCGTCGCGGGCGCAAAACTCATTTAGTTCGCATCCACCTATATTTCGATGACGAAACTCAGCAAGTTGTCGTTGCCTATATCGGTAGGCACTTGCGAGACAAGGGCAGTGCTTCCTAGGTATTGCGCATAGCCTTTACGCCATGACACGCCGCTTAATTCTCCGCGTCATCGGAATCCTTGTCGCGGTTTTCTTCTTAGCTGTTGCTGTCTCAGTTACTCAATACGTACGCGCTCATCCCCGCGATCCGCTGCAACAAAACATCGCATCATGGGCACGCGAAAACAAAATGGGAGCGATTGTCGACCAATTGGAAGCATGGCTTCATAACGACCCACCGGCTGTTGCTCCGGCTGACTCGCTTGCACTTGCAATCACCCCGGACACGGCTGCACAAACCTCGACAACAGTTACAACAACACCCGGCAAATTGGAAACAACTACATCTGTTCCTGAAGTTATCAAGCCTCTGCAAATTCGACCTACTGCCGCTATTTCGTCTTGCCCCATTGATAACACTGCAGCCACAGTTGTAACTTCAACCACAACGTCTACAACAACTACTTCAACAACGACAACAGTCCCCGCTCTCGAAACTTCAACGACAACAACGTCCACCACCATTCCGTTAAAACCAGAAGACCTTTCATCACAACTTCTTCCCGCTTTACCAGGCGAAGGAGAATGGCAAGCTGTCATGCGCGTGCGAACCAAACCAATTGTGTATGCAACTTCAATTCGACCTCTTTGGTGTTTCGGTTCTGTTGTCGCAACCATGGCCACCTTTGATCCCACTCGAGTGCGCACCGCAATGTTTAACGGAACAGAGATGCCAGGTGGCAAAGGTTGGAAGAACGGTTCAAAGATTCGCGGCACTGCTGTACGGTCGCTGATCGCAAGCTTTAATGGCGGATTTCGGTTTGAGCATGAACCTGGTGGTTACGTTACTGAAGGGAAAACTGTGCGCAAATTACGCAAGGGGTACGCCACGCTTGCAATTTCACAAGATGGCATCAGCACAGTTGGCATTTGGGGCGACACAATCACCGATGATGGTTCGTGGGCAACCTTGCGACAAAACTTGCCACCACTTGTGCACAACGGCAAATCTGTGTACGCCAACTACCCCAAAGTTGATTGGGGAAATGATTTTGGTAACAAGGTTTACAACTTTCGGTCGGCCATATGCCTTCGCACAGATGGTCTCATGATGTTTGTCGCTGTCGGCAAAGTGAATATCGGCATGTTGGCAGACACGCTTCTTGTGCTCGGATGTAAAACCGGAATGGAACTAGACATCAATGGTCAGTGGCCATATTTTGCGGTGTACAGCGATTTCGGCAAGGCAACCCGATGGGGTGAAATCATCGACAATCGAATGGGTGATCCGAATCGTCACCTCAATGGATCAACTAAGGATTTCTTTGCGCTTTTCGACCCGGAAACATTGGCAGCTGGCGCTGTCAAGTAGTCATTCTGTAATTGAATACAGTGTGAAGTAACCACGAAGGACAACTCACATGATTGACGACGACAACTCCGAACTAGAAATTGATAAAGGTGCTGGT
>JBILOM010000139.1:0-3283 GCA_044374495.1 Ilumatobacteraceae bacterium | reverse complement strand
AGAACGGCTGCCCCGGTTGTCACGATGAGCCCTGAGGCCACCGCAATTTTCGTAAAACGAGATTTGATCTTCATTGTTCTGTGTTCCTTTTTGTGGATGTGCTCCAGAGTTGTTCTGGCGTGACTCCACTTTCACGGGGCTAGGTAAGAAGTAAACATGAGCAAGGTAAGAGGAAGACAAGAATTGGGTCAAGGTACGGCAAACCGTTGTAATTCATGGGTACCGTGTCTTTATGGACAGCCGCAAAGTACTGATTGCCGAGGATGATTCCTCGGTTCGTAAGGCTGTTCAGCGCGTCCTTGAGCTTGAGAATTATGCGGTCACCGCAGTGAACGATGGGAAAGCTGCTCTTGAGGCACTCGCTAATTCACGCTTTGATCTTGCAGTACTAGACGTCATGATGCCGTTTGCTGATGGCCTAACTGTGTGTCGTGAAGCGCGCCATCGCGGTATTGATATTCCAATCTTGCTTCTCACAGCGCGCGTAGAAGTTGGTGACCGGGTAGCAGGTCTTGATGCTGGTGCCGATGACTATTTGGTAAAGCCATTTGTTATCGATGAACTACTTGCTCGGTGTCGTGCATTGCTTCGTCGTTCACGACCAACTGGTGCGAGTACTCAACTGCGTGTCGGTGATCTCACGCTTAATTCACTCACACGAGAAGTACATCGTGGTGAACGAGTAATCGAATTAACCAAAACTGAGTTTGATCTTTTGGAATTGCTGATGCAGCAACCAGGAATTGTTGTCTCTCGCGAAACAATTTATGAAGCGATTTGGGGCTACAACTTCGAAACGAATTCGAAATCACTTGATGTCTATATCGGGTACCTTCGTCGTAAGACAGAAGAGAACAATGAATCACGTGTTGTGTTCACGGTGCGCGGTGTTGGGTATACGGTGAAGCAATCATGAACCTGCGCACACGATTCGTCATCGTTTCGGCAACACTAATGTTTGTCCTCGCCACTGGAATGAGCCTTGGTGCGTATCGCATTGCATCGCAACAACTACAACGACAGGTTGAAAGCTCGCTTGATCAGCGTGCATCACGCATTCTTCAGATTATGGATCGTCCTAATTTCAATTGGAATGATGCATTTGGCCAAGGCCCCGTAAACCAAGCGATTATGCAAACTGAAGTTGATGCAATTACACAAATAGTTCTTCCTAATGGCCAGGTCATTGGACGTCGTGAATACCCACGTCTGCCAATTGAATCGAGTGATCGTTCACTGTCAGTTGATGGCAAACGAATTCATAGGTCCTCCACCATCATCGACAATCACGAATTTCGTACTCTGACTGTCATTGCAGATGACGGTTCACTCATTCAGGTCGCCAAAGACACTCAGATTCTTATAAATGCACAACGTGGCATGCGCACGTGGTTCCCTATCTACGCAGCAATTGCGGTTGTTATCTCAGCTTTGTTCGGTTGGCTCTTTGCGCGACGTATCAGTAAGCCCATTGAAGACTTGGCGCTTACTGCAGAATCAATCGCTGCTACACAAGACCTTGATCGCACCATCATCGTTTCAGGCAGTGATGAAGTGGCGCAATTAGCCACCAGTTTCAACACGATGCTCGAAGCGCTACGTGGAAGTGTTGCCCGTCAGCGCCAACTTGTTCAAGATGCAAGTCATGAACTTCGCACACCATTAACCAGTCTTCGTGCGAACACCGAGCTTCTAGAGCGTGGCCAGTTATCAGATGCTGACCGCACATCAATCCTTGCTGACATGCGAGCAGAAGTTGACGAACTTGCAGACCTCAGTGCAGAGTTGAGCGCATTGGCGATTGATAACCGCACGGCTGAAGAACCTGTATCTATTGACCTTTCAGATGTTGCCCACGAAATTGCCGTTCGTGCTTCCCGTCGATCAGGAACACCGGTCACCGTTCACATGTCTCCCGGTACCACAGTAAATGCGCGACCGAACCAACTGGAACGGGCCCTCAGTAACTTGGTGGATAATGCAATCAAATTCACTAATGACGGTTCCGAAGTCGAAATTCATGTTGGTTCATTCCGCGTTGAAGTACGCGACAAGGGCGTTGGCATCGCAGATGATGACAAGCCTCTTGTGTTCGACCGTTTCTACAGGGCCACTGCCACCCGTTCTATGCCTGGTTCCGGACTTGGGCTGTCAATCGTGTCGCAATTCGCTTCTGATCACAATGCCAGTGCCTATGTCTTAGACAACGCAGGTGGTGGAGCAATCGTCGGATTGCAATTCCCTATTCCGTCGGCTTAGCAACTTTGCGGAAACCGCGACGATTTTCTTGACGTTCGCGCTCTGTCTGTTCTTCTTCAACATTGAGTTCTTCAGCCACCAAGCGACGCATTGATTCAAGACGTATCGCGGGCAGAGTTCCGGCCGCTATCGCTTCAGTAACAGCACAGCCTGGTTCGTCTTGGTGTTTACAGTCACGAAATCTGCACGAGCCAGCCAAACCAAACACATCGGGAAACGCGCGTTCAATTCCGTCGCTGCTTGTCCATAAAGTAACTGCGCGTAATCCGGGCGTATCAAGCAACCACGCGTCACCGGGAAGTGCAATCAATTCTGCAGCGACTGTGGTGTGACGTCCACGCTGATCATCTTCACGTACTTCGGCAGTGCGTTGTATCTCGTAGCCAACAAGTGCATTAACCAAAGTTGATTTACCAACTCCACTTGCACCAATAAAAACAATCGTGGTGTGTGGTCGTGCATATGCACGAATTTTCTCTAAGCCTTCACCCGTTACTGAACTTACTAATGCAATATCTACGTCGAAAGTAATTTCTGCAAATACTGCTCGCGCAGCTTCTGCTGCTTCCGGGCTGATGGCGTCGATTTTTGTCAATACAAGAACAGGTGTTGCTCCGCTATCAAACGCCAACACCAGCTCACGTTCGAGTCGTCGCTGGTTCGGCGGAGAGTTAACAGAGTGAACCAAAAACACTGTGTCAATGTTTGACGCAACTATCTGACGCATGCCTCGTGCACCTTCAAACGAGTTACGCCGGGTTAATGCACTTCGCCTCGGATGCACCATATCTATACGTTCAAAATCGGCAGAGACAGACACCAAGTCGCCCACGGCAACTTCCACCCCGATATTTCGCACTCGGACTGCCTCTGCGGTATCAAGCAACACTGTGCTCCACCCCCGATCCAAACGCGTGATTCGGCCAGTCAACACCTGATCTTCGGGCGCATTTGGCGGTGTGACATGTGTTTCCATCTACCGAAACGGTACCGCCATGTAGCCATCGCAGTGTTCCGTTTCGTA
>JBILOM010000035.1:0-11326 GCA_044374495.1 Ilumatobacteraceae bacterium | reverse complement strand
TATGGCACGAACCAGACGCTGCCGACCAAAAGGTGGGCGTTGTCATGGTGGGCGGCGCCATGGGCGGAACACTTGGGCCTGGTGACAGTTTGTTTCATGCGTTGGGTGAAGCGCTCGCATCAGAAGGTGTGCCTTCTATTCGCCTCAGTTATCGCAAACCGAACGACATGGATTCATGTTGTGTTGATACGGCTGCTGCTGTGCAGCTACTTGTCGGCAGCGGCGCCGATGCAGTGGTCATCATGGGGCACAGTTTTGGTGGGGCAGTGGCCATTCGTGTGGCAGTCGGATTATCCGAAATGGTGTGCGGCGTAGTCACGTTCGCAACGCAGTCAGCGGGTTGTGAAATAGCTGGGGGTCTTCAATCACGACCGTTATTGATGTTTCACGGTGACAGCGACTCTATATTGCCGCTGGAGGCCAGTGAAGTTGTGCGAGCAATCGCTGGTACGGGAGACTTACACGTTATGTATGGCGATGATCACTTGTTAGTAAAAAGTCACGATGTGATGTTTTCCACCACGATGGATTGGCTGAACACAGTGTTCGCCGGAGTCGCTACATGATTGCTTCACCGAAGAACGTTGTTGTCCTACTGCTCGACAGTCTGAATCGCCATGAACTAGGCGCATACGGCGGTGGCAACTTTGATACTCCAAACCTTGACCGCTTAGCTGCACGTTCCGTTCGCTTCACGAATCACCACACAGGTTCACTGCCGTGCATTCCTGCGCGACACGACATTTTGGTTGGCGCATGGGATTTCTTATGGAAGCCGTGGGGCTCTATCGAGTTGTGGGAAGAACCGATAACGGTTTCATTGCGTCGTGCTGGTGTTGTCACTCAACTCATTACAGACCACCCACACTTGTTTGAAGTTGGCGGCGAGAATTATCACACCGACTTCACTGCATGGAGTTATGAACGTGGACATGAAAGTGATCCTTGGAAAACACGACCAGATGCTTCATGGTTGGGCGCACCATCATTTGGTCGCGGTCATACTCACTACGACAATTCACGTGGATTCTTCAAAGGTGAAGAAGACTTCCCAGGCCCGCGCACGATGCAAGCAACTGCACGGTGGTTGTTAGAAGACGCACCAGTGCATCGCGCACAAGGCGAGCGGTTCTTTCTATTCGTTGATGAATTTGACCCGCATGAACCGTTTGATACTCCGGCACGTTGGGCCGACAGGTATGACGACACTTGGGAAGGCGATCACTTGGTGTGGCCACCATATGCAGTTGACGCAATAAAAGAAGGCGTTCTGACTGAACGCGACGCGGTACAAGTGCGCGCACAATACGGCGGCAAATTGTCAATGATTGATCATTGGTTAGGCAAAGTTCTTGATTCTCTTGATGCAACAAATGCATGGGAAGACACGGTTGTGGTGTTGTGTACAGACCACGGGCATTACTTAGGCGACAAAGACGTGTACGACCGTGATGTCTGGGGCAAGCCTGGAATTCCGGTGTACAAACCACTTGGGCATATTCCAATGCTGATTGCATGGCCCGGAGTTGCGCCAGCTACAAACGATGCACTCACCACGTCAACAGATATTCACGCAACACTTGCCGACATTTTTGATGCACCAATCAAACACACAGCACATGGTTCATCGCTAGTTCCTTTACTAAACGGCGAAACAACACAGGTACGAGACTGGTTGCTTACTGGTGTGTGGGGCCGCGAAGTACAACTGGTAACAAATGACTGGCGTTACACACGCGGACCACAAGGCATCAACATGCCACAAACAATGTGGTCGAACAGGTGGAGCACAATGCCAATTGGCTCAATGCCTGATTTCAAAATACCCATGCCAGATTCGCGCGCAGTTCTTGATTACATGCCAGGCAGCACTATCCCCGTTATTCGTCAACCATTCCGTGAAGGTGACATGTTGCCGTTCTGGGGCTACGCAAAGCAATACGAAACAATGATGTTTCACCGTGGTGAAGACCCCGATGAAACTGTGAACCGTATTGATGACAGCATCGCGAAAGATGCTGAAGAATTATTGCGCGTTGCATTGCATCAGGTGAACGCACCGTCGGAACAATTCGAACGGTTAGCTCTTACTTAAGTAAGTGGCGTGCGTTGGCGAATTGCCAATACACATAATGCAATCAACATCAGCAGCCCTGCAATAATTGTTACAAGAATAAATGTGCCGTGAGGCAAACTGAAACTAACCGCAATGTCACCGGTAACTCCGGCGGGAACAGTAATCATCGGCATCGCTTCACCTAAACCAGTAAATGCAACTGCTTTTCCACCAACCGTGATTTTCATGCCAGGCGTAATAGGACGAGCGAGCAAAACTTTTCCACCTGTAGAGGACGTAACTGAAACGCCATCGGAGGTGTCTGCAACAACAACTCCGGCATCGTGATACGAAACAGTTGTCGGCTTTGTTGCAGCCGGGTTGGTGTACAGCACCCATGCTGGCTGTTCATATGACACGGACCACCCGGTAGGGCCAGCAGCGTCAAACCATTGCTGTTGCTGTCCGCGTTGCACCATGACCGCTGTGACACCCATTAGTTCAATCCATGTCTTCCCTGTGGTTGGTTCCACTGTGAACAATGCAGGCGCTGTGCCTTCGCTAGACCACCCAAACACTCGTGTTTGTAAAAGGTTTTCTAGGCCCTCATGTGGCATGGCGGAATAACCAGTGACAAATTCAGCATCAATATTTGCAGCCTGAATAACGTTGCCGTCTGCCATCTCTGTTGCAGTAACAGCACCAGGAGCATTCGGAACTAAACGAAAGCGACCACGCTTACGTTCAATAGTCATCGCCCCAGCTAAATCTGATTGCAGAACAAACACGCGATGACCTGAGAGAACTGAATACTGATTCGCAATTGCTGCACGTGATGCAGGCGCATTGCGATCACCTGGCATTGCAGGCGACGGGCTGGCGTACATTAACCATCCGGTTGTTGCAACTACTGACACCACTAATAGCGGAGCAAACACGCGTTGACCATATGTAATGAATATGTGGTGAGCAATTGGTATTGCAATGAACAACAGTGCGGTCAGCAGCATCGGTATCAGTCGTGGTCGCAATGCTGTGAGTGCTAGCCACACAACTGGCGCAATCCATCGCCATGATTGTTCGAAACGTGTGCGGGTGGAACCGCTTGTCGGGGCGGCCTGTAATGCGCGCATCACCACCATGACTACAAGAAACGCAGCGAAGGGTTGAAAGCGAAATGGCCAACGAGTAGGGCCGAGAATGCTTGGGCCGAGCATGCCAACGCTAACGATGCCCGCAATGACTGCATCAACACGCACAATGCGGCGCACGGTTTGCGAAGTGACAACCCAGTACACAGCTAATGGCAACACCCACGTGATGTAGGTAATTGGTTCGAACATAAACCCTTGTCCTGCAAAGCCATCAACATATGGCTGTACGAAGGGCGAGAACGACAACACCAACGCATCAAGTTGATGTGTGAGAAAACCATCATTGAATAAACCGTGAGGCGCACGAGCTGCCCATTCTGCAAACACCTGCGCCGATACCCACACTGGTGATGACAGCAACGCTGTCGCCACACACGCTGCGGTGTAGATCAATGCTTCACGAGTACGCCATGTGCGTGTGAACAATTGCTCGAGACCAACGATTAACGCAACAACACCGCCAGCGATCATGGCGTGAGGCCAGCCAGCGCTCACCAACAAATAGCCCGCTACGGGAATAAACGGTGCGAACCGAATTGAACGACGGGTCCACCACACTGCAGCAACAAACCAAGCGAACCACGAAAAACCAATCAGCGCTGGTGTCCAACTGCTTGCATCCCAATACAGAAGGTGCACGTTAAATGTGCAGAACAATGATGCAGCAACAGACATGGATGGCGAAATAGCCAGGGCTCGTGCCGCAACGTATGAACCAATTGCAGCAATCACCAAGTACATCAGCGCAATCAACATCGCACTGCGAGCCAAGTTGTCACCCGATGCCGCAATCCAATCACGCAGATAACTGAAGGGATTGAACACTCCAAATTGAATTTCACCAGTGACTAGTGACAAGAACCACGACATGTTGAAACTACCGAGAGCATTGATTCCGTAGCCGTTGTGATGCAAAGCCGTAAAAACACCCATGTGCTGATGTTCGACATCGTCACGATAAAAGAAGTCCCGATTACGGGCGTACATCATGAACACCGATGCGACGGTGACTGCAACTGTTGCGCTCAGGCCAGTGACTTCACGCTTCACGGCGGGGGAGGACATCTCTATATTGTGCCACTGTGGTCTTTGCCGTCATGACCAAACGGACAATGGCGACAAATGTTTGCGCAGCAATTGCCTCGTTTTAACAAATACAACGAAGTCATGACCATCAACCCAGTCTCTGGGTCTGTGTAAAAATCTTGACCGCGATCAACCGCGTTCTGGTGGGCAAGTTCCACAGCAGGAGACATATGGTCAGCCAGGGAATGCTTTCGGAGACAAGGCATCCCATGTAGCGGAGTCAATAATTCCCAATTGCTGGAGACCTTTCTCACCTTGGAACGCATACACGGCTTTAGCAAGTGCTGGCCCAAAGTACCCATCAACGCTGACTGAGTACCCAGCTGCTCGAAGTTGTTTCTGCATCACTGTTACTGCACCACCGGTATCGCATTTCTCTAATGGCAGCGACACTGCAGCGAAGTACCCCGTGCATTCAGCAGAGAGTGAAAGATTGATGTCAGCTTTGCTCGGTGTGCAACCAGTCTCTTTCACATACGTAAGCGACTTGTTGGTTGGCCAAATGATGCACGCAACATCTTTCGGCGGAATTTCGGCCAATGTTGCAGGCCCGGCATTCGGTACGTAACAACTGAGAGCGAATCGGGTCAGTGGCTTGTCGCGACTGCAGATCGCAGGGGAAGTCCACTTGGTATCGACAAGGTGATACAGGCGGGTCTGTACGCAGCCTTCTTTGGGGCAGTTCCATCTGTCCTGGTCTGTGTCGCCCATGGCCCACGTTTCGGTACAAAACTCAAGCTTGACCTTCTCGCCGTAACTGGCGCCCACCGCCTTGTTGTCACACTTAATGGCCTTTTCGCCCGATTCTGGGTTAAAGATCGCCGGGATAGTTGTGCTTGTCACGACAACCCCGGTGGAGCTGGAGGGGGTACCGGCTGCCGCCGTGGTATCTGGGGCCGAATCGTTACTTGCGCACGAGACCATTAGTAATAGGACAACAACTGGGGCAAGACGTTTCAACATGATGTGGTGAAGCCTAGAGGTCGCACGTCACAGGACAATGCCCGCATCGGCTCGGTTATTATAATTATAGTTGAACTCGTTCCCCAGCTATGGGGCAGTTCAGGAGTCATCATGAAATCACGGAAACTCATCAGCGCCCTAGTCGCATTTGCAGTCGCGGGCATCACAACATTTGGTGCACCAAATATGGTTCAAGCCACCAGAACTATCTATGTGCCAGATGATGCATTTGAAACAAAATTGATTTCATTGGGGTACGACACAGGAGCCCCTAACGATTACGTTCCCTTCGAAAATATTCGTGATCTCACATCACTTGACCTCAGCAATACACAGATTACTGATTATGAAGGATTGAGTTACTTCGCTTCCCTTGTCACGTTAAACATCTCAGGTAATACAACAGTCACGTCGTTATCAACCTCATCATTGCCATTGCCTACAAGTATCCGCACAGTCAATCTTTCAGGAGCAACACGACTTACATCGTTAACGATCTCTGGCGACTATGAAACACCGCTGGGCTTAACTGGTATAACACTGACCGGAAATACAGCTCTCACTTCTCTCTCAATTACCAATACTTCATTGAGCGCAGTTGATGTCTCGTCTTTCACGGCGCTAACGAGCCTGAATCTTTCAAGAAATAAACTGACCACTCTCAATACCGCGTCTAATACAGCGCTGTCGTACCTGCAGGTGGCCGACAACAAATTATCCACTCTCGACTTGTCAACTTTGACACTTCTTGACAATTTGCAGGTTAACAACAACAAACTGACTTCAATTAACATAAGTTCTACAAAACTGACGGTTCTCTACCTGTACGGAAATAAGCTCGCCACATTTAGTCTGAAAGATCTACCAGACCTTTACTATCTAAATGTTGCGGATAACCGTTTGACCAGTCTCACATTGTCCGGCTTACCCAAGCTGGAAACATTGAGTACAGGAAGCAATTTGCTTTCATCCCTTACTCTGGCGACCTTTCCTCAGCTGAATTATCTTGGCATTCAGAACAATAGAATCTCTTCCCTCACACTCTCAGGTGTTCCAAAACTTGCCAGTTTGTATGCAGATAATAACTTGTTGACTACATTGCCGCTCACTGAACTCACAGGCCTTACCACCATGAGTGTTGGTTTCAACCGTCTGACATCATTGACAGCTACTTCACTCCCATCACTTAAAAGTATTGCGGTTGTCAATAATGCAATTACAACTATTTCGCTGTCATCATTGCCCTCATTAACATCACTTGAAGTTCAGAACAACCGCTTAGCTGCACTCTCATTGAGTGATTTACCTTCACTTGAAACTGTTGAGGCTTCTTCAAATCTCATAACGTCGTTGACAGTTGCAACTTTGCCAAGCCTCACTTCCTTGAATGTCAATTCAAATCGTCTTTCGGCGTTGACTCTCTCCGGTTTGCCAAACTTGTCATCGGTAGAGGCAAACAACAACTGGATCACCAGTGTGACCGCATCGAATCTTCCAGTTCTTTACTCTTTGAGCCTCAACAACAACCGCCTTTCATCACTAGATGTATCTGCTCTCGAGTCGCTGTCAACCCTGGAAGTAGACTCGAATAGGTTGACCTCGTTAACTCTTGGCACGTTGGGATACTTATATTCTGTATCAGCGTCAAGCAACAATTTGGCGGCCGTCGCTGTCAGTAATCTGCAGGCACTGCAGTACCTCTATTTGTCAGATAACAAATTGACTCAATTCGCGGCAACTGGTGTACCACGCTTGCTCTCTTTAGATCTCGAATCAAATAGGCTTTCGACTCTAACGTTGGCTGACTACCCAGTCCTTGCCAATATCAGTACCAGCGGGAACCCTATGACGAGTTTGAGTCTTTCAAACCTGCCGTTGTTAACAAGCCTCTACTCCCAATATGGACAACTGAAGTCACTGACCTTGGCCTCTTTGCCTCGTCTGACGGATCTCGCAATCTCCAATAACACACTGACGTCGATTGACGTATCAGGCGTCCCTTCATTGAGCACAATTAATGCCAGCAATAATGCACTCATTTCGGTAGACCTCAGCAAGAACATTGGACTGGTATCAGTTAATTTCGACAGGAACAAACTCACGGCTCTTGATGTTGCTGCAAATGTCAACCTGACCTCTTTGACCGCAAGGCACAACTCTTTGTCTCTACTTGATATTTCGAAAAATACAGAACTGATTTCGTTGATTGTCGATTACAACAATTTGACTGCTTTAAACACAACAATGAATACCAAGTTGACAACGCTCAGTGCTGCTGCAAATAGCATTTCAACACTTGATCTCAGTAAGAACATCGAACTAGAAGTTTTAGATGTAAGTCGCAATAAATTGACAGCTCTTGATGCAACCACATTGACATCATTGAGATCTCTATTCATCACACACAACGCGCTGAAAGTGCTCGATGTTTCTAAGAACACTCTTCTCAGCACCATCGGTGCAAGTCATAACAAGATAACTTCATTTAATAGTGCATTGAATCCATCATTGGCTCAGTTGATTCTGGATGACAACAAGCTCAAGACAATTAATGTTTCGGCGAATACATTGCTAACAGCCTTGGATGTCAGTTACAACGCCATTAAGACCGTAAACGTGTCTGCCCTGGCATCGTTAACTTCGCTTGAAGTTGCAGGTACAGCGATAACAAAATTGTCAGTTGTTGCCAACACTCAGTTGACGAACCTTGATCTTGCGGGCACCAAAGTTGCAACGTTAAACGTCACGAAGAACCGCAGCATGAACACGCTTGATATCCGCAGCACGAAGATTACGAAACTTGACCTACGCGGCCTGGATGTTGATTCGGTCAAGGCTCGTAATACAAAGGTAAAGATTCGCGCAACCAACCCTGGTGCAATGGCCCGCCGTTGGCAGACCACCATTGACGCAGGCGTGAAGGTAGTCGCCTAATCCGGATTGATTCTCTACAACCAGGGTGGTGGTCCTTATGGTCGCCATCCTGGTTAGTAACCGCAACCTTGTACCTATTAGTCAATGAGAATGCTCATTTGATCTGAAGTTCAAGAATGAATAGTCCCAGTTGGCATTATTGCACCTTGCAGATTTGCACCTAGTAGTTGCGTATCTGTTGGGCGTGTTCTAGTCAGGTTTGCTCCAGAGAGGTTTGCGCCTTCGAGCATTGCACCCATCATTATTCCCGAAGTGGGGGATGGACCGTACAGGGCTGCATCTGAGAGGTTTACACCCGTCAAGTTTGCACCGCGTAGGTCTGCACCGATGAGATTTGCATAAGTCAGGTCTGCACCGGTTAGGTCTACCCCGCCGGACAGAATTGCACCGTCCAGGCTGACATCGCGCATTTTGGCACCAGGAAGTTTTGCATTGACCAGAATGACTCCTGACAAATTCGCCATGACCATGTTTGCTCCAGTCAGGTCCGCACCGGTCAGAATTGCATCAGGTAACTGGGTATCGCGCAAGTCAGCTCCGCGTAAATTAGCGTTTGTGAGGTTCGCGTCGCGCAGGTCTGCCCCACGTAGGTTTGCACCGCGTAGGTCTGCCCCGGTCAAGTTTGCCCCCGTAAGAAATGCATCATGTAGGTTCTTGCGAGCCAAATTCACGCCAGGTTTGATGACGTGACCGTTCACAACTCTGATGCGGACGGAAAGACTTCTCGAAAAAGCTCGTGTTGGGTATTTTCCATGTGCCTTCAGAATCAATTTGATTGCACAAGATCCAGAAGTTCGAGAAGTAAACAAAAAAGTGGTAGCTCCTTCTTGTTTAACTTTGCAAGAACCTGACGCCGACCAAACTTTCTTACCGGTTGAGTTGGTCTGTGCAATGTCTTCTGGTCTGTATTTTGTAGTTGTAGTCAATGTTGGCGTGACCCACCACACCTGGTCTGTTGCAGCTCGTACCGTCGGGTTGAACGTCGAGGTTGTTACGCCACCGAATGAAGCTATACAAAAAACGAGGTGACTTAGTTTCATTACAACAACCCTTGGTCTTGAATCAGTGGTCTAAGTATTGCTTCTACTGGTGCCCAAGAGGGGAATCGAGCCCCTGACCTACGCATTCCGAGTGGATAGTAGATCTCGTGTTGAATTGAATCTTTGGAATTACTGGTTTCGATTTCCCATATCGCGAGCACCAGTGGCGAGTCCGACTATGACGATGACAAAACCGATTGGCAAAGTGAGAAACATAAGCCAGGGAACAGTGCCAAGGGCTGTGCTTTCGTTTAGTGCATCCTCAACGAAAATTGATGCCACAAGGCTGAAGAGA
Organism: Ilumatobacteraceae bacterium; assembly: GCA_044374495.1. Lineage (GTDB taxonomy): Bacteria > Actinomycetota > Acidimicrobiia > Acidimicrobiales > Ilumatobacteraceae > UBA2093. The sequence goes on along the minus strand of JBILOM010000035.1, from coordinate 1,798 downwards.
AGAGGGGAAATTCCAAAAATCACTCCACCAAGCACAAGCGGAGATCTACGTTTCTTTTGACCTGATGGTGGTGGCGGCGGAGGCGGTGGAGGAAAACTCGGTAATGCGTTTTCATCTGACATGTAAGAACTCTAACAATAGAAAATGGAGCCCAAGAGGGGAATCGAACCCCTGGCGTACACATCTGAAAACGTAGGTGGAGCAAACTAATCTCGGCCTATGAAAAAAAGCAGTCGTTCGAGCACATTGCCCGCCTTCACAGCTTCATGGATTGCGCCTGTTGAAGCAGCGGATTCACCTGCAATGCATCGTCCCGCATATCACCTCGCAAGTGAGCTTGTCATACCCTCACAAATCGCCTCGGCTCGCTTGTGGGCGACGGCACATGGAGTTTATGAAGCGTTTATCAATGGATCACGGGTTGGTGACATTGAATTAACTCCTGGGTTTACCGCATACCGTAAACATCTACAAGTGCATGCGTTTGATGTAACTGATCTGCTGCATGTCGGGAACAATGCAATAGGTGCAATTCTGAGTGATGGATGGTGGCGGGGTCAACACGGAGTTATCAGAGAGATTGACGCGTACGGGACCAAAGTTTCTTTTCTTGCAGAGTTACATATTGAACTAGAAGACGGCCAACAAATCAACATCGGTACAAACGACACGTGGCGCTCTTCACCCAGCCACATTCTTGCCGCAGATCTCATTGCCGGTGAAACGCATGATTTTCGTAGAAAAGTTTCTGGTTGGTGTGACGCAGGTACAGATCGCACATCTTGGGACACAGTTATTGTTGCTGATTATTCGTTGGACAACTTATGTGAGGTTCTTGGTCCACCAGTGCGGCGGATAGAAGAACTCTCACCAGTTTCAATCGCTCAAATTGCACCGCAACGACATGTGGTTGATTTTGGGCAGAACAGTAATGGTTGGGTGAGATTGTCTGGACTCGGACCTGTGGGTAATGAAGTCACGTTGAGATATGGAGAATGGATTAACTCCGAAGGTGCGGTAACACAGTCGAATGTTGCTGATGCAGCATTTTCAGAACCTCGTAATGTTCCCTTCCAAACAGATCGTGTTTTCTCAGCAGGTGACAACACAGAGTTCGAACCACGGCACAGCACTAAAGGTTTTCGTTTTGTGGAAGTCGAGGGAATTGATGGTGTGCTCGACCCTGAATCAATAGTCAGTGTCGTAGTCCATACTGATCTTCAACGTGTAGGTGATTTTGAGTGTTCTGACGAGCGCATCAATCGTCTTCATCATGCAGCCGATTGGAGTTTTCGCGGAAATGCTTGCGAGATTCCTACCGACTGTCCAACGCGAGAGCGATCAGGATGGACGGGTGACTGGCAAATCTACGTTGAGACCGCTTCCTATCTGTATGACGTATTTGATTGGTCGGCAAAGTGGATGCGAGATCTCGCAGCTGATCAATTTGCCGCCGTACATGTTCCGTGGGAGTTGTATCGGGCAAGTGCGCGAACCGACTTGCTTGCGGCGCAATTCGAGTCGATGACTCAATGGGTTCAATTCGCGGCACGCAGAGCAGAGGGGCGGCGTCACCTATTACGAGAAGCGCAACGGCCGAATCCGCTTCCTCATGAACGATTCTTGTGGGATAGCGGTTGGCATTACGGCGAGTGGTTAGAACCAGGCGCTGATATTGAAACTGATGTTGCAAGTCTGGGCAATCAGGATCACGGCGCAGTGGCAACTGCATATTTGTATCGCTCAGCAGATCAACTTGCACAAATCAGCATCCTTGTTGGGAAAGTTGAAGAAGCAC
>JBILOM010000138.1:0-3291 GCA_044374495.1 Ilumatobacteraceae bacterium | reverse complement strand
TGGCATGCCCTTGATGTGAAGAACCACATCGTCGCGGTGGGGGCCAACAGTGCTCATGCCGCGGCGAATATCGTCTGTGCGCGCAGCTGCGAGACCGGCGGCGAGACCCATGCGTCGCCACTCGGGTTCGTACACCACGTCAACTGGCGTTGGTTCACGCGCAAGTGATTCATACGCCTCACTGACAAATGGAGTGAGGCGGGCCACAAGTTTTGCGCGGGCTTCGCCAAGCTGTGTTCCTTTTTCAGCGAACTGAGCATCCCACACATCAAGAGTCATCTCAATGTCGTCTGTCATGCGGCCGTTTGATTGCTTCAACAATACATTGCGTTGGCGAATAATGCGATCAACTTCCAATCGCAACGCATCATTGCGTGGCGCTAATGCAACCAGTGCATCATCCAACATGTCGCGTCGTACTGACGGGCCTTCGTAGACCAATTGCAAATCGGTTGGTGCAAATACTGTGCATCGGACAACACCCAACAAATCGCGCACGCGTGCAAGCCTTTGTTTGTTCACTAAAACTTTGTTTCGACCAGCACGATTGATCTCGGCTTCGACCAAAATTTCTCTTCCGTCGTCGTGTACAACCAGTGCGCGAACATAAGCAGTGTCTGCGCCTTCACGAACTAGGGCATCATTAGTAACACCGCGAAAACTTTGCAGTGTTGACAAGTAACTCATTGCTTCAGCAAGACTTGTTTTTCCTTGGGCGTTCAAGCCCATCACTGCAGTCACGCCAGGATGTAAGTCAATTACCGCGTGTTTGTAAATACGAAAATCTGTGAGTTCAATGCGGCGGATAACCATTTAGTGGCCCGCTTTACACTCGTGAACCTGCGGCCTCGTCACGTCAGAGACGTTGTGGCATCAGTAGGTAAATGTATGTGTCGTCGCCAACCGGGCTAACAATTGCTGGCTTATTTGGCACGCTCGTTGCAATGTTGATCTCTTCGCCGGCGCAGGCTTCGACACCGTTCGCCAAATATTCAGAGTTGAATGCAACCGTGATGTCTTCGCCGGTGAATTGTGCATCAAGATCTTCAACACTTGTGCTGCCATCTGTGAGTTGAACAGTAAGACGAATTCCTTCTGATGACATACGCACACGAACCGGTGCCATTTCAGAAGCAAGAACGCGCGTACGGCGCAAGGCATCAAGAAGTTCTTCACGATTCACTGTTGCGGTGTTTGTGTTGTTCTTCGGAATGATTGTCTGATACGGCGGGTACTCAGCGTTAATCAAACGTGTTGACAATGTCATTGTTGGTGACTGGAACGTTGCATCAAGATCATTGAATCTAATTGTGATTTCTTCTGACATGTCAAGAAGGCGCAATAGTTCAACAAGTGCTGGAGCCGGAATCAAGAATGAGTCAGGTGATGCGGCGCTTGTACCAACGATGTCACGCATTGCTAAGCGATAGCCATCTGTCGCAACAAGGCGAATGCCTTTGTCGGTTGATGCGAGCAGCACTGCAGAAAGGTTGTGCTTCTGAGCATCTTTGCTTGCTGCGAGAACTACTTGTGCAAGAGCATCTTTCAATTCCTTTGATGAGATGACAACTGGTTCGCCCGATGGTGGTTGCGTGCGCGGAAACTCAACTGTGTTCAGTGTTGGAATTGTGAATTGTGAACGTTGCGCTGAAATAGTCGCGTTGTCGCCAGCGAATTCAACTGTGACTTTTCCAGACGGCATTACGCGAATGATGTCGTTCAACATGCGTGCACTGACAAGGCCTTGGCCGTCTGTGTCGCCGCCCACTGGCAGAGAAAACTGCAATGAAATATCTGTGTCGGTGCTTGACGCAGTGAGTGTGTCGCCTTCAAGACTCATTTTGACGCCGGACAACGCCGGGGTTCCTGCATTTCGAGTGGAGGCAATTCGAGCAAGGGCCCCTAAGGCCTCGGCGAGAATTCCTTGTTCGCTTCTGAACTTCATGATGTGACTTTCACTCGGAGTTTGTCAGTGTAGAACGGCGCGATTAGAGATGCCGAAATGTGATGTATAGATCTATTAATGGTAATAAGTGCTGTGGATTGTGGACGGTGAGCATCTGAGCCATATGGGTGCTGAAAAGACCGTGTGCACGGCGAAGGACTGGATAACACAGGTTGCGCCCGTGTAATTAACGAAGGTGTGGATGACGTGGTACTTATACCCATTCGTCCCCAAGAGGCACACAGGTTCATCCCCACGAGATTCACAGCCTGGTGTGTCATCAAATTATGAGTTCTTGATCCGGGCCGTGATGGTGGTGACGAGATCAAATGTCTGTTTGTCCTCGCGCATCATGCGCTGTGTTTTGTCTACTGCGTGAATAACCGTGGTGTGATCACGGCCGCCAAAGAGACGGGCAATCGCTGGGTAGCTGAGCTCGGTCATGTCACGGAATACGTACATGGCGATTTGGCGGGCAGATACCAGTGGTCGCTGGCGAGACTTGCCCTTGAGGGCCTCAACTGAGAACCCCATGAATTCGGCGATCTCGGCCAACATTTCCTCGTCGGTGCGGTTCTTAGGGGCGGTAGCAGTAAGAAGGTCGGCCAACTGATGCTGTGCCATCTCAACGGAGGCTGGCTCGCGGGTGAGGTTGGCATAGGCGGTGACGCGAATAAGGGCACCTTCCAACTCACGAATGTTCGACGTGATGTTGGTGGCAATGAACTCAAGAACATCTGCTGGCAGAGGGGTGTTGTCTCGCTCGGCCTTATTTCGCAAGATCGCGAGGCGAGTTTCGATGTCTGGAGGCTGAATATCGGTGATGAGGCCCCAGCGGAAACGGCTACGGAGGCGATCTTCCAGAGTTGGGATGTTGTCTGGCATCCGGTCAGAGGAGATGACGATCTGTTTGTTGGCTCCGTGGAGCGAGTTGAAGGTGTGGAAAAACTCCTCTTGGAGACCTTCTTTACCCTCCATGAACTGGATGTCGTCAATGAGCAAAACATCGACATCGCGGTAGCGCCTTTTGAAGGCTGCGGTGGTGTTTGTACGAATCGCATCGACATATTCGTTCAAGAAAGTTTCTGTTGAGACGTAACGAACTTCGTAGTGCGCGTAATGAGCGTGCACGTACCAACCGATTGCTTGCAAGAGGTGAGTCTTGCCTAATCCGGCTTGTCCGTAAATGAAGAGAGGGTTGTATGAACGCGCTGGAGTTTCAGCAACACGCAATGCAGCAGCAAGGGCGAACTGGTTAGACGCACCTTTCACGAAGTTGTCGAATGTGTAACGAGGGTTCAGGCCTACTGCTAAACCCCTGCCGTTATTGGTGTTTGTGGCAACGG
>JBILOM010000034.1:0-11337 GCA_044374495.1 Ilumatobacteraceae bacterium | reverse complement strand
TTCCAAACAAGGATCGAGTTAATTTCTGGAAAATCGAGAGCAATCACGTTGTGGTCCTTCAGGGTGTCTCAGCGGCGCTTGACGATGGATATTCTTGCGCATTGGGACGCAATCCAGGAAATGCTAGAGAGGCAGCGATAAATCGCATCTCCCAGAACAGCAATCCGAGATGAGTGACGATAATTGTTATCCCCAGCGCAGGAAGGGATACCCATGACACGTCGCGTACCAAGAAAACAGCAAGAGAAATAAGCCCGAGGCGAAGGAGGAACCCGAAGAGGGTGACCCCCATCATGAGCGCTAGTGAAATAGGCGCTGCCCAGGAGATCAAAGCGGCCGCAAGTCCAAAGTTCATAAGGACTAGCGCTAATCCAAGGCCTGCTGACCACGCCCCGGTCAACCCCCAAATAACCCCCGCAATGACCATGATCAGAGGGGCCACAATGAGCCCTCGGCGGATGATGTCGCGCGACACAGTGACCTCTGGGGCCTGGCCTGCTGAGGCCATGGCGAGGGGCGACATTTTGTCGTTCATGACTGAGCCCCGCGTGATTCTTCGACCCGTTTTTGTTCGAGGTGACGCATGGCACTGCTGTAGACGTAATACATCTTGATGAATTGGCCGACTACGGCGAACAAAACGAGGACAATCATGAAAAGAGGGGTCGTACCGAGCCAGGCATCAATTCCGAACCCGATGCCGAAAAACACAACGACGCTGCCGGCCAGTTCCATTCCGTGAGAAACACCAGCTTCCAGGGCGACAGGCGCTTTGGGCTTAGGAAGTAATTTCAACGAATGCCTTAGGGGGAAAGGGTCTCATTTGACCTTGTGAAACAAAGAACAATCTAGACGCACGCAGCAACTCAGGTCAAACCGAAGAGCAGTGCGCTGAATTATTCGTCTTCGGGAGTGCGATTGAGATCTGGGTGCAAGACGGTGTACAAAAAAAGCACCAATGCGACCAGCCCAAACGGGGCAAAGTTCGTAGCGCTCTTGTTGAAGACGGGATACAGCACGAGAGCCGATAACAGTGCAGTCCATAACCACAGAATTGCCACAGCACGACGCGGGCCGTGCCCCAGGTTGATCAGTCGATGATGCAAATGTCCCTTGTCTGCTTCTGCGAACCCTTGACGTTTGCTCACTCGACGCACAATGGCAAACGCCACGTCAAAGATTGGAACTCCAAGAATGATGAGCGGAATAACAAGTGGAGCCAAGAAGAAATATGTCTGGCCGCTAAATGCTTGTGTAGTTGGGTCTGCTCGCCCACCGACAACGCTTGTCGAAACCGCAACAAGAAGCCCAAGTAGATACGCGCCACCATCACCCATGAAAATACTCGCGCCGTTGAAGTTGTACGGAAGAAAACCAATGCACACGCCGACAGTGATGATTGCAATAAGCGGTCCGATGTTTGGTTCAGACAGCAAACCAAGACCTGAGAGATGCCGTGAATAAATGAAAAACGCAGTGGAACCAATAGCAACAATGCCTGCTGCTAATCCATCAAGCCCATCAATCAGATTTATTGCTTGCACCATTCCTAACAACCACACAACAGTGACGATTGGAATCCAGTCATTTCCTAATTGAATAACGCCCAAGAACGGAACACGGAAATAGAACATCGTGACGCCAAACCACACAAGCATCATTCCGGCACCAACGATTGCAATAACTCGAGCCGGGGCCGACACTTCTTTTACATCGTCTCGAGCACCGATAACAAGAACTACTAACGCGCCAAGAAGAACACCAGTTAGTTCGCTGTTTCCCTGGAATAACGGACTAAAGCGATCCATCCTCCACGCAAGTCCGATTGCAGCAACTGCTCCGGCGAATAATGCAATACCGCCAACATTTGGAGTTGGAACAGTGTGAACTTTTCGTTCATCGGGCATTGCCACCCAATTGCGTTCGCGTGCAAACCACCGAACAATTGGCGTCGTAATCAGAGTGACAAACATCGCACACAGTCCGACGATGAGATATCCGTTTGTGTCACCCATTAGATGACGAGCCTAGATGACTGATCCACCTGGATCGTTTCCGTCACAATTTGTGGGGATAAACAGGGAATTTGGCACAGAGTGTCGCAACTTTGGATTTCACTGCGGCAACCGCTGCTGCATCATCACGATGACGAAGAGCTTCTGCAATCAACGAGGCAATTACTGGCATCTCTGCTTCAGTCATTCCCTGTGTTGTTACAGAAGGTGTTCCAATACGTACTCCTGAAGTTACGAAAGGGCTACGTGGGTCATCAGGAACTGTGTTCTTGTTTAACGTGATCCCTGCTTCATCAAGTACCAATTGTGCAACTTTTCCGGTGCATTCAGCATCGAACGGGCGAAGGTCTACAACCATCAAGTGCGTATCTGTACCGCCACTAACAAGTCGGAAACCTTCTTTGGTAAGCGCAGCAGCCAATGCAGAAGCATTCTTCACAATTTGGTGCGCGTATGCAGAGAACGAAGGGTCAAGTGCTTCACGGAAGGCAACAGCTTTTGCGGCAACAGCATGTTCTAGTGGGCCGCCTTGGCTACCTGGGAACACCGCTTTGTCAATAGCTTGTGCGTGCACTGCTTTGCTGAGAATGCAACCGCCGCGTGGGCCACGCAATGTTTTGTGCGTTGTAAACGTGACAACATCGGCGTATGGCACGGGGTTCGGGTGTGCGCCGCCAGCGACAAGACCAGCCAAGTGAGCAATGTCGAACATCAACAATGCGCCAACCTCGTCAGCAATTGCTTTAAACGGTTCTGGATCGAGCCGACGTGGATAACTAGTTGTTCCGGCAACAATCATCTTTGGACGATATTCAAGCGCTAGATCACGCATTTCTTCAAAGTCGATTCGCTCTTCACCAGATGTGACACCGTACGACTTGAAGTTGTACAGAATGCCGCTTGCATTGACTGGTGATCCGTGTGTGAGGTGACCACCGTGGTCGAGACTGAGACCAAGAACAGTGTCACCTGGGTTCAAAAGACCCAAATAAACCGCCATGTTTGCGCTTGCACCAGAGTGTGGCTGCACGTTTGCATGCTCCGCACCGAACAATTGCTTCACACGTGAAATTGCTAACGCTTCGATTTCATCAACGTTGACGTTGCCGCCGTAGTAACGCTTACCGGGGTATCCCTCGCTGTACTTGTTCGTCAGAATGGAACCAGTTGCATGCATCACTGCAGGCGACGTGAAGTTTTCACTAGCAATCAACTGCAGTCCGGTGGTCTGACGAATCCGTTCTGTTTCAAGAAGGTCAAAAACCGCATTGTCTGGGTCTGTGTCTGAAGGAAAAGGCATTACTTGCTCGATTCTTGTTGCTCAATTTCGGCCAACATCGCTACGCGACGTTCGTGACGGCCTGCTTCGAAGGGGGTTGATAAAAACGTAGAAAGGATTTCTTCGGCGAGGCCTTCGCCAACAACTCGCGCACCCATCGACAACACGTTTGCGTTGTTGTGTGACCGCGCCATGCGAGCGGTGTACAAGTCGTTACACAATGCGGCACGTACTCCGTGCACTTTGTTTGCTGCAAGCTGTTCGCCTTGGCCACTTCCACCAAGGACAATGCCAAGGTCGGCCTTACCATCGCGCACGTGACGACCAACTGAGGCACAAATTGGTGGATAATCACAGCTCTCGGTGGAATGGGTGCCAAGGTCGATGACATCGTGCCCTTGATTCGTCAGCACATCTATGAGGTGCTGTTTCAGGGTGTAGCCAGCATGGTCGGCGCCAATTGCAATTCGGGACATCTCATTCAGAGTAGTAGAGGTGTTATGTCTACGACCTAGCGTTATGGCATGACAATTGACCCACGCACCCCCGTTCTTATCGGCACCGGCCAAGTATTGCAGCGTGCCGAGGGACTTGACGATGCTCGCGACCCCGTGGCTCTCATGGTTGAAGCCATCTCCCTTGCTGCTTCCGATGCAGGACTTTCGTCAGTGCCTAACCCCGATGCCATTCGTGTTGTCAGCCTTTTGTCATGGAAATACGGCAACCCAGCCTATTTCATCGCCAAAGACCTTGGCCTTACTCCGCGTGAACTTGGGCTGTCTGCCATGGGCGGCAACACTCCACAAACTTTGGTGAACACCGCATCGCGTCAGATTCTTGCTGGCGAAGTTGACCTTGTCATTTTGACAGGCGGAGAAACAACACGAACACGCGCTCGATACAGCAAAGCTGGCCTCACCCCGGACTGGCGCACGACTGACATCGCACCTGTTCCTGTCTCTGAAGATCTCACGATGAACATGCCGGAAGAACTGGCTCGCAAAATCATGATGCCAATTCAGATCTACCCACTCTTCGAAACCGCGCTGCGTGCACAAGCGGGCAGATCAGTTGCAGATCATCAAGTTCACATCAGTGAGTTGTACGCACGATTCAGTGCCGTGGCTGCAACAAACCCAAATGCATGGTCAAAGAAGCAATACACAGCAGAAGAAATACGAACCGTTTCTGACACGAATCGAATGATTGGTTTCCCATATCCGAAGTTGATGAACTCAAACAACGACGTCGACATGTCAGCAGCTCTCATTTTGTGCTCAGCCGAGAAAGCAGCAGCACTTGGTGTTCCTCGTGATCGTTGGATCTTTCCGCAATCAGGTAGTGATGCCCATGAACATGCATTTATTTCTCATCGCAATCATTTCTATGACACTCCTGCTATCGAATTAGCCGGTCGTCGAGTGTTAGAACTTGCCGGACTTTCAATCAACGACATCGACCTTGTTGATTTGTACTCATGCTTTCCTTCTGCCGTACAACTCGGTGCAAAATCACTTGGCCTTGACATCAACGGTCAACTCACACGTACAGGCGGCTTGCAATTTGGTGGTGGTCCGTGGAATAACTACGTCATGCACGCCATCGCAACTGTTGCGGGCGAATTGCGCAGCGGAGTTGGCGCTACCGGCCTCGTGTGGGCAAACGGCGGATACACCACGAAACATGCATTCGGTGTGTATGCAACGACCCCACCGAAGAATGGTTTCGCATACGACTATCCGCAAGATCAGATCGATGCATTGCCACGCAGGTCACTCGCATCACCTGCCGATGCTGCTGGCGAGATGACTATCGAGGGATACTCCGTCATGCACGACCGCGAGGGCAACCCCGAGCGTTCAATCGCATCATGCATACTCGCCGATGGTCGACGAGCCTGGGCAGACACCACGGACGTTGGTATTGGTCGAGACATGTGCGTCAATGAATGGGTCGGCCGCACAGTTCGTGCCGATGAGTCAGGTACTCTGCTCGCGTGAGCGATACATTCCCCCGCCAATACGCACGAACACAACGACTATCACTCGGAGAGCCGCGCAGTTTCACTGCGTCACCTGATGGCTCCCGAGTCATCTTCATTCGTTCTCACTCTGGCTCTGACGCTGTTAACACTTTGTGGAGTCTTGACACCGCAACGGGCATTGAACGCGAAGTTCTTGATCCGCGCACACTGAATACTGACTTAACTGAATTAACAGCAGCGGAACTACGGCAGCGTGAACGCGCTCGTGAAGGTGCAAGTGGCGTCACGTCCTATGTGTGCAACCGGGAAGTCACTCTTGCTGTAACTGTTTTGGGTGGAAGCGTTGTGTTGATTGACCTTCTCAGTGGAGTCGCAACAATGCCGACTATCGACTCTGGTGTCTTTGATGTTCGCCTCTCCCCTGACGGCAACACCATTTCCTATTTGCGTGGAACATCGTTATGCGTTTCATCACTTGCCGGCGATGAGCGAATCATTGCCTCAGATCCGAATGAAGCAATTTCCTGGGGTAATGCAGAGTTCATTGCAGCCGAAGAGATGGGTCGATTCCGCGGTTATTGGTGGGCACCGGATTCGCAATCGATTGCCGCTTGTCGGGTTGATGTTTCCTCCATCAATGTCTGGCACATTGCAGATCCTGCACACCCTGAATTACCTGCAACAGAACATCGGTATCCGGCAGCAGGTACACCGAATGCTTCAGTGTCACTTCACATCATCTCTCTTGCATCAGCAGTTTCACAGCAGGTGGAGCTTTCAGGCAATTGGGAATACCTCAACACCGTTTCTTGGAATAGCGCAGGCCTCATTGCGCAAACTCAAACACGCGATCAGAAACAGATCGATATTCACTCGATTGATGCCAGTACTGGGAAAGCCACGGTTGTTTTCTCAGACACCGATGATGCGTGGGTTGAATTAGTTCCTGGCGTTCCCGCCCTGCAACAAGATGGCACTCTGGTCACATGTGCTGATCGAGACGGCTCACGTCGTCTTTTAGTGAACGGTGAGTCCGTAACACCAACCACTATGCAAGTACGAAGCGTTGTATCAGTTGGTGACAGCATCATGTTTATGGCAAACGACATCAATACGCCATGGGAAATAGATGCGTGGGCCTACAAGAATGGCTCGCTTCAGCAAGTAACTCAGTCACACGGCGTGGTCTCAATCAGCGGAACTAACAAATGTTATGTTTCACGAATTTCCACTCTCGACACTGAGCGTGCTCAGTTCATTGTTCATACAACCACCACAACTCATCACATCGCATCGCTTGCAGAAATCTCACTGGTGCAACCAAATGTTCGCATCATGTCTGTTGGGCCTCGTGGTATCCCTGTTGCAATCCTTCTGCCGCGCGATGGGCTCTCTACAAAACTTCCCGTGTTGTTTGACCCGTATGGCGGCCCGCATGCACAACGCGTTGTCGCTTCTCGCGCGGCCTACAACTCATCTCAATGGTTTGCCGATCAAGGTTTTGTCGTTGTCATCGTTGACAACACCGGAACCCCCGGCAAGGGCAGCGTGTGGGAACGAGGCGTCATGAACGACCTTGCTCAACCAGTCCTTGATGATCAAGTAGAGATCTTGCGAGACCTTAATGATCTTGAACCGCGTGCCGATACCTCAAGAGTTGGTATCCGAGGCTGGAGCTTTGGTGGTTATCTCGCAGCTCTCGCCGTACTGCGACGCAGTGATCTGTTTCATGCTGCCGTAGCTGGTGCACCAGTAACTGATTGGCGCCTGTATGACACTCATTACACAGAGCGTTACCTAGGCAGCCCAACAACTAATGCCAGCGCACACGAGACAACATCATTGTTCAACGATGCTGAACATTTACAGCAGCCACTGTTGCTGATTCACGGACTAGCCGATGACAATGTTGTGGCAGCACATACGTTGCAATTGTCGTCTGCCTTGCTTGCTGCCGGAAAACCTCATGAGGTGTTACCGCTCTCAGGCGTAACTCACATGACTCCACAAGAAGTGGTGGCAGAAAATCTGTTGCTTCACCAATTGGAATTCTTACAACGTCATCTCTGTTAACGCGGTGAAGTGCCCGTCACGAATCGGTCAAGCCCTGCAAGGTCTTTGTGTACCGACACTTTCTTGAAGCCCGCTGATTCAAATAACTGCGACACAACTTTCGCTTGGGTGAAGCCCATCTCAACTGCAAGTAAGCCACCAGACACCAACCAATTAGCAGCGCCAGAAACAACGACTCGCAAATCGTCTAGACCATCGGTTCCCGCGAATAACGCGTTGTGCGGTTCCCACTTCAAAACAGATTCACCTACTAGTGGGTCACCCGTTGCGATGTACGGAGGATTGCTGACGATTGCATCAAGGGAACCCTGAAGGTCTGCAGGTAAAGCCTCGTACCAACTGCCTTGCCCGAACCGAGCACCGACAGCATTGCGACCAACACCGGCCGCATTTGCACGAGCGACATGAAGCGCATCTTCAGAGACATCAGTCATCCATACTTCAGCAGATTCAAATGGCAACTCGTGCAATATGGAAAGCCCAACAGCTCCTGACCCAGTGCCAAGGTCTGCAATTGTTACGCCTCGACCAACATCACGAATCTTTTGCAATGCATAACGTGTCACGTGTTCCACTAGAAGTTCGGTCTCGGGTCGCGGAATAAGTACTCGCGAATCAACGAGTAAGTCAAGACGTCGAAACGCCCATCGCCCCATGACATATTGCAATGGTTCACCCGTTGCGTACCTAGCAAGCATGCTGTGCAGATGCTGAGCAGATCGCTCACTCACCAACTCATCGAGAATGTCACCAAATTCGTCAGCATCACAGCCGCTGGCATGTTCGCACAGCCACTGCGCAATAGTGCGCTCTCCCACTTCGTCTTGGGTACGTTTCACCATCTCACGCCATGTGACGTGAGACTCTGAATTAGTCATTGTTGGCTAGTTGGCGTGCGCGCAGGTCTGCCGACAACGCATCGATAACAGGGTCAAGTTCACCGCTTAATGCAGCCTGCAATTGATACAACGTAAAGCCGATGCGATGATCCGTGATTCGGTTTTCTTTGTAGTTGTAGGTACGAATCTTTTCGCCACGACCTCCACCACCAATTTGTGCTTTGCGTTCCACTGATGCTTTGGCTTCTTGTTCTTCTTGACGCAATTTCAACAAACGAGACCGCAGCACCGTCATGGCACGCAACTTGTTCTGCAACTGGCTGCGTTCATCTTGCATCGCCACAACTAGCCCGGTTGGTTTATGAGTGATGCGTACAGCGGAGTCTGTGGTGTTGACGTGTTGTCCACCAGCACCCGAGGCGCGATACACATCAATACTGAGATCATTGGCATTGATCTCCAAATCAAGTTCTTCCGCTTCCACCATGACCGCCACTGTGGCTGACGATGTATGAATACGGCCTTGAGCTTCCGTCGCTGGCACGCGCTGCACACGATGCGGTCCGCCCTCGAACTTCAAATGACTCCAGGCATCATCGCCTTTGAACATCAGAGTTGCTTGGTTGATTCCACCCATTTCAGAGTTGTCAATCTGCATGGTCTCAACAGACCAACCGCGCTTTGATGCATATGCGGTGTACATCTCCATTAGGTCGCGCGCAAACAAGTTGGCTTCTTCACCGCCTTCGGCACCACGAATTTCCATAATGACAGGCTTGCCATCGTTCTCATCTGGTGGCAGCAACAAGACTTGTAATTGCGCTTCGAGTTCTTCGACTCGAGCATCTGCAGCTGTTGCTTCTGCTCGAAATGACTCCCGCTCGTCTCCGGTGGTTTCGATCATTAATTCTTTTGCAGCCGCTGCGTCACCACGAGCGGACCATAAGTCACGAATGCATTGCACAAGTGGGGTGAGCTGCTTGTATTTGCGCGACGCTTCACGCAAGCGATTTTGATCGCCAAGAACCTCGGGGCTACCAAGACTTACTTCAAGCTCGTTGTAGTCCCGTTCAATGGATTCAAGACGGCTGTTCATGCAAGACAAGGTTAGAGGGTTAGCGCAGTGTTATTTCTGGTACACATCGTCAAACACGAAAGAATTCGCCGAAGGCGAATATTTCAACTGCCTGCGAGAGCTGTAACGCCGATTCACATAGCCAGCGGCATACACCCTGCCTTTTCGCTGGTCAACTTCTGGCCTATCAATCACCTTCGAAATATCTCGGCCGTTATCAATGTCAACCCAATTCCAGACACAACGCATATCGCCGCTCCACGGAATAGTGAAGAATCCGCCATAAATAGGACCGCTGTTTTTTCTGGTCCGATACGTAACGAAGTAATCAATAACTCCATCATTCGTATAGTCATAGCTGTAGACCTTCTGCGGGTACTTGCCGCGACCCCCGCCCAGTACGTCTGACTTGTCTGACCATTGCACGCCATCCCACGAATAGAAGGTAAGACTTTCCTCTGTAACGAGCACAGCAAAAACACCACACTCACTCTCGGAAATTTCCGAAGCATCGACAACTGCGAATGTTGTTAACCATGCTGCCCAGGCTGCTTCTGGTGCACCTTTTTCCCATGGAACCGTGGTAGGAACTGGCGCCATTGTTGTTGTAGTTCCAGTGACGTCACCTGCGTCTACACTTTCGGTCACATTGGAATTGCTACATGCAGACAACACAAGAAGAGCAAGTACGGATACGAGATGAGATTTTCGGAAGAATTTCTTCATGACTTACTGCTCACTACTCACGGTTCTCAGGACAAATACGCAAGACGCACTTGAATTGAAGCCATGTTGGCCAAGCGCTCAATTGAGGCAATCACATCACGACGTCGCACCGCAATAGTCACGTCTTGTGTGCCAAGGCGAGACGCTGCGTCAACAGCAAAACTGACACAGTCAAGGTCAACTCCATGAACAAACACCGCAGTTGATAACCGCTTTGCACCTGTAAGGCCAATAGCCACACACGGCACAGAGTCCTTTACGTTCGTTCGAAGTACTGGTGGATCAGCAGGAGCAAGAGTAGAAAAACCTATAGACGAAGGATCTTTAGTTGCTTTCCATCGCGAAAGGCGCTCAACTCCGAATTGGTTAAACGGATGAGAGTCTGCCCCCTCAGTGCGATGAGGCAACACCGCATCAATTACTTGACGCATTGCTTGAGCAGTTGGTAGTTCACCGTGAATCATTGCGAAGGCTTCGCGATCATGGCGACCCATGCCAACTTCTAGACGAACTTCGCCTGTAGTGACGTCATCAACAACTCGACACATTTCAAGTCCGCGCACTTCGCCGACAACAACACCGTGTTCAACCAGTGCGTCGGCGCCAGATGATTCAATCACGTCGACAAATGACAGATGGGCTTCAGTTGCAGCAACCGAGACCAAATGCGGTTCGCTGACTGCGCGCGTAACCGTGTGGTCGTCAACATGCCACACAGTGATTTCTGCATCAAACAGTGAAGCACGGCGTGCAAGAAGGCCTGCATTGTTTTCCACCAACAGATTTACGTGGCGCTCAAATTGAGATGTCCATGCCAAAACAGGGCCCAAAGATCGAGACGCATCGCCGTCAATCAGAACCCACACCGCATCGGTTGTGAGAAAACCTGCTCCGAGAGCAAAGGATTCATGGCTGCCATCTGGGTCAGTTGAAAGTCCAAGATGTTCGCGCACAAGCGCGCGCAGCTTTATAGAGAGCAATCGAGAACGTCGATCAAGGTCTGTGGAGTTCACGTCAGTCATAACGAGTACGGATGGAGGTTTGTGACGCATGCGTCACAAAAAATCACTCTGGGCGTGCAGGTGCGTTAGTGCGCTCGCCATAACGCTTGTTGAAGCGCTCGACGCGTCCACCAGTGTCGACAAGCTTCTGCTTACCGGTGAAGAATGGGTGGCACTCGTTGCAAAGTTCAAGGACGATAGGAACCTTGCGGCTGCTACGGGTGGTGAAGCTGTTACCACATGAGCACTTGACGCTGATATCTGCGTATTCAGGATGTGTTTCGGTTTTCATATCTCTGTCATCTCTTTGAAACGGACTCTGAAGTGTATCGGGACTAGGCGCCG
>JBILOM010000167.1:0-3315 GCA_044374495.1 Ilumatobacteraceae bacterium | reverse complement strand
CCAGCAAACAACCAAGAGCTCTACGGCAATGTGTTCCACAAAGTCAGCATCAACTACTACCCACCACGTGGTGACAACAAAGAGGGTTGGGACAACATCGACATCTTCGGCTGGATGGGTTACCCCATGCAGATCAAGGTTGACTTCTTGTGCCGCGACTCGATCCTTGCGGCTCCCCTTGCGCTTGACCTCATCTTGTTCTCAGACCTCGCACAGCGTGCGGGCCTTGGCGGTATCCAGGAATGGTTGTCGTTCTATTACAAGAGCCCACAAGTTGCACCTGGCCTTCATGCCGAACATGACTTGTTCGTACAGCTTGAAAAACTGCACAACACATTACGTTGGCTGATGAACGAAGACCAGATCACGCACCTTGGTCGTGAGTATTACGACGACGTTGATTAATCAACCATGAGCCGTACTGCGTTTCGGGCATTTGCATTCGATGCGTTATGCGTCTTGCTGTTGGTTGTCATCGGCACTCGTAATCACGAAACAGACACTGGTATCACTGGCATCTTGTTTGTTGGTGCACCGTTCTGGATTGCACTGTCACTCGTGCATCTTGCGCCGCTACTTCAGCGCAAGAACATAAGAGACCCGAATACTTACATGGTGTGGGGATACACAGTGGTGATGGGCATGGTGTTGCGCAACCTTGTGTTTGATCGCGGAACTGCCCTTGCCTTCATCATTGTTGCCACGGTCTTCTTAGGAATCACCATGTTTGGTTGGCGTGCACTATTGGCACGCCGCACAACTGCGTAACTACATCGTTGGGTTTGTGATGGCGCCGGTTTCGGCACCCTGTACGAGCTTTGCGAACTTTGCCAGCACACCAGTCGTGTAACGAGGTGGGTTTGGAACCCACCCTTTGCGTCGCTTCTTCAATTCTTTTTCACTAACCAAAAGATCAAGAGATTTTGTTGGAACATCAACACGAATCAGGTCACCTTCGCGTACGAACGCAATGGGGCCACCGTCAGTTGCTTCAGGCGCAACGTGTCCGATACAGAAGCCCCATGTGCCACCAGAGAAACGACCATCAGTGATCAGCGCCACTGTTGAACCGAGACCTGCACCTTTGAGTGCACCTGTAATTGCGAGCATCTCACGCATACCTGGGCCGCCCTTCGGACCTTCATAACGAATCACAATGACATCACCATGATTAATGGTGCCGGTCATGATTGCATTCATTGCGCCATCTTCGCCGTCGAATACGCGTGCAGGGCCTTCGAATTGCATTTGCTCTTTGCTGAGTCCTGCAACTTTGACAACGGAACCCTTAGGCGCAAGAGAGCCAGTGAGAATGTTGATGCCACCTTCAGTATGAATGGGGTTACTAAGCGGATGAATAACATCACCGTCTGGTGCAGGCGGATTGATCTCAGCCAAGTTTTCAGCCATGGTCTTTCCGGTGCATGTCATTACGTCGCCATGCAACAAACCTGCATCAAGAAGATGCTTCATGAGTACAGGAACGCCACCAATGCGGTGAATGTCTGACATGTGGTACTTGCCGCCAGGCTTTGTATCAGCGATGTGTGGAACCTTGTCTGCAATTCTGTTGAAGTCATCAAGATCAAGAGCAACGCCTGCTTCATTGGCAATAGCAAGAAGATGCAACACGGCATTGGTGCTTCCACCGAATGCGTTCGTAACAGCAATGGCGTTTTCAAATGCTTTCTTCGTCATGATGTCACGGGGACGAATGCCGAGGCGCAACATATTCACCACTGCTTCGCCTGCACGATGTGCATCACTTTCGCGACTGGTATCAATTGCAGGTGCCGATGCACTTCCGGGAAGACTCATGCCCAATGCTTCAGCAATAGATGACATGGTGTTAGCTGTGAACATTCCGCCACATGCACCTTCACCAGGGCATGCTGCTTTTTCAATGTCGGCTAGTTCACCTTCTGTGATTGTTCCGGCAGCACACGCACCGACTGCTTCAAACACTGTGGTGATGTCAATGTTGTTGCCTTTGTAGACACCAGGCATTGTTGATCCGTTGTATACAAAAACACTGGCAAGGTTCAGGCGAGCTGCTGCCATGAGCATTGCGGGAATGCTCTTGTCGCAACCAGCAAGACCAACGAAGCCGTCGAAACGTTCTCCGTGAACAACAGTTTCGACACTGTCTGTAATGACTTCGCGCGACACAAGCGATGCGCGCATTCCTTCATGACCCATGCTGATTCCGTCAGACACGGTGATGGTGCCGAACTCCATTGGTACGCCACCGCCGGCACGCACTCCGGCTTTTGCATGCTCACTGAGACGGCGCAACGACATATTGCACGGTGTGATTTCGTTCCATGCAGATGCGATACCGATTTGAGGCTTTACCCAGTCGTCATCACCGAGGCCAACCGCACGCAACATGGCCCGCGCTGCTGCCTTTTGAATACCGTCAGTGACGTCTCGACTGCGAGGTTTGATATCGATGGGGGTTCCGTCTGAGTTCAAGGACATGCATTACAAGGTACTCTGAGCACTCGTTCGACCTCCTAGAGACCGGAGTTGGAAAAAGTGTTAGGTTCACCTATCATGTAATTGTTAGGAATACCTAACTTTGAAGAAAGAAGAATATGAAATCGTTCCGCTTCCGCTCAATTGCTGCCATTGTCCTCACCACGCTGACCCTTGGGGCCTGCGGTGGCTCATCCTCGTCCGACAGCACTGTCGTTACCGAAGACACTTCGGTAACCGTGTACAGCGGCCGCAGTGAGGAGCTTGTGAAAGATCTCTATGCAATGTTCACCGAAGAAACCGGAATCACAGTTGACGCTCGATACGGCGATAGCGGCGAGATGGCTGCGTTGATACAAACAGAAGGTTCAGCCAGCCCAGCTGATGTTTTCTTCTCGCAAGATGCTGGTGCACTCGGTGCTGTTGAGAACAGTTTTCAAGAGCTTCCAGAAGCAACGTTGTCTTCCCTTGGCTCTCAGTATTCCGCTGCAAGCAGCAAGTGGGTTGGCATCACTGGACGCGTGCGAGTCATTGTGTACAACCCCACTCTTGCTCCCACTCCCCCAAACTCCATTGATCAATTGATTGATCCCGCATGGTCAGGAAAGATTGGCTTTGCACCAACAAATGCTTCGTGGCAGTCGTTCGTGACTGCACTGCGAGTGTTGCGTGGCGAAGATGGCGCCGAAGAATGGTTGACTGCATTCGCAGCGAATAAGCCAGTTGCCTACGAGAAGAACTCTGCAGTACGCGATGCAGTTAATGACGGCAAGGTCAGTCTCGGCTTAGTCAACCACTATTACTTGTTCGAAAAGATTGCAGCAGAAGGAGCTGAAA
>JBILOM010000137.1:0-3317 GCA_044374495.1 Ilumatobacteraceae bacterium | reverse complement strand
CGTTGTGCACGAATCTCGGCCAATGTGCCTGGGATTTCAGTTGACATCAGATTCCTCCCGACACTGGCGGCAACACCGCTACTTCATCTTTATCGGTCACGGGGTGCTCGCGTGACACTTCTTCCCCATTCAGCCATACCTTGCTCATTGCGAGCACCGCTTCGAACTGCGAGCCGTACTGGGCAACAGCAGAATCAAGGACTTCCCCAACACTGGCCCCTGTGATTACGGCGCTTCCGGTTCCTGCGGCCTCACGAGCCTGAGCAAAGAATCGAACCGTGGCCATATATGTCAGGGTACTCGGGCTGGTTCTTCGCCCGTGAGGGCTCAGCGGATTTCGAGCGCTGGTCCGCCTGCAACGAAATGCCCAACTGTGGTCCATGCGCCTGAACTGACAAGTGCATCAGCGATGTGTTGCGGAACAGCAGCCAATAAACCACCCGATGTCTGAGGGTCCATACATAGAGCAACATGAGCATCATCGGCAGTTGCAGTGAGATGGTCACCTACATATAGGCGGTTACGGGGGTCGCCGCCTGTGCGATGACCTGACTTCGCAATTACTAATGCACCGGGATACAGCGGCAGTGCAGATGTATCAACGACCAACGTGACGCCAGAACGCTCTGCAATTTCCCAGCCGTGGCCTGCGAGCCCGTAACCCGTTACGTCGGTAACTGCGTGCACATGATCTTGATGTGCGCGTAATTGTTCGGCTGCAGCACGATTCAATGTTCGCATTCCGGCAATCGCAACTTTCTTGTCGGCATCAGATCCGGCTGCAGTAACTAAGCCAGTGCCAAGAGGCTTCGACAAAATTGCAACATCACCAGCTTGGGCACCACTCTTTCGAAAAATGTGCTTCGGATCAACAACACCCTGCACTGCTAAACCAAAAATTGGTTCAGGGTTGCGAATGGTGTGGCCGCCCGCAATAGTGCCGCCAGCTTCCAACACAGTTGCAGAGGCTGCAGCAAAGATTGAAGCAATAACATCAGTTGGCAATTCTTCTGGGAATGCTGCGATGTTGACTGCGAGAATTACTCGGCCGCCCATTGCAAAAACATCACTGCATGCGTTCGCGGCAGCAATGGCGCCAAAGTCTGACGGATCATCAACTAGTGGTGGAAAGAAATCTGTTGTGCTCACCAATGCGATGTCATCAGTTAACTGATACACCGCTGCGTCATCAAATGGTGCAAGCCCTACCAATAATGAGGGGTCAAATCCGTTTGGCAGTTTTTGCACCATGTCTGACAACAATGATGCGCCCCACTTGGCCGCACAGCCACCACATGAGGTCCATTCGGTCAACTTGATCGGACTCTCGCTGGTGTTCATCTAGCAAAAACTACTAGGTTGACATTCGTGAACACTAAGGCGACGTACCCGCCATCTATCGATGCCATTGCGCGAGAGTTAACTACCACGTCGTCACTTCCGCACGCCATCCTTGTGGATTGTGCCAGACGTGCAGTGGCCGACGGTTCTGATAACACCGTTGCTACTGCCAAGGAATTAGTCAGAGAATTTGAAACTTCTCTTCATCAAGATGTCATCAATGCAACCGGTGTTTTATTACACACCAATTTGGGACGCGCGCCTTTAGTGATGAACTCAAGTGGGCGATCAACAAATCTTGAATTCAACCTCGAATCAGGTGAACGTGGATCTCGTCAAGATGCCACTGGAGCACTTGTCTCACATCTCATTGGTGCTGAAGATGCACTTGTTGTCAACAACAACGCGGCAGCAGTGATGTTGGTGTTGGCTGCACTTGCCGAAGGCCGTGATGTTGCAGTGTCGCGCGGAGAGAGTGTTGAGATTGGTGGTGGTTTTCGTATTCCAGATGTGATGGAACAATCTGGTGCGCGACTTGTGGATGTTGGCACAACTAATCGCACACGACTTCGTGACTATGCACGCGCAATTGACTCGCGCCGCAATGATGTTGCGTTAGTAATGAAAGTGCACCCTTCCAACTTTGCAATTGAAGGTTTCACTGAAGACACATCAATTGCTCAACTTGCAACTCTTGAAGTTCCGGTTGTCGCAGATATTGGTTCTGGCTTACTGGATAACACAGCCCCATGGCTTCACGGATTCACAGAGCAGGTACCTACGTGGATAACCGGAGAACCAGCAGCACGCCAAGCACTTGCTGACGGAGCCGACCTTGTCACATTCAGTGGAGACAAACTTCTTGGCGGACCACAGTGCGGAATCATTGCGGGCCGCGCTGACCTAATTGATGCATGCGCATCTCACCCACTGATGCGTGCACTGCGTCCGGGTGGCCACACATTGACATTGTTGCAATCAGTGTTGCTTTCCTACAGTTCTCGAACAGCGTGTACAGATATTCCATTTTGGAAAATGGTTTCAACGTCTCAGGTGGCTCTTGAAGCACGGGCTACAGCAGTTGTTTCTGAAGCCGGCATCGGCTCTGTTGTGCAGTTGGACTCACTCGTGGGTGCCGGTTCTGCTCCTGGCTCCACAATTGCGTCGTTCGGCATCGCATTGAATGGTGATCATCGCGAAGCCTTGCGACGCCACAGCATTCCTGTCATCGCACGCACATTTGACAAAGTGACATACCTTGATATGCGCAGTGTTTCTCCTGCAGATGACCACATAGTTGTTGCTGCGCTCGCATCACTGCGGTAAACCATGACGGTTATCGCCACAGCAGGCCATGTCGACCACGGCAAGTCTTCTCTGATTCGCGCAATCACTGGTACCGACCCTGACCGGTTAGCAGAAGAACAGCGCCGCGCAATGACTATTGACCTTGGTTTCGCGCACTGCACAACAGTTAACGGCACAGTGTTGAGTTTTGTTGATGTCCCTGGGCATGCAGACTTCATTCGCACCATGATCTCTGGCGTTAGCGGAGTAGACATCGTGATGTTGATCATTGATGCCAATGAAGGATGGAAGCCCCAGACGGAAGAACACCTAGGCATCATTGAAGTACTCGGTATTTCCACAGGCATTGTGGTGCTGACAAAAAGCGACAAAGTAGACGCTGATGTTCTTCAGCATCGCGAAGAAGAGATTGCCGCGCGCCTTATGGCAAGTTCAGTGACATGGCATGACACACTGATT
Organism: Ilumatobacteraceae bacterium; assembly: GCA_044374495.1. GTDB lineage: Bacteria > Actinomycetota > Acidimicrobiia > Acidimicrobiales > Ilumatobacteraceae > UBA2093. The sequence continues at coordinate 209 of JBILOM010000137.1, read as the reverse complement.
ACTTCTGTCGTTGATAACACTGGCATCTCGGAACTAATCACACAGATCGAGACCCTTGTTGCTGCCCAAGTGACGAACAGCAATAACACTCGGCCACGATTATTCATTGACCGAGTTTTCTCTATGAAAGGTTCCGGCACTGTTGTAACCGGAACTCTTGAAGGCGGAAACTTAGAAGCTGCAAGTTCGTTGATTGTCGCGCGCACAGG
>JBILOM010000033.1:0-11487 GCA_044374495.1 Ilumatobacteraceae bacterium | reverse complement strand
TGCCCGACTGTTTATCAGAATGCAATTGACAGAGCCTTGGCCAAGGGAATTGTGGTGGTTGCATCGGCGGGAAATGACTTTCGAGAAGATGCACGGAGAAATGTTCCAGGTGGATGCGATGGGGTCATAAATGTTGGAGCAACAACTCGCGAACAAACGTTGGCAACGTACTCAAACACGGATGCTGATCTTTCAGCTCCCGGTGGGGAACTAGGTGCTGACAACACCAAAAAAATTCTGATGTTGGCCAACTCAGGAGCGATTGACCCAGCGACTGATGTGTACAAATATGGACAAGGAACATCGATGTCGGCGCCCATGGTTGCTGCTGCCGTTGCAATGGCTAGAACTAAGTATCCGTTATCAACGAATCCTGCTCACACTCCTGCTGCCATCAAATCTGCACTGCTGTATGCAGCTTCATTAGGCACACAATGCACGGGCTGTGGAAGTGGCATATTGAATATCCCAAGGTTTCTTGGAGTATTGAGCCCAACAGAAGCTCCTACAGTTGTGCGCGAAACATCAGTAACTCAAGGTCGGGGAGCAAGAATTCGCGTCACATGGAGCGCACCAACTACTGCTGCGTGGAATCCCATCACTTCTTATTCAGTAGTTGCACGTGACAGTGGCGGCACCATTGTTGATACATGCACAAAAACACCCGCAGAAACACTCGAATGTAATCTTGCGAATACCACGCAGAATACTCAATACACAGTTGCTATTACTGCCACGCGTGGGGCAACAAGTTCTACAACTCCAAATGCAACGATTACATCTCGTCGCCAAGCAAGTGCCCCTTCAGGATTGCAAGTGACGAGATCAGATACCAGCGCTACGTTCAGTTGGACCGAGCCCACAGATCTTGGTGGAGACACATTGGGACAACTGGCCGAGTTGAATGTGTATTCCTCTCAAACAGGAGACTCTGTCGTTCGAAGATGCTATGCAAACGAAAGCACATGTGATGTCACTGAATTAGAACCAGGGACTACCTATTGGGCTGATGTTAAGAGATGGGGAGATCAATTTGACTTCACGTTTACTTCTGCACGCCTGGAATTCACTACTACTGGAACGTATGTTGCGCCGACGACGACTACGGTTGCTCCCGTTGTGACTACTACTACGGTTGCTCCCGTAGTAACAACCACAGTTGCTCCCGTAGTAACAACCACAGTGGCTCCCGATGTGACAACCACGACTATTTCTAGTGGTGGATCATCGGGAACAACGAACACATCAGGCACAGGTTCTCAAACCTCTGTTTCAAACCCACCATCTACGGTTGCCGCACCGTATTCGGTAAAAGCAGGAGCTACGACGGTGAGATCCAAATTGCTGTCCTTGGCCAACCTGAAATTACCAATTGGTTCAAAATTCACACTAACGGTCTCGGCGTCATCGAAAAAGATTTGCAAGGTTTTAGGTACCGCAATCAAGACTGTCAAAAAGGGAACGTGCTCCGTCAACGTCATAGTTACACCGAAAGGCAAAAAACCGACTTCGAAGTCTGTAAAAATCGCTGTCAAGTAACAAGACAAAAATTCGGCAACGCTCGCCGTTACTTAGACTTTGTTTTCTTCTTTGAGGATTTTGCCAAGGTCTGAAACTTTTCTGATGCGCCGACCAGGTTCACGATTGTCTGCATCGCAAGATCAACCCAACCTTCCTCTAGTTCAGGGAGTTGTGAAAAGTCCAACATGATGTGTCCCATCAAGAGACCTTGAACCATGTAAGTCACTGTGTGGAGATCATGTTGCGGGTTGATCCATCCGCGTGTGTGAAGCATCTCTAAAGATTCAGTAAAGAAGAGATTGCCTTCTACCTGCGCGACGCGAATGGCTTCAGCCAGTTTGTCGTTGTGTGTGGCCGAGGCGAGGACCTGAATGCGACGGCGGCGAAACTCAACAAATTCCTTGGTGGAAGTGGCCCGCATGAGACCTGCCAATTTATTGAAGAAATCTTCTTCTGACTCTGACGTCTCCACGAGGAATCGAAAGTACAAATTGTCATTTTGAAGACCTTCAGCGAGTTCTTCCAACTGCGCTGTGTAGATCAGGTCAAACTTGCTGCCGAAGTGGTGATACAAGGAACTACGGGCAGCTTCTGCACTTTCAAGGACTGCTTCAACATCAAAATTGTCTACGCCGTTTTTCGCCAACTCGATACGGGCTTGCACCATAAGCCGGGCCATGGTGTCGATGCCGTCCCTGCGCTTTGGAGATGGTTTTGGAATTGACATACTGGTTCTTTCGGTAGCCTAATAATTATAGACAGAGTTATTAACAAATTATCCAATTGGAGTTTGTCAGTCTAAGTTATGCATGAAGTTGCCAGTTCACAAGGGTCTGTAATCTCATAGGCATGTCCGATACGCCTGATCCGTCCATCGAAAGCGACCTGCTGGCCGATGCCACGCCGGCGGATACGCCAGTTGAGGTAGCCGAGAAGCGTCGTTGGCGCGGAATGTTGCGCTTCATGAAGCGCGAGGGCGAACGTCGCGACCGGTCCATGATGTTCAATGCCGCGGTCACAATCGGCACTACAGCTCTCGTTGCCTTCACAGCCATGTATGCAACATTGTCTACGACCAATAGAAACCTAAACGAGACTCGTCGTGGTGCTCGAGTAGTTGCACTAGTGGAAGAGTGGTCAGTCACAGTTGCTGATGCTTCATCCGCCATTGAAATTCTGGGCCAACGGGCTAATGACTTGTGGGCCTATGGTGCGGCAATAGAACAACAAGGAGTCATCCTTGATGAAGCACTTGACAGCGAAGCGACGAAAGAAACTGCATATCTGAAGGTGCGTCAGTCACTTGCATTTTCCTCAGCAAAGGCAGGCCTTGTTTCTTCTGAAGTAACCAATAAATGCCTAGACAAATTTGTGGCCATGTTGGACACTTGGCAGAATGCTTTGAACTGGACACGCTCTTCGTTGCAAGTTGAGGGAAGCATTGAAAACGGTATTGTTGCCGTTTCCATGCAGCAAGATAATCGCACCGCTCTGTCTGAATCGTTATCAATTGTGCGCAACTTGGCACGAACAGAACTTGATACAGCAGGAACTGATGGGTCATCGGTGAAATGCACTATTCCGGCAGAAGACGTGTTGTGGGAAAAACTGATTCCATCAGAAGAGGCCGAGAGCTAAGGCTCAAGAGTTTCGATTCCACGACAAAACAATTCGACCAGTTGGGTAAGGCTCTTATCTAGGGCGTATGGCTCTGGATGCCCTTCGTCTTTTTCAAGAACACAAAAGCCATGCAATGCACTGCGTAACGTACGCGCACAGTGTGCACGTTGTGACGCTGACAGTTTGTAGCCGTCAAGTGATTGTGCAAGCACTGCAACAACTCGAGCCAGTGATAATTCAATATCTAGGTCGCCAACTGATGGAACGCGGTCTGTAGCGCTGTACAGGCCAGGATGCTGCTGTACAAAACCACGCCATGCATGTGCTGCTTCAAGTACCGCTGAATCGCGTGTTGTGTTTGCGATTGCGGTTGTGAGCTCTGCGACTAAGAGATCACGGGCGCGTAACGACAACAAAGTCCACAGTTCTTCGATACCAGTTACATGGCGATACAAGGCTGGTTGTTTCACGCCGGCGTCTAGTGCAATGCGACTAAGAGTGACGGCGTCGATCCCATCTGCATCAGCAATGATTGCTGCCATGTCAACGACCGTCGCGCGGTTTAAGCGAATCTTTTGCTGGGTCATGATGTCTTGTGAAAGAAGTTAGCCATCCAGCCGGCAATGCGGTGTTGGTCGAGTGGTTCAGACAATGTTGTGCGGGCAGCGTTCGCCTTCTCTTCGCCAAACAGCGCAAGTCGTGTCGCAAGCAAACTGTCTGCAAGCGCTGGTGAGAATTCAGGGTGAACTTGCAGAGTCCATGCGCGGTCACCAATCAACATTCCTCCGATAGGGCAGTACGGAGCGCGTGCCATGAGGCGGGCACCATCAGGAAGTGATTGCACTTGGTCTTGGTGGCTTGCTGCAAGAACAATGTCGGTCGTTGAATCCATCCACGGTTGTGGTTCCACAATTTCATAGTGCTTTGCACCGATGCCCCATCCAAAGTCTGCTTTGGCAACAGTGGCACCCATTGCTTGGGCCATGAGTTGATGACCAAAGCAGATGCCTACGTATGGAGTCTCGTGCGCTACAAAGTCGCGAAGTAATTGTTCAACATCGCGCAACCATGCATGGTCGTCGTACACACTGAGGCGGCTTGGCGAACAGACCCAACCATCTTGTTCGTTTACAGAATCGGGCATCTGGCCTTCGTCGCATCGATACGTGGTGAGTTCGATATCTAACGGGGCTAGCAGTGCGTTGTACAGCTCGGGGTAATCACCACCGACATGAAGACTTCCGGCATCAATGTGGCCGACTAAGAGAAGACCAATCTTTTTCATCGGAACGAGAACACCTTTGTTGGTCCGCCTTCTAGTGCTGGCAAGTATCCACGTTCGCGCAAGATAGGCATAACGCCTTCACCAAACCAGTATGCCTCTTCAAGATGCGGGTAGCCAGACATGATGAACGCTTCAATACCAAGGTTGTGGTATTCAACTATTCGATCAGCAACTTCTTCGTAACTTCCCACAAGTGCAGTTCCCACACCGCCACGAACAAGACCAATGCCTGCCCACACGTTCGGATGAATCTCAAGTTTTGTCAAATCACCACCATGAAGTTCAAACTGTCGGCGTTGGCCAACAGATTGTGTTTTCAAGAAGTCTTCTCGTGCAGCGGCAATTGCGTCAGGTGCCATTGAATTCAATATGCCATCTGCAACTGCCCATGCCTCTTCACTTGTTGGGCGAGCAATGGTATGAAAACGAATTCCAAATCGCATGGTGCGACCTTGTGCTGCTGCTATTGCCGCAACACGATCTTGGCGTTCCTTGATGGCGTCTGGTGTTTCACCCCATGACAAGTACAAGTCGACATTCTCACCTGCCACTTTTTCTGCAGATGCTGACGCGCCACCGAAATAGATAGGAGGTACTGGGTCTGGTATTTCGCGCGTTGTTGCATCAGTTACTTCGAAATACTTCCCCTTGTAACTGAATGGCTTGCCAGACCACGCGCCGCGCATGACTTCAATGAATTCACCTGTGCGTTCGTAACGGGTTTCTTTGTCCTCAGTTACTCCGAAACGGGCAAGTTCAGCTTGTTCGGCACCAGTGACAATGTTGACAAGGCACCGGCCATTCGACATGCGCTGGAACGTGCTTGCCATTTGTGCGGCAAGTGTTGGCGTGAGAAGTGCTGGTCGAAATGCCACAAGAAACTTGATGCGCGATGTGAGGGCAATAAGAGATGACGTTGCAAGCCATGCGTCTTCACAGCCGGTACCGCATGGTGTAAGCAAGGCATCGAAGCCAAGTTCTTCACATGCACGGGCGATTTGTGCCAGGTATGCATGGCTAGGTGCGCGGTTGATAGAGCTGTCATCTGGCAGCACATCACGTGAGTCACCACCAGTTGGTAAAAACCAGTTCATTTCAATCATGGGCGTGTTCCTTACAAATTAAGTGGGATAAGACGGATAGTAATAACAGAGGTTGCGAGCACCAATAGCCAAGAACAAAAACCAAGAATAATTGGACGTGAACCTAAAAGGCGAAGCTTTTTGATGTTGACTCCGGCACCTAAGCCGACAAGGGCTATTGCAAGACAGATTTTCTCGATGTGTTTAAGCGTGGACAGTAGATCAGACGAAAGAGCACCAGTAGTGCGAATGCTGACAGCAACAAGAAACAACACAATAAACATCGGCAACAGAGCCACTCGTTGTGACCCTGTGTGTGGGTGCTCATGTGGTTCTTCATGTTTTTGTGTCTGGCTGTGTCGATAACCGTAGACAGCAACTAGGGGAGCAAGAAGAACGACGCGTGTGAGTTTCACAATTACTGCAGGTGCCAGTGACAAATGTGAGTACGTAGTTGCGCTTGCCACAACTTGTGCAACATCATGCACGGAGGAACCTGCCCACATGCCGAAACGGACATTGCCCATGTTCATAAGGTGCCCAAGTGCAGGAAGAGCAAAAATAGAGATGCTGCCAAACAATGTGACAAGCGCAATTGCATATGTTGCGTCTTCTTCATCACCATCGACTGCCCCAGTCATTGCACTTATTGCAGACACGCCGCAGATGGAATAGCCAGTAGCTGTGAGTAAACCAAGACCAGGGGAGACACCAAGAAGTCGTGCAATGTATTGCGTGCCACAAAACGTAATCACGACAACTGCGATCACCGCTACGAAACCTCTGCCGCCAAGATGGGCAACTTCACTGAATGACAATTGAAAACCGAGTAACACGATTCCTGCCCGCAAAACATGACGCGATGCAAACTTGAGACCCGGTTCACACGCAGATGGCATGAGGCCAAGGTTGCCGAGAAGGGCACCTATTAATAGGGACACCGTGAGTGGAGAAACACTTGTCCACTGCCAACTAACGAGAAAGCCACAGAAGACCGCAATTCCAGCGACCACAAGGCCAGGGGCAGTGCGGCTGGCTTTCGTGAACATGTTAGAGACTCTAACAATTCTGGTAGGCACCCCCAACCAGGGCGTGGTATCTCGGGCTAGGGGACTACGGTTTGGTCTCAATGCGCGCCGACAATGAAGTACCCAGACTGGTGCCTAGTGACTGGGCCCGTCACGGCGCGGTCTATCTAGCGTTGGCGACAATTTCTATTGCCCAACCTCTGTTACAGCTATACGGGGAGAACGTTGCGGTGTTTGCCGCTGCCGGATTTGAAGGTGCAATTGTCGTGTGGTTTGCCATCATCACATTGCTCGTACCTCCGTTAGTTCTATTGAGTATCGAGATCATCGCCACGATGTTTTTCCCTCATGTGCGAACTCGAATTCACACTGTCCTTGTATGGCTGTCGCTATGGCTAGTCGCGTCTGTGGTGCTGCGATCTGTCTCACTCGGCCCATGGGTTATTGACAGTCTTCTGACTGCATGTATTGCTGTGGGACTTACCTACTTGTATCAACGACAACTAACAATGCGTTCATGGTTGACGATGATGTCGCCACTTGCACTTGTGGTCGCTGTTGTTTTTGCTTTGTCTGCTAATTCAGTTATTTGGCCACCAGCAGTAACAGTCGTCGAGGTCAGTGCCAAAAAGATTGACCCTGCAGACTCTTTATTACGGATTGCACCTAAAGACGTGAGCGTCTTGTGGATTGTCCTAGACGAAGCGCCATTGTGGCCGCTACTGCGAACAGACGGCACTATCAACAAGAACAGATTTCCTGGGTTTGCTGCACTCGCTGAATCTTCGACGTGGTATCGCAATGTTGTTGCAACCTCGCAAACGACAACTGATGCAGTGCCCGCCATGCTGACAGGGAAGTGGCCAAAATCTGGCGTAGGTCCAGTTCTTGCAAATCATCCAAATAATCTCTTCACACTGATGAATGGTCATCTGGCGATGGATGCACATGAAGTAGCAACGGCAATCTGTCCGAAGAAAGTCTGTAGAACAGTTTCGGTAACGGGTGGAGAAAACATCTCAAACCCTTCAGGCACCCCAGACACCGGAGTAACTACGACAACAGTTGCACCAACAACAGAAGATTCGAATCAGCGAATCAGCATGGCGTCGTTTTTTCGCGATGCTTTAGTAGTGGTTGGCCACAAAGTTCTCCCTGCAGGTTTGCGTGATGCATTGCCACCCATTGATGAAGGCTGGGGAGGTTTCGGAGCTGTAGATGCCGTAGATGCAGGAACTGTTGATGATGAGGTGACGGGTACAACTGTGCCGCAGGCTCTCACTGCCGAAAACCAAATACCCGCACAATCAACAACTGTGTCGCAGTGGGAACAGGGCGGGCCAATGTCTCAAGTACCTGTTGTAGAAGGAGTAGTTACGCGGGCTTCTCGAGCAGATAGACCAACACTGCATTTTGCGCATGTTTTATTGCCCCACCGTCCGTGGATGTTGACACCCGACATGCGCAGATCTCGCGCGCTGCCCACTGATAAACGAAGTAACACGATTATTGATCGCGTTCGTGATGAGTATCAGGCCCACCTGTTGCAGTATGCAGCGACTGACACCGTGATTGAAAACATGGTGACGACAATGAAGAAGTCGAAAAATTGGGATCGCACCATGATTATTGTGACCGCTGATCATGGCTTGACTTTTATGCCCGGAGAGTCAAAGAGAAAAACGATCAACGTGAAGAACCAGGCGACGTTAGAAGACATTTATCGAATTCCATTGTTTATTAAGTACCCAGGACAACAAGCAGGATTGACAGATGATTGCACGGCCTCATCCGTTGACATTTTCCCCACGGTTGTTGCTGCAACTCGAATAGATGCAGGATGGAAAGTAGATGGTGCAGATTTGCTGAATGCATGTCCGGCTCGCACCTCACGCACAATTATTTGGCCAGATGGTACAGCACAGATGACATCGGCTTTCTCTGCAGTACAAAAACGCGCTCAGTATTACGATTCATGGATTTCTTCAACTGGAAACGTTGATGACATTACTCGCGCCGGCGTCAATGGTGAATTGGTTGGCCGCACACTTTCCGCCAATGCAGAGAATGAAACAGAACTTTCGTGGTCTCTTGATAAACCTGAGGATTTCACAGGTATTGGTTCTGAACGATTGAGTTTTGTACCGGCTCAAGTACAGGGGCGTTTAACCGCGCGTCGTGATTTTGGATCAGACGAAGAGGCCCTACTCGTTGTTGATGGGGTTGCAGTTGGAATCATTTCTGAATTAGCCGGACTGCGTAACGGAATGAGTACAACTTTTCGCAGCACTTTATTGTCTCGTCTGCTTATGCCAGGGCGACATGAAGTTGCTCTGTGGACAGTAACAAAAAACACTTCTGGGTCAGCTGTTATTCGAATGGTGGCTGAGGCGGAGTGATTAGCCGTTTGTGGTGAAGCCGGCTAGCGCCAATGCTTCATTCAAAGTACTAGCGCGACGAATAGTGCAACCAGACTGAATATCAGGAGCACTTGCCGGAACAATGGCTTGCGTAAAGCCGAGACGCGATGCTTCGTTGAGGCGACGGGCCAAGTGACCAACTTGCCGCACTTCACCTGCAAGGCCAACTTCGCCAATGACTACAAGGTCTGCCGGTAACGGAATGTTGGAGACTGCAGAGACCAGCGCGAGACACATGCCTAGGTCTGCGCCTGGCTCTGTGAGTTTTACTCCGCCAACAACAGATGCATATACTTCGTGCCCAGACAAGCTGATGCGCGCACGACGTTCAAGCACTGCAAGCAACATTGATAGTCGGCCTTGGTCGAGACCTTGTGCACTGCGGCGCGCAGGAACTGATGCACTGACTTGATTGGTGAGTGCTTGCAGTTCTACTAGCAGTGGGCGTTGGCCTTCGATAGTAGGAACAACGACAGAGCCCGGAACACCGGTGCGGCGATCTGTAAGGAACAACTGACTGGCATCGGGAACACCAACAAGGCCAGCTTCAGTCATTTCAAATAACCCAAGTTCGTTAGTAGGGCCGAAACGATGCTTTGCTGCGCGCATGAGGCGCAACGCATTGTGGCGTTCACCTTCGAATGACAACACAGTATCGACAACATGTTCAAGAACGCGCGGACCAGCGAGGCCACCTTCTTTGGTGACATGACCTACAAGCACGACAGAAATATTGCGACGCTTTGCTTCCTGAACCAAACGGTGTGCGCACCCGCGTACTTGCACGACAGAACCTGGTGATGAACCAAGTTCAGGGTCGACCACAGTTTGGATGGAGTCGATAACAACTAGCGATGGAGAGATCTTGTCGATGGCGGCGATGATGTTCGGCAATGACATTTCGGGTAGCAACCACAAGTCGGGGCTAATGGCACCAAGTCGGTCTGCACGTAAACGAACTTGTTGTGCGCTTTCTTCAGCTGTGACATACAGAGAAGGCCCTTTTGCTCCACCAAGAAGTTGCAAGAGCAAAGTGCTTTTTCCGATTCCGGGTTCACCACCAAGCAAAGTGACAGAGCCAGGAACAAGACCGCCACCGAGTACACGATCAAGTTCGTCGATACCTGTTGGCACAGGATCTGATTCGTTGGGGTTCACATCGCCGATAGGTGTTGCAAGACCAGGAGGAACAAGGGCAAGACCAGCAGCAAGAGAGACGCGAGATTCTTCGGGGCCTTCTACTTCTTCAACGAGTGAGTTCCATGCGGTGCAAACAGAGCATTGACCAGACCATTTTGGAAATGATGCTCCGCACTCAGAGCACCGATGAATGAGTCGAAGTTTTGCCACACCGTGACTTTATATGCGGGGTGTGGGGCGTCGTCTATTACGAGCGCGCAACACCATCAAGATGAGGATCACAGAGGCAATTAACCACAAATACAGAAGACCAAGAACCAACACTTTGGCGAATCGCGAAATGCTTGATGCGATATCAACGTTGGTGACACTGGTAGCAAGACTTGTGGGAGTGCCGTCCATTGGTACTCGCCATGTAATCACGCCGTCCGTCGCTTGCCCTGTTGTGTTGTTGACTTCGCCAGGCAGAACAGCATTGAATGTGATTCCGACTGCGTCACCAAGGTCAAGGCCGGCTGCTTGCACATCTGCCACGTATGGTGCGCCACCGAGAAGATTCAATGTGGCGTCGTCGGCGAATGCTTCCAGACCACCATTTACTTCAAGCCGGCCAGCCAAGGTGTATGTGCTATTCGTGTCTTTGCCGGTGCGGGTAATGACCATTTCATGAAGTGGTCCGCGGGTGCCGCTGATTTGCCCGAGCAAAGTGGTTGCCTCTGCTGGGCCCATGAAATCATGAGTCAAGGTGATGGTGAGTCCGCCGTCTTTCGTATCGGTCGGGCCGTCAACTTTCCAACCAGCCGCAACAAGGTCATCAGTTCGCACATCAGCTTTGAGGCCAGGAGCTTTGGCAACGATGTCTTTATCAGCAGTGATGACAACTGAAATGTTGCCAGTGCCGTTTGGCTTCACTGCAAGCGTGATGTTTGAGTCGACACGACATGACGACAGTACAAAAACTGCAGCGATAGACGCTGCGATGCGAGTGATTATCTTGCTGGTCACTCGACAGCAGCAGGCGTGTCACCAGCGAGTGGTGGTTCGCTTGGCGCAACGATGCCTTCAACAGCACGGAATGTCATACGACGTTTTCCGACATTGTCTGGGTCGTCTTCGGTATCAACAACGATGATCTGGCCAGCAGAGAATTGCTTGTAGAGAATCTTCTCAGACAGTTGATCTTCGATTTGACGTTGAATTGCACGACGCAAAGGACGAGCACCCATCTGCGGGTCGTACCCAACATCTGCCAAGAGTTCTTTTGCAGACTGTGTGAGTTCAATGCCAAGACCTTGTGATTCAAGTTGGCCGGTAAGGCGCTTGATCATCATGTCAACCATTTGGATAACTTCGCTCTTAGCCAATTCGTGGAACACGATTGTTTCGTCAAT
>JBILOM010000032.1:0-11519 GCA_044374495.1 Ilumatobacteraceae bacterium | reverse complement strand
TCGCCGTGGTGGCGGTGTTGGTGCAGCTGCACTTTGTGGTGGTGGCGGACAAGGCGACGCAATCATCGTTCGCACCGTTTAAGAACTACATGCTGCAAGAGCCACTCAATCGTGCAATTCACGTTGCGCGTTGGGTGGCTCTTGCCGTTGTGGTGGGCGTTATCTCTGGCGTACTTTCTGCGGGATTCATTGAGTCATTGACATGGGCTACCAACACCCGCGATGACAACAAGTGGCTTCTTTTGTTGTTGCCCCTGGCCGGATTACTTGTTGGTGCCTCGTATCACTACTTGGGTCGTGGTCTTGAACGCGGGAGCAACTTACTGATTGATGAAATTCATACACATTCAGAATGGGTGCCTCTTCGACTAGCCCCACTTGTTTTCATTACAAGCGTTGTGTCGCATCTTGCGGGTGGTTCGACCGGACGTGAAGGTGCTGCGCTACAAATTGCTGCAGGCGCAACGGACCCTATTAGTGAACGACTCGGGCTAAACCCTGCTGATCGTTCTCTCATGCTCATCACTGCAATCGCGGGCGGGTTCGGTTCTATTGCTGGTGTTCCTATTGCGGGTGCAGTGTTCGCTCTTGAAGTACAGCGCATTGGGCGTGTTCGATACGAAGCGCTTGTGCCAGCGCTCGTTGCAAGTTTCGTTGGCAATGCTGTTGTTCGTGGTCTCGGAGTTAGCTACACCAAGTACCCACAAATTATTGATGTGAAATGGTCACCCACTATTGCGTGGCAAGTTGCACTGTTTGGTTTGTTGGCCGGAATCATTGCATTGGTATTTGTACGCGTCACACTCTTCATTCGTGGTGCAATGAAGAGATATGTTGCGTGGTATCCGGCTCGCCCACTAATCGGTGGCATTCTTCTTGCGATCCTGATTGGCGCATGCGGATGGCGCGATTACCAAGGATTCTCGTTCCCTCTGATGTTGGAAGCAATGAACGGAGCGACAACTGGCCACTTTGAATTGAAGTTGTTCTTGACGGCGCTAACTATCGGAACTGGTTTTGTTGGTGGCGAAGTAATTCCACTTTTGGCAACGGGTGCCATGGCTGGTGCAACGTTTGCAAACCTCATCGGAGCAAATGTTGCAGTGTTTGCAATTGTCGGATCTGTTGCAGTTTTGGCTGGTGCAACAAACACGCCTTTGGCTTGCACCTTTATTGGCATTGAACTATTCGGCGGAAATGGCGCGATTCTGTTTGCTCTTGCCTGTGTTGCTGCATATGCAACAAGTGGGCATACCGGTATCTACCACGCTCAAAAAGTTGTTGCCCATAAATCAGGCGAAGCGATTATTTAGCTATCAAGTTTTTGGCGGTTGCCGAACGCACGACCAAGTGTTACTTCGTCAGCAAATTCAATGTCGCCACCAACAGGCAGACCACTGGCTAAGCGAGTCACATTGACGCCCAGCGGGTTCAATAACCTTGCCAAATACATGGCAGTTACGTCACCTTCAGTGTTGTTGCTGGTGCACACAACTACTTCTTGAATATTCTCAGGGCGAATACGTGTGAGAAGTTCTCGCACTTTTAAGTGTTCTGGGTTCACGCCTTGCAACGGATCAATGAGGCCAAGCAACACATGGTAACGACCGCGAAATTCTCCGGTGCGTTCAATTGCTACAACATCTCGTGAATCTTCAACTACGCACACAATTGACGAATCACGTTTTTTGTCACCGCAAATATTGCACAATTCAGCATCTGCCAAGTTAAAACACAATTCACAGAAGCGCACTCGCTCTTTTGCGTCCACAAGTGCGCGTGCAAGTCGAGTGACATCTTCAACGTCACCTTTGATGAGATGAAGTGCAAGTCGTTGCGCACTACGTGGACCGATGCCGGGCAAACGACCAAGTTCGTCGATAAGTAATTGAACGGGTGGCGTGTAGGGCGAGGCCACTAGTTACTTCTTTCCGCGCGGTGTCTTTGCAACGTCGGCATTGGTCTCGACTTCTTTTTCAACAATGCTTCCACCAGGGAATGTGTCATGCAGAGCGGCGAGTAACGGATCAACTGCATCAACTGCGAGCACCGTGTCAGCTATGTCGATAGCGGCAAACGGATCATCAGCTACGTCATCAACAATGGTGCGCACTTCAGGTTCTGTAAGCACAGGACGAGCCATACCACCCGGTGCAGTTGGATCAGCTTGAACAAGCGTGACTACAAACGTTGCACCGCACACTTGTTTTATTGCTTCAACCACTGTAGGTAATTGTTCTTGCGCACGCTTCATGGGTGTATTGCTGGGCAGACGCAACATGATTTTCTTGCCATCAACAGATTGCACAACTGCTGGCTTGAACATGGCCTTTGCAAGACCACGCATGGCATCAGTAATTTGTGGCCACATCTGCGCAGGGTCTGCAGCACCAGCACCAGCAGCAGGTGCAGTTGCTGGTTCAGTTGGTTTTGCAGGAGTTTCAGTGGCGGCGGGAACAGGAATCTCTTTTGTAACCGCAGCAGGTTCAGCCGCTACAGCAACGACTGGTGTGGCATCAGCAACGGGCACAGCTACCGGAGCCGTGTTACCGGCAAGCCCACCAATTTTGGCGCGACCAGTTGCAGGATTAATTGGTGCCTGTGGCAACGCAGCTGCAATGCCATTTTCACGCAATGTCTTTACTGCTTCTTCTAGTTGTGAAATACGTGCGAGCAGATTTTCTGCGCTGTCATCAAAGACAGGTGATGCCAATTGCACTACAGCGACTTCAAGCAATAACCGCGCGTCTGGTGCGTGTCGCATTTCCACCATGGTGCTGCCGAGAGTTTCCATGATGCGAACTATGCGTTGGACTCCCATGTCTTGCGCGTAACGCGTAAGTTCAGCAATTCGATCAGCAGGTAATTGCACCAACTCAGGCGACATCAGAGCAAGGAAACAATCACGCATGGTTCGCACAACATCTTGTGCATACGTGTGCGGGTCACGACCTTGTTGCATGGCACGAGCAACTGCACCAAGCGCAGCAGCATGATCTCGAGCAACTAGCGACGTGATGATGTCTTCGGTATGCAATGCAACTTCTGGTTCACCACCACCAGATACAACAAGTTCAAGTGCTGACAATGTGTCACGCGCACTTCCGCCGCCTTGACGCAACACCAAGTCAATGGAATCTTCATCGACAGTAAGTTCTGCTTCTTTGATTACGAACTTGACATATTTCTTCAGTTCGGCAACAGGCAAAAGATGAAATTGCAAGTGCTGCACACGACTACGAATTGTCTCTGACACTTTTTGTGGGTCTGTGGTAGCCAGAACGAAGACAACTTGGTCTGGTGGTTCTTCCAATGTCTTAAGAAGTGCTGCTTCTGCACCACGTGTGAGCATGTGCACTTCGTCGAGAATGAAAACGCGGTGACGCCCTGGGCTAGTTAATGCAGCAGCTTCAATAATGTCGCGAATTTCTTGAACGCCGTTGTTGCTCGCAGCATCAAGTTCAAGCACGTCGTAACTAGTGCCCAATTCCACGGCCTTGCAGGAGTCACATTCGCAACATGGTTCACCTTCGACAGGGGCGGCACAGTTCAAGACCTTTGCCAAGATTCGTGCCGTTGAAGTTTTGCCCGTGCCTCGAGGCCCGGAGAACAAATAGGCCTGGCCCT
This sequence comes from Ilumatobacteraceae bacterium, assembly GCA_044374495.1. Taxonomy (GTDB): domain Bacteria; phylum Actinomycetota; class Acidimicrobiia; order Acidimicrobiales; family Ilumatobacteraceae; genus UBA2093. The sequence goes on along the minus strand of JBILOM010000032.1, from coordinate 7,892 downwards.
CACGGCCATTGATGACTGCATTACGCAACGCCATGACCACATGGTCTTGCCCGTAGAGCTCAGAGAACTTCCGCGGGCGGAAACGTCGGTACAGGGACTGGGTGGCCATCGAAACGACCCTACCAATGCGGTGCACCGAGGACCGCTGTGTGAAAAGGTTAAGCACTCATCGGGGGTCATTCTTGGCTACCGTTTTCTCACACCATGCGTCGCCTTCCTCTCCTCTTCATTGCAGTTGTGTCTGCCCTTGCCTTTTCGGCTGGCCCTGCCAAGGCAGCTGGCGACAACACTCTTTCTTCTTCTCGGCCAACTGCGGGCGAAGTGGTGACTCTTGCCCCTACCCAGCTACAGCTGAAGTTCACGTTGCCCGTTGGTGGGGCCGAAATTGCCGCTCAAATGGGGCTTTCGCTGGCCTGCGAGTCCAAACTGACCAATCTCGGGCCCCCTCAGCTATCGGCCGACGGCGTCACCATCTCTGCTGCCCTCACCCAGGTTCCTGAAAATGGATCCTGCGTCGTGAACTGGTCGCTCCCTGATGGCAGCGCTGGGTCCTTCAATTTCACTGCCCAAACCCAAGTAACCACAACGGCTCCCGCAACTAAGCCTGGCTCACCTGCCACCACTATTCCAGTCGACGGGACTGCAGTTGAAGAAGTCGCACCTCGGCTTGGGGGCCCCATTGGCCTCATGAAGTTGATTGTCTTTTTTGCGGTCTGTGCTCTCTTTGGCGGATTGATGTTCATCAAACTCGTCTGGCCAGAAGGCGTTGAGTACGGAATCACTGAGAAATACTTCCGACAAGTTTCGATAATTGCTGGTGTGTCAATTTTTGTTCTCATCATTCTGATGACAGCGCGACAATCAGGCGGAGGAATTGCATCATCAATTTCTCCCACGTCATGGGGCCCACTCTTTGAAACCAACGAAGGTCGTGGAGTCTTCATTCGTCTTCTTGTCGTTGGTGCCCTTAGTTATTACGCGTGGATTACCGAACGCGTTCTGGAACCAACAAACCTTGTTCCGACCACAGTTCTTCTAGCGCTCATGATGATTTCATACGGGTTCGACCGCGCAACCGGGCGTGCAGTTATTTTGGGAATTGTTGTTGCAATTCTTCACATGGCATTCATTGCAATGTGGGTGGGCAGCGTCTCCATTATTTGGAGAGTGATTCTTCATGGGCCCGGAGACGTAGACCTTGTCGAAGCTCTTCGCGGATGGGCTCGACTAGCAACGCCATTAACAATTGGCATTGTGGCTACTGGTGTTTTTCAGGTTTGGCGCATCGACGGAATCAGCCTCATTAATAGTGGACATGGCCGATTAGTCATTGTCAAAGTGCTGCTTGTTACTGCAATGTTGTTTGTTAGCGCAGCAGTGCGTCAATTCATTTTGCGAGGTATGCAACGCGCTAAATCTCTGAATGAAAAAGTTGTATACCGATTGAAGCGTCCGGTCGGAATTGAAATGTCGCTGAGCATTGTCGTACTTGCAGCATCATCTTGGTTAATGGCAATGCGTCCGCCATATGTTCTCAACCCTGAAACTGGCCCACGTGTTGAATACGCAATCGTGCAAGACATGACTGCCAAAGATGATTTCCATGTTCGCTTGTCCATCACTCCTGGTGACGTTGGACCCAACAGAATTCTCATTGAGTTATTCGGGCCGTCACGTATTCAAAACTTCAAGATTGCTCTTGTTCCGACGAATCCAAACTTCCCGGGTTACACAATCAATGTCCCCATCACTCGACCAGGCGCCGCACTTGTAGCGCAAGACGCAGGTCTGCAACTTCGCGCACCAGGTGAATGGACCGCCACCATCACTGGTGTCACCACCATTGGCGACCTCCCACCAATGAGCACCACATTCACCATCGCTGATGGCACCACCGTGACCACCCTTCCTAAGCAGGGCCTGCAGAAGTCGACCACCACTATTCCTGCAGCCACCACCACCAGCACGCTGGCCCCAGCAGCAGTCGCCACCACCCTTGCCCCCGCCGTCACCACCCTTGCCCCCGCAACCACGGTCGCGGCCCCAATTGTGACCACAACCTCAGTTCCCGTCGCGGGGTAATTGGCCACCAGATAGGCGATGAGGTCCCATCGGCACTAGCGTTTCGCAGGTGACTGATACCTCTGGCTTTTCGATGCAGGACAAAATTGACGACCTTCGGGACCGTCAACAGCAGGCGATTAACGCCGGAAGCCCCCGCTCTGTCGAGCGCCACAAGGGCAAGGGCAAGTTGCTCGCCCGTGAGCGCATCGACTTCCTCTGCGATCCAGGCTCTTTTCATGAACTCGACATGTTGGCCCGCCATCGTGCGCACGCATCAGGTCTTGAAGAGCGTCCGTATACAGACGGTGTTATCACCGGTTGGGGAACCGTTGAAGGTCGCAAAGTATTTCTGTTCAGCCAGGATTTCACAGTCTTTGGTGGAGCTCTTGGTGAAGTGTTCGCTGAGAAGATTCACAAACTCATGGACCTTGCACTCAAAGTTGGTGCACCAGTAATTGGTTTGAATGATGGCGCCGGTGCTCGTATCCAAGAAGGTGTTGTGTCACTCGCTTCATACGGTGGCATTTTTTATCGCAACGTTCAATCCTCTGGTGTTGTGCCACAAATTTCAGTCATCCTCGGACCATGTGCCGGTGGCGCTGTGTACTCACCAGCAATGACCGACTTCATTTTCATGGTGCGCGAATCAAGTCACATGTTCATTACGGGTCCTGACGTTGTTAAGACAGTTACAGGTGAAGACGTAACACTTGAAGAACTTGGTGGCGCAATGAGTCACGCTTCAAAGAGCGGTGTTGCAACATTCGTTTCAGCTGACGAGCAAGCATGTCTCGAGGATGTTCGCTTCTTGTTGTCGTTCTTGCCGCAAAACAATCTTGAATCAGCACCAACTGTTGAAACATCAGATGATCCGAATCGTTCGTGCCCAATGTTGCGCGACATTCTTCCTGCATCGGCTAACCAGCCATACGACATGAAGAAAGTAATCAAGGAAGTCGTCGATGACGGTGAGTTCTTTGAATACTTCGAACACTGGGCGAAGAGCATCGTGTGTGGTTTCTCTCGCGTCGACGGCATGACTGTTGGTGTAGTTGGTAACCAGCCAATGGCATTTGCTGGAGTTCTTGATATTGAGTCGAGCGAAAAAGCTGCACGTTTCGTTCGTACATGTGACGCTTTCAATATTCCGCTTCTTACTTTTGTAGACGTTCCTGGTTTCTTGCCTGGCGTTAACCAAGAGCATGAAGGAATCATTCGTCACGGTGCAAAGTTGCTGTACGCATTCTGTGAAGCGACAGTGCCTCGTATTCAAATCATTACGCGCAAGGCATACGGCGGCGCCTACGTGGTGATGAACTCAAAATCAATTGGTGCTGACCTTGCATATGCATGGCCAACAGCGGAACTTGCAGTTATGGGACCACAAGGCGCAGTTGAAATTGTGTACAAGCGTGAATTGCAGCAAGCAGCAGATCCTGTTGCTCGCCGTGCAGAACTCGTTGCCGAATACACGGAGAAGTACGCCAACCCATACGCAGCTGCGGAACGCGGTTACGTGGATGACGTTATTGACCCAGCAGACACCCGTATCAAAATCATCGCTGGCTTGCGCATGTTGCAAACCAAGCGTGAAGAGCTTCCACGCCGTAAACACGGCAACATGCCTCTGTAGGTCATGATGTCTGAATCATCGTTCCCCGAATGGAATGCACCGACGCCAGAAGTAGTTTCAATTAGCGATATTGCTTTTGAACCCAAAGCCGGTTTCTGGCTTCGCTTTGTTGCAAATATCTGCGACGGCATCATGGTGTCACTGATCAGCATTCCTTTTTCAATTATCTCTGCGTCGACTACCGGCACTACTGCCGTTTTGTCACAAGCTGCTCAATTCGTAGTCTCATTTTTCGCATTGGCATATTGGGTTGGAATGCAAGGTGGTTCACCGCTTCGCCGCAAGCTTGGAGTTTTCATCCTTGATGAAGTTGACGGCTCATTCATCGGACAACGTCGTGCGGCTAAGCGCATCATGATGAGTTGGGTGTCTGGCATCGTTTTTCTCTTGGGATACCTTGCAATGTTGCGCAGTCCGCAAAGCCAAACATGGCATGACCGTGTGGCGAATTCAGTGGTGGTGAAGCGATGAACGCAAACATCGGCACAATCACACCGATTCCTACTGAAGAAGAAGCTGCAGCAATTGCAGCGGCGGTCACCATGATGTGGCCACAACCTATGGTTGCCGCAACAGCAGATACCAGCGCCGTTTCTGCTTGGCGGTTTAGTGGTCGTTGGTGGGTCACCGACGCAGTGTCTCGCAGAGCGCGTCCCGGACTCAGATAATGACTTCAGTCAGCGCAACAGAACTAACTACTGTCGCTGACAACCTTGCGGTGTTTCACCACGGGCAACATGTTGTCCGCCATGAGAACTTGCAGCCTGACACTGCATACACCGAACATGGCATTGACTTTCGAACATTGCCTCGTCCAGAAGGGCAATTGCTTTGCGTTTTTGCAACCGTGAACGATGTGCACTTCGGTGAAACTGAATGTGGACGTATTGACGACAGTCCTCTTGGCCCGATTCAATTTTCACTTCCAGGTGAACAGCCCTACCCCATCACGATGAACGCCGGGGCAATTGCTGAAATCAAACGATTGAACCCGAACGCAGTTCTGGTGAAAGGCGACCTCACTGAAGGCGGTACAGACGAACAGTTCGCAGCATTTCGTGAACACTACGAGGGCGCATTCGCAGACAAGCTTTTCGTAGCCCGAGGCAACCATGACCGGTATCGCGATCAAAATGAGTTCGTCGGTGATCAGTGGATTGAGTTGCCGGGTATCACCGTCGCACTCATCGACACAACAATTCCGATGCAGACAACTGGTCGCATCGACCCACCACAATTCGAATGGCTGAATGATCAGCTGTCCGCATCAACAACCCCCGTCATCATCATGGGTCATCACCAACAGTGGACAGATGGAAATCGCAGTGACGATTACTTCGGTCTTCACCCCGACAGCAGCGAGGCGCTCGATGCTCTCGCTACACGCCACGTGTGTGTGCTCGCTTACGCAGCTGGCCATACACATCGACACCGTGTTCGCCGCATGCCACGTTCCGGTATTCCCACCATTGAAATTGGTTGTGTGAAAGATTTCCCTGGTTCGTGGGCCGAGTACCGCGTGTACGAAGGGGGCGTAATGCAAGTGGTGCATCGCGTGTCATCACCCGACGCATTGGCATGGAGCGAACGCTGCCGTCACCTGTATGAAGACTTCGGTATTGACTACGAGAGCTACGCAATGGGTACGCTCGAAGACCGATGCCTGATTCTTCCGCTCCGTTAAACAGCACCTCCGCATTAGCGGGCTTGCGTGTTCTTGATCTTTCAACTGTTCTCGCAGGGCCTAACTGCGCGCGTTACCTCGCAGACTTTGGCGCAGACGTCATCAAGATTGAACGCCCTGATGGTGGAGACAGTTTGCGCAACATGGGTTGGCGTGACCCAGTAGACGGCGAAGGTTTGTGGTGGCGTTTAGTGAATCGCAACAAGCGCACCATCGCGCTGAATCTCAAAGACGAAACAGATCGTGATTTGTTCCTGCGTCTCATTGATGACGCAGATGTACTTGTTGAAAACTTTCGTCCAGGTGTTCTAGAAAAGCTCGGCTTTGCACCAGAGGTTCTCCACGCGCGCAATGCAAAGTTGATAATTACTCGCGTCAGCGGTTTCGGACAAGACGGCCCATATGCAAACCGTCCAGGTTTCGCATCAATTGCAGAAGCCATGTCTGGCCTTGCATCAATCACTGGTGTTCCTGGCGGTGACCCAATGTTGCCGCCGTTCGCACTAACTGATGAAGTAACTGGTCTCGTTGCCGCCTTCGCCACCATGGTCGCGCTGTGGTCAGAACAAGGTCAAGTAGTTGATGTGTCGTTGCTGGAAAGTTTGTTTCAAATACTCGGACCACTGATGACTGTGTGGCTGACACGCGGCGAACTACAACCACGCATGGGTTCATTACTTCCTTACACAGTGCCTCGCGGCGTCTACCGCTGTTCCGATGGATTGTTTGTTGGAATCTCAACATCAAGTGATTCCATTGCAGCACGCGTTGTCCACTTGCTCGGGTTTGATGGTGATGATCGCTTCACAACATTCGCCGGACGAATTGCTAACCGTGAAATCATTGAGGCTGCAATGGAAGAATGGTTCGCACAACGCACTCAAGCAGAAGCACTTACGATCTTTCAGGAAATCGAAGCTGCAGCCGGACCTATTCTTTCAATGGAAGACATCGAAAAAGACCCGCACTACATCGCACGAGAAGCAGTCATCACTGTCGAAGGCACCCCAATGCAGGGCCTCATTGCGCGTCTGTCCGCTACGCCTGGCGCTGTGAAATGGCGCGGTCGCGCTACTGATGCCGATGGTGACGCCATTCGCGAAACAGGCTGGAACTAACAGCCCAACCCTCTACCTTTCGCCTCGTTCACCTAGTGTTCATATGTTCGTTAGGGGAATCACATGGACACCATCAAGCAGCCACGCATGTCTCGCGCATACCAAGTACTCAGCATCACTGCAATCGCAACTTTCTTAGTTTCACTCGATACCAGCATCGTTGTAGTTGCTCGCCGAGCGATTGAAGACGACCTCGGGCACCCAACTCTTCTCACGTGGGTGTTTTCTGGTTACAACATTGCGTATGCAGCTGGTTTGTTGACTGCTGGTCGCTTTGCAGATGTGAACGGTCGCAAGCGTTCCTTCTTGCGTGGTCTTGCCTTATTTAGTATCGGCTCCATCTTGTGCGGACTCGCACCCACATCCCTACTGCTTGTTCTTGCTCGCCTCGTACAAGCAGTTGGCGGAGCAATGCTCACACCAGCATCACTCGCACTTGTTCTTCCAGAGTTCCCCGTTGAAAAGCGCACTGTTGCAATCGGCATCTGGGGCGCAGTTGGCGGACTAGCTGCAGCACTTGGACCATGCATCGGTGGCGTTCTCGTTGACTGGCTGGATTGGCGTTCACTCTTTTTCATCAACGTGCCTTTCTGCGCCATCACTCTGTACTTGGGTGGCAAAATTCTTCATGAAAGCAAAGACCCATCTGCCACAAAGCATGTTGACCTCATCGGCACCGCTCTCGGTTTGCCAGGTGTCGCACTAGTAACTCTTGCTGTTGTACAAAGCGGTGACTGGGGTTACATCGATCAGCGCACAATTGCTGCAATGGCACTCGGTTGCATTCTTCTCGGGTTCTTCGTCAAGCGTTGCAGCACAGTCGATGATCCACTTCTTGATCTATCGCTATTCAAGATGCCGTTCGTTGTTGCAGCAAACCTGTCTGGCTTCTTCTTCTCCATCGGCTTCCTTGGCATGTGGATGCTGCAAATTCAGTGGCTACAAGTGGTGTGGCAATACAGCCCAACAAGATCCGGTCTTGCAACTGCAGCTGGCCCGTTAACTGCTGCAATTCTTGCTGCGCCCATGGGTCGTCTTGCTGGCAAGTGGGGACACGGACGAGTTCTATTCCTCGGTTCGGTTCTACTTACCACTGGCACTTTCGGTTTCAGTCTGTTCCTCGGGCCGACTCCACAGTTCCTCACGGTCTACTTACCACTGATGATTATCTGCGGTTCAGGAGTCGGTTGCAGCATGTCAGTGCTCTCAAGTAGCGCGACTGCTTTCTTGCCACCTGGAAAGTTTGCAATGGGTTCTGCGCTCAACACCACAGGACGCCAAATTGGTTCAGCACTTGGTGCTGCACTGGCGCTGTCACTTACTGCACCAGCAATTAACAGACTTGTAGCTGGGTACTCAAGTAACCCACCTCGCTTGCCATCATCATCCGATT
>JBILOM010000136.1:0-3382 GCA_044374495.1 Ilumatobacteraceae bacterium | reverse complement strand
TGTCATGTGGGCGGGCTACATCGTGATGGGTTCACGCGTCGCACTTGCAGATAGAGGGGTGTCGGGTCTCGCGCTCGGTCTGTTTTTCGGAGGCATCGTCATCACGCCATTTGCTGCAGGTGATGCGAACGCGGCATTCTCAAGCGGGAAAATACTTATCGGATGCATTCTTGTTGGATTACTTTCAAACGCAATTGGTTATGGCATTGATCAATCAACTCTTCGTCGAATTCCCATCCGACGTTTCTCTGTTATGTTGGCGTTACTTCCCGTGTGTGCAGCTATCTTCGGATTCGCATTTCTCAATCAATCTCCAAGCATTCTCGACCTACTGGGAATGGCTTTAGTTTTGATAGGCGTTGCAGTACAAGAGCGAGACGAGACAGACCGCCACCATGAAGTGGTCGAGACCACCTAGCGTGGTATCTCATGGCAACCCCGACAAGACCCCTACGCCGCGTCGGCTTTTTGCTTGCATTCGTATCACTAGTAACTACGATTCTCGCTTCCGCACCGAACACAGCAGTTAACGCTGAGCCACTGCCTCCTGTAGGCGTCATCATTCGCGGTCATGGCAATGGCCATGGTCGTGGCCTGAGTCAATACGGCTCACTTGGCTGGGCTACGAAACTCGGTGCATCGTGGCAAGATATTTTGAATTTCTATTACGGCGGAAGCGGTCGCACGCTTTCAACTCTCACAGAGGCTGATGCAGCAGCATTGCCAGGCGGGGTGATGAGCGTTCGTCTTCAAACTCTTGACGCACGATCTACAGCAGTGATCTCTGACAACATCACTGCTTCATGGACAGGTGCAGCTGGCGCATACGGCGCACTTGTTGCTCGCATGGTGTCAAACAATGTGTATGACATTTACGCAGCCCCTACTGCAACATGTGCGGCTGAAACTGATAACCCAGCAGGATTCACTCTGATTGGCGACAACATTGCAGGCCCAATCGATTTCGTGTCATCGCAAGGTTCTGTGCCCACTGCCATTGCCCCAACAGACTTACTTGGCGTTTGTGAACCACCTTCAACCACCTTCAAGAACGGTCGCATTCGTTATTACAGAGGAAACGTTCGAGCGACAGTCGATATTTTGGGAAATCGGCGAACAGTGAACCTTGTTAATGCTGAGGCGTATTTGCGCGGAGTCGTTCCGCGCGAGTCTCCTGCCGGTTGGGGCGACATTGCCGGTGGACTAGGAATGAACGCCTTACGAGCGCAATCAGTCGCGGCTCGTAGTTATTCACTGTCTGAAGCCAGATACACCTACGCCAAGACATGCGATACACAAGATTGTCAGGTGTATGGCGGAGCTGCATTACGAACAGTCGGCTCTAAAACAGCAAGCGTTATCGAAGACAAAAGAACAGATTTGGCAATTACTGACACCGCCGGATACGTCATCAAAGACTCGCGTAATACCATCATGCGAACCGAATTCACTTCGTCAAATGGTGGCCGCACAGCAGGCGGGCAATTTCCTGCTCAGCTTGACAACGGCGATATTGCTGCTGATGCAACACTGCAATCATGGTCGCGACTTTTGTCTTCCGCAGACATACAAAAGGCATTCCCCACCATCGGTGTTTTTACCTCGATTACAACTTCTCATGATGGACTAGGCGGAGACTGGAACGGGTACACCACGTCTGTTGTCATCACGGGCACAGCAGGTTCAGTCACACGCACAGGATGGCAATTCCGCAATGACTTCGATTTGAATTCACCGTGGTACGCGGCGTTCCCTGTGGCAGCCGCAGACCCGGCCTCGCCTTCTGTTGGCTCGATCTTGTTTATCGGCGATTCGGTTGCCGAAAGTATTGCATCGGAATTCGCAGCAATTGTGACTCCCGCGTATCCAACCATGAATTTTCAGGCGTGTGCCGGGCGAGGTATGGCAGGTGCTGGCTGCTTGTTTGCTGTCAGTGCGCCAACAATCAATTCTGATGGTGTGGGTGTTGTCAACACGCTTGATGCACCCGCTATTGCAATTGTTGAATTGGGATACAACGACGACCCTGCAACCTTTGAAGGCGAAGTACAGCAGATTTTGGCAGCACTCATTTCAAAAGCTGTACAACGAGTGATCTTTGTGAACATGTCAACGCGCTCAACCAAACGAAACTATGCAAAGTCGAATGAAGTTTTAGCTGCAGCCGCAGCAAGAAACCCCGGAATCACCATTTTCGATTGGAACGCTGCATCATCAGCCGAGAACCAGTGGAGATGGTTCGATAACAAATCATTATGTTGCTTCGTCCACTTATCAACAACCGGACAAGCAGAGTTTGCATTGTTCCTGCGTCAACAACTTGATTTATTGCGCCCTGCTGGCACTTTGCCAACAACAGTTGCAGTTGCACCGCTCATGCTCGGTCTCCCCCTTGCGAGAAACAACACAGGCGCCATGGTGACAGTTGTTCAGAAGAAACTGAATCTTGCTCTTAATCTTGTTGGTAAATCTCGACTCGCAACAGATGGCGCATTTGGTCCAGGCACCGAGCGCGCAGTCAGAGCATTTCAAACCACCTCGGTTCTCCCCGTTTCAGGCATAGTAGACAGAGCCACATGGGATGCTTTAGGGCTCGCAGCGAGGATTGATCTTGCTGTTCTTAAAGTCGGAACACGCCACCCCGCGGTTTCGTCTTTGCAGCAAGCACTAGCAAAAGTCTTGAAGAAGAAGATCGCAAATACAGGAGTCTTTTCAGTAGCACTGGCAAACGATGTGAAGCTGTTTCAGAAAAGAGTTAACTTGCCGGTCAATGGACGAGTTGGGCCAAGCACGTGGAAAGTGTTGACCGCAGCAGCAGCGCTGACTAGCCCTTAAAGCGGGCGTTCCATGATGCATCACTCACCATGGTGATGTAGTTATCACGATATTCGCGCTTCAAACGCTTATAGGTGCGCGCAATGCGAAGCGAATACCGAAACACATCGCGCTGAATCGCCATAAACCGCTTGTAGTCACGTTCACAGATGAAACCCTCGTCGAAACGTGGGTGACGATACAGAATTTTGTCGTGGCGAATTGCTAGACCAACTGCACGAACATCAATTTGTGCAACACCAATGTCGTTTGAGCGGAAGAACTTTGGAATCCATCTACCAGCACCAGTCAATGGAGACAACAAGAACCCTCCAAGGCGAATAATCTTCGGACGGGGTGCGGTAAAGCCAAGACTGAGAAGTTCAGGCGTTAGCGGTGCAGCTTTTTCCTCGGAGACATGACGTACTTCTTCGTGCTTGGCGGAATGGTCAATCTTCATCCATTCAGCTGGCCCTGCAAGGAAATCTTTCATACCATGAATCATGTATTCAGCACTTGAATAGCGGTGCGAATAGGCATTACGAAAACCAAAGCCCAAGAATCGCCA
>JBILOM010000135.1:0-3413 GCA_044374495.1 Ilumatobacteraceae bacterium | reverse complement strand
AATACTCTCGGCAAATCTGTCCGTTGGAGTTGGGCTAGTGGTGTGGCGACCTATTGGAATACTTCCAATTTAGGAACTGACGGCGCATCCATTCGAATCCGTTTGAAGCCGACTCTCACTCCTGTTGTGATGCAGGGAACGCAACAGGTTGGCTGTTCACAGGTTCCTGTTCAAACGTGCCCGTACACGCAGAACACACATGAAACGTTGTCGGCAAGTCTGACATTGAGCTTGGACAACAGTCTCGATGAAATCTTTACTGGTGCTCTCTTCAGTAGCACTCGTTCGTATATGGGATCTCTGATGGTGCAGCCCGGAGAAACACCACAGATGACATACGGAGTATCTGCACCTCAAACATGGAGTGACGGAACACCAAATGCTGCCTCGCTAAGCGCAGTGTTGTCTGATGCATCGTTATTGAACTTCTATGGGGCTACGCCTGAAGTTGTTGCAAGCGCTGAATTTCAAACAGGTGCACTGAACTTGGCACGAACTGATGGCGGTACGCAGGGAGCAATTACTTGGACGCGGTGGACAGCGGACCTGCAGGGCGTGGATGGTTGGCTAGTAACCATTCCTGATATTCGTTTTGTGGCGGCAGCATCAACTTCTGGAGTTCGTGCGTTCGGTTCCTCAGTTGCCCCCGCGAAATTTGCAGTGAAATCAAAGACCTCAGCAAAGATCACCACTAAGCGAGTCGGATCAAAAGCAATGATCACATTGAAAGTGTCCGCCGCTGCATGTGCAAAGTACACATGTCGGGTTGTCGTTAGTTCAATTGCCTCCAAAGTCAGTTCGGGAAGTACGAAGATTACCGCGGCCGCGGTGATTGGTAAGTCAAAATCTGTCCTCAAAACCATTTCCGCTAAATCCAAGAAGGGTCAACGATTGTCGGTGATGTTGCAGGCCAAGAAGGCCGGGAAATGGGTCTATGCCTCGTCCTCGGTGGCTAAGGCTTAGTGCTGAGTCGTTCTCGGTAGCCTTCGTGGCGTGACCGGAGTACAGCCAACTTCATATGTAGTGCACACCTTTGGGTGCCAGATGAACGCGCACGACTCCGAGCGCATCTCAGGCCTGCTTGAAGCTGACGGCATGGAGCGAGTCGAGACCGATGACGAGGCTGATGTTGTTGTTCTGAATACGTGTTGTATTCGTGAGAACGCTGATAACAAGCTGTACGGAACACTTGGTCATCTGCGCAAATGGAAGGCAGCAAAAGAGGGACGCCGCATTGTGATTGGTGGATGCCTTTCGCAGAAAGACAAAGATGTCGTTGCTGAAAAGGCTCCCTGGGTTGATGTAGTGATGGGAACGCACAATGTGCATCGCACGACTGAATTGTTGAACCATTCCATAGAGCATGGGCCAATCACTGAAATTCTCGATGAAGCAGTACTTGATGATTACACGCTGTTTCCCAGTGCCCTTCCAGTTCGTCGCGAGACCACATACAACGCGTGGGTGACAATTCAAATAGGTTGCGATAACTCGTGTGCCTATTGCATCGTTCCGGCAGTACGTGGGCGTGAAATTAGTCGTCCATTTGCTGATGTCATTGGCGAAGTGGCGCAATTGGCTTCTACAGGCGTCACAGAAGTGACGTTGCTTGGCCAGAATGTGAACAGTTACGGACGTGACATCACTTTGGCAGAACGCCAAGCAGGTTCAGATGCTCGAGTGCAGCCACTGTTTGCCGACTTGCTACGGGCAGCAGGGGATGTTGAAGGAATTCGCCGTGTGCGATATGTCAGTCCGCATCCCAAAGACATGCGCGTCGATGTTCTGGAAGCCATGGCCAATACGCCAGCAGTGTGCGAGCACTTGCACTACCCACTGCAGTCGGGTTCGGATCGGGTGCTTTCGTTAATGCATCGCGGGTACACCGCTCAGCGTTACATGGAACGTCTTGCAGATGCACGACGACTGATTCCGGACTTGTCTGTAACAACCGACATCATTGTTGGTTTCCCAGGGGAAACCGAAGCAGATTTTCAGTGCACCTTAGAAATTGCCGCTGAAGCAATGTTTGACAACACGTTTGAATACATCTTTTCGCCGCGAGAAGGTACGCAAGCTGCAGACATGTCAGAGCACTTCATTGACCCTGCCATTGTGTCTGATCGATTTGATCGCTTGAAGATTGTGGTTGAGCACTCCGCGCTTATCAAGCATGAAGCACGCATTGGCCGCATTGAAGAAGTAGTGGTGCAGGGTCCTAGTCGCCGTAACCCAAATGTGTATTCGGGTCGTACTCGCCAATACAAGTTGGTGCATTTCAGTTCTGATGTTCCACTTCGCCCAGGCACGTACACCACGGTAGAGATCACTAAGGCTGCACCGCATTTCCTCACGGGCTTCTTGGTCGAAGTTCTGCAAATGGCTACTCACAAAATCCGCATACCTGTGGTGTCGGAATAACTGCATGACTATTCGTAAGTCAGTTGTTGTGCTTGGGCCAACAGCAAGCGGCAAAAGCGATGCGGCAATGACTGCTGCCGCACTGCAACCAAAAGGATCGGTGCACGTCGTCATCGCGGACTCCATGCAGGTCTACAAGCGAATGGATATCGGTACTGCAAAGCCGTCGCCAGCAGACCAAGCTTTAATTCCGCATCATTGTCTCGACGTGGCTGAACCGAACGAACGACACACGGTGGCTCACTATGTTGAAAACGTAGCGGCTGCGCGTGTTGCAATTTCTGATGCTGGTGCATCTGAATTGATTGTCGGTGGAACTGGTCTGTATGTCACTGCCATTGTTGACGGACTAGATATGCCTGGCGAATTTCCTGAGATTCGAGCTGATTTAGAGGCGAATGAAGACACTGAGGCGATGTTTGCGCAGTTGCTTGCGCTTGACCCTGAAGCAAGTACAAAGATGGATCCAAATAACCGCCGCCGGCTTATTCGTGCTCTTGAAGTGTGTTTAGGAACTGGTGAGAAGTTCAGTTCCTTCGGCGAAGGAATTGGTTCGTACAGTCCTACGTCCACAACACTGATTGGTTTGCGTTGGGATCGCGATGTTCTTCGAGCACGAATCGCCCAAAGAGTGAACATCATGATGGAGCGAGGGCTCGTTGAAGAAGTTCGCGCCCTCTTGGCTGAACCCAATGGGTTGGCATTCACGGCTCGTCAAGCTCTTGGGTACAAGGAAATGATCGAACACCTTGAGGGCCGCTGGTCGCTCAACGAGGCGGTAGCCGCCACCATTTTGCGCACCCAACAGTTCGCTGTTCGCCAAGACCGCTGGTTTCGCCGTGACCCACGAATTCAATGGGTTGACGTTCATGAAGACCCCATTGAAGAAGTCACCCCTGTGGTGGCAGCTGCCTTGGAATAGTGTCTGTGCCAATGCAGGTTTCGCTTTCCAAACACCATGGCCTCGGCAATGACTTTCTTGTGTACGACAT
>JBILOM010000031.1:0-11823 GCA_044374495.1 Ilumatobacteraceae bacterium | reverse complement strand
CAAGCCTCGTGTTTTGTTCATCACGGTGTCAATTACCCATCGTGGATACCAGGTCTCGGGTTTTGAAATCATGTCGTTGGTCCCGAGTGCGATAACGAGTGCCGTGGTCGAATCCGTGAGTCCCTTTTCAATAACGCTTGGGCCTAGCGAAGCCTTGCGTCCCACTTTCGCATTGATCTTTACTGAGGTCCAAGTACCAAGGGCGCTCACCTTCGTCGAGAGAGAACCAAATGCTTCGGTGCCTACAGTGAGGCTGTCGCCAACTACAAGCAATGTTCCTTGACCGTTGGCTCCGATTGCGATTGAACGACCCTCCACGGGGTCCGGGCTCGGTATTAGAAATAGTCCGATCATGGCAAATACGGACACTGTGGCAATACCGATCCGATTCGTTGAGCGAGGGGACATGGATTGCACCCCTCCATTGTGGCAAGGTTGTCAGATGTTCCGCCGCCACTTTTTGACCTATTTGGCCCTATCCACGATGGCAATAGCTCAGCCCCTTCTTGATCTGTATGGGAAGAATACGACTGTCTTTTCGGCGGCAAAGTTGTCGCCACTGGAAGTCTTGGTGTTTCTGCTCCTCGTTGGCCTAGCCCCAGCGGTTATGTGTATTGGTCTTGACAGATTCTCTGCACTGTTTGGCCCAAAGGTAAATGAAGCAACCCGTCTATGTCTGATTAGTGGATTATCTTTACTGCTTGGTTTGGCGGTAGCTAGATGGCTTGATGTGAACAGAAATATTCCATCGATTTCAATTGGTCTTTTATTTGCTCTCGTGATTCCGATTGCTTTCGATCACTCCAAACCAGTTCGCGAATGGTCGCGTTGGCTTTCGCTGCTGGCTGTTGCTGTTATCGGAAGCGCCGTCATTGCAATGCAACCGGTGTTACTTGAATCCAATGGGCCTAAATCTAATGCAGTCGTAGGGAATAAGGACATCACCGTTCTTCAGGTGATATTCGATGAGTTTCCTTTGTATTCACTTCTTGACAGCGATGGTCAAATCAATTCAGAGCGTTTCCCTGGATTTGCCGAATTGGCAAAAGGTTCTACTTGGTATCGCAACTCAGTCGCAGAGTCAAACTTTACGCACCAAGCAGTGCCCGCGGTGCTTGCGTCCCAAGTTCCGGATCAAGTGGGTGGTCCTTTTCTTGCTCAATACCCTAAAAACATCTTCACGCTATTTGCAGGCGCAACGGATGTTGGAGGAATTGAACCGGTAACTAGTTTGTGTCCACATTCAGTGTGTGGCGGAAAAGCGGGCGCTACAGCGTCATTTAGTGCTGGCCGATTACAAACATTTTTACGAGATGCTGCATATGTATACGGCCAACGCGTGTTCCCGCCAGTGTTGCGAAAGTATGTTCCCTCCATTGAAGGAACCTGGGGCGGTTTCGGAGCAGTAGCAAACGAATTCAAGGATCAGTTCGCTGTCGGAGCATTATCGCAAGTAGATGCAATTGGTCGCGGAGTAGACATCGTGTCAAAGTCCACGAGTGCACGAGTACAAGTGGTGCATTCATTGTTGCCCCATGCGCCATGGCGAATCACTCCAGACCTTCGAGTCGATGAACTGTCTCCAACAATCTCAACACAGAATCCTGATGACGAAGAAGTGATTCGAGATATGTATCAGACCTTTTTGTATCAAGTGGGGGCTGCTGACCAAGTGATCACGAATCTGATAGCGAAACTAAAACAATCAGGCAAATGGGACTCAACACTGTTGGTGGTAACTGCTGACCATGGGATCTCATTTATACCCACAATGCCGCAGCGGCACACTGATTTCACCTATCCCGAACAAGCCGCAGATATTTATAGAATTCCTACCTTTGTTAAGTACCCGAATCAGAAGGCGGGCGTTGCCAGCGATTGCGCTATAACTAACTTGGATCTATTGCCAACCATTATTGATGTCACTCAAACGAAGAGTTCTTGGACGTTTGCCGGGATGTCGCTTGCGAATGAATGTCCAACGGAAAGAACTCGCACCATTGTTTCGGCCACGGGTGAGTCGGCTGTACTTTCTGGCGGTTTCGAAGAAGTTCGTGAGCGAGCAGCGCACTATGCGCAGATTGTTTCCAATGTCGGTTCTATTCGTAAGGTCGCCGCCGTGGGCGAAAGTGCATCGCTCATTGGCACGCGAATTGGTGACCACACTGTGGATAGTCGAATCTCTAGCTGGACAGCTAAGCAGAAGCGACTGTTTCAGAATGTGTCAGGTAAGCGAGGGGCAACTATTCCTGGAATGGTCACAGGCAAAGTAACTCTGTCTCAATCACTAGAGGACGGCACTGAGGGAATCATTGCGGTTGACGGATTTGCTGCGGGGGTCATCGGGGAATTGTCCGGTGCACGTTCAGTTGTCACGTTCGCTTCGGTACTGGATTACACGCTGCTTACGCCTGGACCTCACACCATTGAGTTATTTATCAGGAATCCTGATGGAACCATAACTTCAGTGGGCGCACCGAGTTAATTGCGTCCGGTGATTTCTCGCCAATGATTTGGATCTTCTAAGAACTTGACGACGCGTGGAACGTCGTCGACATGAACGGGACGACTGAACAAATATCCCTGAGCTCTGTGACATTCAAGAGTTAACAGTTGGTGCAGTTGTTCGGTGTTTTCTACACCTTCTGCAACTATCTCAGCGCCCATTGCTGTAGCCATTGCAATAATCGTTCTAACTATGTTCTGCGTTGCCGCCTCAGCTACCACGTCATTGACAAAAGCTCTGTCAATTTTGATGCATTGAATAGGGAAGCGTTGAAGAAGTGAGAGTGAGGAATAGCCAGTTCCGAAGTCGTCAATTGCAATGCGTACACCGAGGCCATGCAGTCGGTGCAGGGCCGCAAGGGCTTGGGTAGGTTCCGTAATCATCACGCTTTCGGTCACCTCAAGCCACAGTTGACCGGCGGGAATGCCAGAGGATGCGAGCGCCTCGGTGACGACTGTGACAAATTGCGGATCATGAAGTTGGCGTACTGAGACGTTGACGCTCATTGTTGTGCTCGGTGAACAGTGGCCAGCATCTATCCAGGATCGCAGTTGAGTGAGCGCATCGTTGATGGCCCACGAGCCAAGGGGGACAATGATGCCAGTTTCTTCTGCAATGGGGATGAATTCGTCGGGCGAAACAACTTGGGCCTGACCGCGATTCCATCGCATTAAAGCTTCGAAACCAACAACTAGTCCCAAATCAATGTCAACTATCGGTTGGTGTACCAGGTGTAATTCATTTCGCTCTAATGCTCGGTACAAGGCGGTTTCAACATCGAGTCGCTTGGTCACGTTGTCGAGCATTGAGTCATCAAAGAGAGCTATGCAGTTCCTGCCAGCATTTTTTGCTCGGTACATGGCTGTATCGGCATGTCGCATTAGTTCGTTTGCGGATAACTCGACAGTTGTAGGGGAATAGGCAACACCGATGCTTGCTGTTACAAACATGTCGCCATCTCTTGTCTTGATTGGGCTGCGAAGCGAATCGAGTACTTGTTCTGCCAACAAAACCGATTGAGTCACAGTCTCAGTTGTTGCATCTAAGACCACGAATTCATCTCCGGCAATTCGTGCGACTGTCGCATGGGCGGGCACTGCCGACGTAAGTCGACGCGAAACTTCTGTTAACACATCGTCTCCGATTGAGTGACCGAGGCTGTCGTTGATGTTTTTGAATCTGTCAACGTCAATGAAGAGAACTGTGGGTTGAACGTTTGTTTTCCAAGAAGATCTCATGGCTGTTTCGATGTGTTGAAGCATGAGTACTCGGTTCGGCAATCCGGTCAGTGAATCCGTTAATGCGTTTCGAACAAGTTGGTCTTGCGTGGTGGCATTCAAGCGGACTGATTGCACGACTCGTGACATCACTACTGCAGCAAGAATGCACACTGTAATGGTTCGAACAGTGGTGTCTTGTGTGTTGGCTGGTTTGTCGATTGCAAGAACAATGATGGGAGCCACAAGTGATGAAGTTGTGGTTAACAGGCGCGTCATGAGCGCCGGCACGACCGTGTGGGAACCAGTTGCTGCAATATGACGAATAGCAGGATGAGCGAACCCTGCGCCCGCTAACGCAATCGCCATCAGCAATGGTGCGTCAAGCGTGGCTGCCGAGAATGAGACGTCTCCACGAAACACGACAGCGCGCAAAATGATGCCCGACAATGTAAGCGCAATGGCTATGCCAACGAATGCATTGGCAGGCGAGGGCACGGTCTGTGAAAAAAGCAGTGTGGCCAACAGAAAGAGAACGATCATTGCAACGCCAAGAGTGATGCTTCGAATTGTTGTGAATGTCGCAGAGTTGCCCGTTACCCCCAGTGATGGCTGAACGAGATACACCCACACAACGAGCCACGCTCCGATGCCAACAATGAGTCCGTCGGCAAGAACATTTCCGGCTTGACCAATAAGGCGCCGCCGAATGATGAACACAAGACCGAGCACAATGAGAACCTGTGACGCGAGGAAAAGAGATTCTGGAACGAGCGAGTGCGGTGTATCCGCGTTGTCTTCAATGACTCGAGCGGCAATAAGGACTAGGCCTATGAGAGCCGTGATGAGGGCGACAGGAACAGGTGCTTTGTTGGTGGTAGCCCCGATGACGTAGCCGAGCAATGCGATTGCCATACAAACAACTGCGGGAACACTGCTGAAATTCTCAGCAATCAGAGCATGTGCTGCGCCGAGGCCTATGGCTGCGATTGCAAAGATCCAGGCAGTGGCTGAGAGGGCTTTACGTGTCACTTTGTCTCGAAATCTGCATGTGGTGACCGCCCAATCGAACCCAAATGACGGTACTACGAGTGGGGTTCACGGAAGGGGAGCCTGTATCTCAGTGTCAGAAAGATAGTCTGAAGGCACATGACCACCGTTACTCCCACCGTCACGGTCGTTGTCCCAGGCGCCCATCTCATGGCTGAATTGCTTGGACAACGCGATGAACTTTTGCGCCGAGTCGAAGATGCGTTCCCCGATGTCGCAGTAGTGGTGAGAGGCAACGAGATTGGTTGCTCGGGTCCTCGAGCCCACCAAGTTGGTCGTTTGTTCGAAGAGATGGTTCTTCTCCTCCAAAGTGGAGAGCGACTCGATCAGTCGGTAATGGATCGCAGCATTGTGATGGTTCGTGCCGAACAACGTCCGAGCAGCGTTTTGACCGATGACATTTTGAAGGGCTCGAGGGGACGCATGGTGCGCCCAAAGACCGCTGGTCAGAAACGGTATGTCGACGCCATTCGGGAAAACACCATCACCTTCGGTGTTGGGCCAGCCGGAACAGGAAAGAGTTGGCTTGCCGTAGCAATGGCTGTGCAGGCTCTTCATGCCCGACAAGTTCAAAGAATTGTGCTGACGAGACCGGCCGTAGAAGCTGGAGAGCGTCTTGGTTTCTTGCCAGGAGACTTAATGGCAAAGATTGATCCGTACCTTCGGCCTCTGTATGACGCTCTCTACGACATGATGGACCCTGAAGCAGCAGTGAAATTGATTGAGCGTCAAACAATTGAAGTTGCTCCACTCGCGTTCATGCGAGGAAGAACTCTGAATAATTCGTTCATCATTCTCGACGAAGCTCAGAACACAACTCCGGAACAAATGAAGATGCTGTTGACAAGAGTGGGTTTCGGCTCAAAAGTTGTCATCACCGGCGACGTTTCACAGATAGATGTACCAGACGGACGAAGCGGATTAGTTGGCCTAGAGAAAAAACTGGGGCATATCGATTCTTTGGCATTTGTGTATCTAGACGGTTCTGATGTGGTTCGCCATCGAATCGTTGCTGACATAGTTGCCGCATACGAGAGATTCACTAATGCTGAGGCGCGACGAAGTTCAGCGCGTAAGGCTGCTCGTGATGACTGAGTCTCGACCGAGAATTCATGTGCCTCGTCGCGCAGGTGGTGATGGAGTTCCTGAAGTGTTCTGTTCGGACGAACAATCTGGAAGCACGATTGATCTTGCACGCTGGCGCCAACTAGCGATTTCTGCACTTCTGCACGAAGGGGTGCACGGAGCATGTGAGTTGTCAGTGTTTTTCGTAGACGAACCAACGATGGCAGACCTGAACAAGGAACACATGGGCAAGGTTGGCCCTACTGATGTCTTGGCTTTCCCCTTAGATGCGGCAGACATGATTGAACAGCAGGGTCCTGGTGCTCTCACGCGCGGACCAGCTAGACCGCATCCGGACAACGATGACGTGCCGACACTGTTAGGAGATGTTGTTCTTTGCCCCGTTGTGGCTGAACGCCAGGCTCCAACGCACGCTGGGACTTTTGACGATGAAGTTGCACTACTTTTGGTGCATGGAATCTTGCATGTCCTTGGTTTTGATCATCATGACGAAGAAACGAAGACGGTCATGCGGGCACGAGAGTTGGCAATCTTGACCGAACATCATTGGGCGGGTCCAGCACCTGTCGAATTCAGACAGGAACAAGACGAATGATCGCAACTTCTCCAACCACAGTCGACTGGTGGATGCTGATCGGAATTCTGATTCTTTTGGGAATTTTGATGGTTCTTTCAATTGCGGAGATGGGTCTGTCGCGCGTGTCGAAGCCGAAGGCTCAGGCATTGGCAGATTCCGGTGCCCGCGGCGGTTCAGCACTCCTTGGCTTGGTTACTCATCCTGAGCGGTGGGTAAATCCGTTGCTGTTGTCTGTGAACGTGTGCCAAACGGTTCAGGCAACCTTGACCGGAGTAGTGGCAGGACGATTGTTTGGGCCCGCCGGAGTGGCCATAGGTGTCGTCCTCAACGTCGTCGTGTTCTTTGTCTTTGCAGAAGCAGTGCCAAAGACGTATGCGATTTTGCATTCTGACAGGGCTGCTTTGTCGACATCTCGTTTGATTTCTCTTCTGGTGGGTTTCTACCCGTTGACAAAGATTTCCCAAGGTCTTATCGGGTTGACGAATATCGTTGTAAAGGGCAAGGGGCTCGAACAGGGACCATTCATTGGAGAACAAGAATTCCTAGGCATGGTGGAAGCTGCTGTTGAAGATGAAGTAATCGAACATGAAGAACGTGCCTTGATCGAATCCATTATTGAATTCGGTGACACGATTGTGCGTGAGATTATGCGCCCTCGCCCAGACATTGTGAGTGTTGATTCTGGTGAAACGCTCGACATGGCCTTAGATGAGGCATTTGAACACGGCGTTAGTCGATTGCCAGTGATGCGAAATGACGAAGAAGATAACGAGGATGTTCTTGGAATTGTGTACGCAAAGGACATCATGAAGGCGGTTCGTTCTGGACTCGGGTCTGACCCAGTTGATTCGCTTGTCCGCACTGCTGTCGTTATTCCTGAGAACAAGCCAGTTGCGAAACTAATGCGTGAGATGCAACGCGATCACTTCCATATGGCCATCGTTGCCGATGAGTACGGCAGCATTACAGGTTTAGTTACGCTCGAAGATTGTCTTGAAGAACTGGTAGGCGAAATCGTGGACGAGCACGATGACGAAGTACCTGATGTCCGAAATCTGCCCAATGGTGAGTCATTGGTCGACGCTGGTATGTCCATTGAAGATTTCAACGAGCATTTCGATGTGGATCTACCTGATGCAGAATTTGACACTGTTGGAGGGTTCCTTTTCGGAGTTCTCGAACATGTTCCTGTAGTTGGCGAAACCCTCGAGATAGAGGGATGGCGCTTTGTCGTTGAGGCTCTCGAAGGGCGTCGCATCACTGAAGTTCGTCTGATGCCCACGATTGGTACCGAGTAACGCCTTCGCTCTCTAACTTCTGTAACTTGGCGAAATGGAAGTTTCACTAAAAGGCAAAGTCGCACTCGTTACGGGAGCATCACGAGGAATTGGTCTGGCGATTGCCAAGACATTCGCAGAATCAGGTGCAAGCGTCATGATGGTCTCTCGCAAGATTGATGAATCAGCAATGGAAGGTATTGAAGGCGAAGTTGCTATTCGTCCGGCCAATGTTGGAGACCCAACTGCCGCTACTGATGTTGTTCGCGAAACCATTGCAAAGTTCGGGCGCCTTGACATTTTGGTCAACAACGCCGCAACCAACCCGTACTACGGACCAACAATGGGTGTCGATGAAGGTCGTTACGACAAGACTTTTCAAATCAACTTGAAGGCACCATTGCAGTGGACACAAGCTGCGTACGAGGCCGCATTCAAGGAGAACCCTGGCGTGATCATCAATATTGCATCGGTTGGTGGTCTGCGAACCGATGGCGGCGGACTTGGCGTCTACAACTTGACCAAAGCTGCATTGATTCACTTCACGCGTCAACTAGCCAGTGAGATTGGTCCGAACAGGGTCATTGGAATTGCGCCCGGATTAGTAAAGACAGATTTCGCAGGGTTCTTGGTTGAGAACTTTGGTGACAAGATTGCCGCAACTGTTCCTTTGAAGCGTCTCGGCGAACCAGAGGACATAGCCAATTTCGCTACGTTCCTTGCGTCAGATTCGGCGAGTTGGATAACCGGAGAAACGTATGTCATCGACGGTGGCGCCGGACTGAACACCTCGAACGCCGGTTAAGACTTCTTCAAACTCTCCACAAGTATCGAGCGTTGCGGTTTGCCAAGCGCGGTTCTAGGAATTTCACTGACGATATGAACTTGTCGCGGAGCGCAATGCGCGGGAAGGTTCTGTTTGACATGAGCCCGAACTGCATTTAAAGAGGGTTTGTCTGTGCTCGTCGTGACTAGCCACACGTGAACTGCATGACCCCATTCGGGGTCTGGAACGCCCGCAACACAGAGGTCGGTAACGTCTGGAAAATCACGTAGTGCATCCTCCACGTTCTCTGGCCAGATATTCTCGCCGCCAGAAATAATGAGGTCACTGTCGCGACCCTCTATCTGCAGCACTCCATCATCAGATATCGAACCTCTGTCGCCCGTGCAGAACCAACCATTGCTATCAAGCGGCACGGAGCCATCACGATACGCGCGCAGCAGCATTGGTGCTTTTATGTAGACGATGGAATCTCGAATTTCTAACTCAACACCCCGAAGTGCTTTGCCGTTGTATACAACGCCGCTACCTGATTCAGTTAACCCATAGGTGGTCACGCAATTTGCTGGCAACTGCGAAGCGTGACGCGACCCACCCAAGACAATGGTGCGGAACAATGATGGGTCAATCCTTTGAAGCGCTGTAGAAACAAGCGACACAAGAGTGGCGCCGGATTTGGCTGCTTCTTCGTACGAGTCTGGTGAAAAACTCGGTACGGGAATAAGGGAAGTACCCATAATGAGAGAACGAGTAATGACTGAAAGTCCGCCCACGTGCGAAGGCGGAAGGCAAGCGAGCCACGTGTCGCGCAGCGAAACGTTCAGTCGTTCAGTGGTTGCTCGGGCGCTTGCTTCTACGGCTGACATGGTCAGCACTGCAGCCTTCGCAACTCCCGAGGTGCCACTGGTTGCTACAACGACAGCATCTCCTGATTCAACGGGTATGCCATCAACGCGCGTGTCGCCGTCAATGGTGGCCATGATTGTCGGTTTGACAACATTCAGAATGAGTTGACGGGCGGCGAGAGGCAGCCGTTGATCAAGTGGGAAGATGGCATCATCGTTGTCCCAGGCACGCGACAGACGGTCAACGAAAAGTTGGCTGTTTGCCATATCAAGACATACCAATTCGTTCACGCATCTAGCGTACGACTCGTGCGACACTAGAGACATGACTTCTCCCATAAACCCTTCAAGCCTCGGATGGAAGAAATGGATTCTTGGCGCTCGACCACGTACGTTGCCGGCAGCGATCGTGCCAGTGCTTGTTGGTGTTGCATGCGCAAGTGGTGCGCCAACCCCCGTCTGGTGGCGTGGAGTCTTGGCGGGCGTGGTCAGTTTGGCTCTACAAGTGGGTGTTAATTACGCCAATGATTATTCAGACGGCGTGAAGGGGACTGATGCAGTTCGTGTTGGTCCATTACGTCTGGTTGGGTCTGGCGCGGCAACCGCCTCACACGTCAAAAGAGCTGCGTTCATAATGTTTGGAATTGCAGCATGTGCCGGACTGGCGCTTGCCCTAATGACATCACTTTGGTTGGTGTTGGTTGGTGCGTTAGCGATCGTCGCAGCGTGGACCTACACAGGCGGACCGCGACCATACGGCTATGCAGGATGGGGAGAAGTATTTGTCTTTATCTTTTTCGGAGTAGTGGCAACTACTGGGTCGGAGTTTGTAGTTTCAGAAAAGTTCACATGGGCCGGAGTTGTAGCCAGCGTTGCTGTCGGATGTATCGCATGTTCTTTACTTGTGATCAATAATCTGCGAGATATCCCCGGTGACACCGTTGCCAGTAAGAACACCCTTGCGGTGAAACTAGGCGACGCGAACACTCGCAAGTTCTTCGCGCTGCTAGTTGTTCTAGCGGCGTTATCGATTTGTGCGACCGCAGTTTTGTTGAGTGCCTACGCGCTATTTGGTCTTGTGGGAATAGTTGTACTTCGACCAGCGCTCGAAGCGCTCGCACGTGGCGCAAAAGGGAAAGATCTGATCATTGTTCTTGGCAATGTCGGTCGAGCGCAGTTGGTCCTGGGAATCACTTTCGGTGCAGGGATTGCACTTTCAATCGTTCCGTAGAACTATCGAGTCAAGTAACTTGCCGACAGCTGTCGGGTTTTCTAAGTGAACGGTATGCCCGACATTTGGAACCACAGTTACATCGCCCAATTGAAGAAGTGGCTGCATGTCGTTCGCAATTGCAGTGAACTTGGCGTCATTTTCGCCAACAATTAGATGAACCGGCATTGAAAGCTTGTGTAAGTGAGACCATTGAGATTCCTGTGTGCCTGTACCGGCAAAGCGCAATGAATCTGCAAGGCCCTTCGCGCTGTTTTGAAGCCGATTGTCTTTTTGGTTAGTGCTGTCGGTTAGTCCTGCGAAAATGGGAAGCGCCAACCATTCATCAATGAATGCATGTGTGCCCATCTCTTCAATTCGGTCAGCTAGTTCGTTGTCGCTATTACGACGTGCAATTCTTTCGGTCTCGGTTGCGAGTCCTGGAGTACCGCTAATGAGCACCAACTGAGAAACCAAGTGTGGGTGCAGTAAAGCTACGTGTAGAGCCATGCGTGCCCCCATTGAGTACCCGATGAGAATGCCAGGTTGCATCGCTACGGCGATGTCGTTTGCACATTGAGGAAGGGAACGAGCGCCGTTGTGGTTAGTGCCATGACCAGGAGCATCTAGGCAAAGTGGCGTGAAACCTGAATGCATTGCCTGCAAAACAGGAGACCATGATTCACCTGTCTGTGTGAATCCGTGAAGAAAGGTTACGAAGGGGGTTGTCAACGGGTCAACGCTCGCTCTAAGACATTGACAAACACGTCGACATCTTGCGCGCCGGGAATGAGAAATCGGTCGTCGATAACGAATGAAGGAACTGCAGTTATTTCGCGCATAGCTGCACCTTGTAAATCTTGCTGGACGGCATCAAGACCCTCATCTGTGTCTAGCCAGGCGCGAATGGTTTCGCCATCTAGTCCGATTTCAGTTGCGCATTGAGCAACGACATCTGCATCGCCGACGTTGAGTCCGTCGGTGAAGTAGGCCTTCATGAGGCGTTCTTTGAAAATTGCCTGTGTGATCGCACCATGGTGCTCAAGAGCCCAGTGCAATGCACGGTGAGCCAGAATGGTGTTAGCGCGCAGTGCGATATCCATGTTGAATTCAATATTGTCGGCGGCTGCGACATTGGTGACATGGTTCAAAATCTGTTCAGCTCTCTCGCGCCCGCCAAACTTCTTTGCGTAACCCTCGACGACTGGGGTTGGAACCCCAACTGGGGCTGACGGATCCAGTTGATATGCCTTGAAGACCACTTCAATTGG
>JBILOM010000134.1:0-3438 GCA_044374495.1 Ilumatobacteraceae bacterium | reverse complement strand
TGGTGCCACTACAAGAAAGTGTCGTGCACCTAATGCGTGGAGATGGCTCATTGCTGCCAATACCTGCACGGTCTTACCAAGGCCCATGTCGTCACCTAACAACGCACGTTCTTGCAAGATGAGATAGCGGGCACCAAATGTTTGATAACGGCGTAGGGAGGCTGTGAGAGGGCCAGTGATGAGGCGAGTGTTCTCGACATCCATGGCAATACCAGCGGGCAGACCGCCCTGTAGGCCACGGATGAGAGTGCCACCGAATGGATCAAGTTGAATGTGTAAACGTTCGAGCGATGCAATGAATGATGCGTTGTTGCGGCGGTACTTGAGCAATGACTCATCAGGAGTAGACGTTCGAGACGCTGCCTTTTTCAATACCGTCTTGGTGAGTTTCGAGTTGAGTATGTGGGTGGTTGCTTTCAGCCCAGTTTCAGCGACTAGTAGTTGTTGAAAGAACAAACTGCGCACAGACAGCATGAAGATTGATCGGGCGACATTGCCGAGAGAGCGAGTTTCTCTGCGCGCTTCTTCGCTTTGCTTCCAGAAGTGAATGGCCTCTTCAAGAGGAACTTCTACTGTGCGGCGTACTTGGTCGTATTCATCGAGTGCTGCAATGAGCTCTATGTCTGCAGATTGTGGGTTCTCTGCATTGGGGAGTGCGCCAACACCTCTGTGCTCTTCTAAACGGCTCTTGGCCTGGCTTGCTTTGGTGCGTGACTGAAGAACAAGGGCTTCGGCTTCGTCAAGTTGTTCTTGGGCGGTCTTGCTGGAAGAAAGGACCTGCCAGCGACGTCGAACGAGGGAGTAAAGACCGGGCACCGTTGCACCCTATATATGAGGTGCGTCAGTTGTATGACGCCATTCGTGAATGGTCCTGTGGATTAGAGCAAGTGTCGTTAGGTTTAAAGACAGAGGACAAAGGAGACTTATATGAAGAAAAGATTTAATGCATGTGTCTTGAGCCTGTTGCTAATTTCGGGTGCGCTTCAGTTTGGATCATCAGAACTCAATGCTGACTCGGTTTCCACGACCATTGCTGCAGGTGAAACTGACATCACGATAAATTCAACCGGCACTTATGCCTACGCACCTACCGGACCTTCGAGCGTCAAAGTTGTGAACATTGCAACTAATGAAGTGAGCAACATTCAGTTGTCATTTGGTGCCGTACGAGATATTGCAATTGATCCTCTGGGAGTTTATGCATATGTCACGCATAAATCAGTGAGGAAGGTCAGCAAAGTTCGCTTGTCTGATGGAGTGGTCATCACATCAATTGATATGGCGATGGATCCAAACCACATTGTGATTGAAAAAACCGGCACCTACGCATATGTAGACATGATTGATCGGGTCGGAAGAATTCGTCTATCAGATTTATCTGTTGTCGTAGTATCTGGATTTGCGTCCACATCTGATCTTGCAATTGACTCAAAAGGAGAATTCGCCTACGCATCCGATTGGAATAGTGAGAATCTAAAGAAGATAGATCTATCAACTTTCACACTTGTATCTCAGTTAAACGGGCTTGGACAAGTGAAAGACCTTGTGATTGATCCCAACGACGAGTTCGCATACATTGCTATCAATAGCGCCAGTCAGATTAGAAAGATAAAACTTTCAAACTTCTCAGTCGTAGGTTCAATCACTGTTGAGACCAACCCGTGGTCTGTCGCAGTCACTCCAAATAACCGATGGTTGTACGCCACCAATAATGGTTCAGGGAGTGTTTCCAAAATCAATTTGGCCAGCTCTAAGGTTTCTTCAACAATCAAAGTCGGATCAGGTCCAAAGGGAATTGCAATCACTCCGAATGGCGCATTCTTTTTGGTCGTTAACGGCACTGATCAAACGATCAGCAAAGTTGCTATTACAGAGAAGGAGTCTCAAAGCATTACTTTTGACGCAGTTGCTGATGTATGGATTGGGAAGAAATCTGTTCTATTACCGGTGAGTTCGTCATCTGGCCTCACCGTTGCAATCACTTCGTCTTCACCGACAGTTTGCACAGTGGATGGTTTGGCCGTGCAGTTGGTAGGTGTTGGGACTTGTGCTTTGTCTGCTGATCAAGCAGGCGATGCAGATTGGCTCGCTGCTTCAAAGGTTGAGAAGTCATTCAAAGTGACGAATCAGATCATCACTTTTGCTGCCCTGCCTGATGTACTTCTTTCAGCAGGAAGGGTAACTGTGTCAGCTTCTGCAACATCTACTCTGCCCGTGGTTTTTGCAAGCTCTACTCCGAGTGTCTGTGAAGTGGCAGGCAGTACCGTGACTTTGGTTTCTTTTGGTGCTTGCACTATTTCTGCCAATCAGGATGGAGGTGGAACAGACAAGGCGGCTGAGGTGCGACTGACGTTCCAAGTCTTGGCTGATCCCGGAGTTTCGATTCTGGATTCACTCGCGTACACGAACACAAAAGCAGTCACGCTTAATTTGGTGTGGCCTCGTGGGGCCACTGAAGCAAGAATTTCAAATGACGGCGGATTTAGTAGGTCAAAGACCACAACTGTTCCATTATCTGCAGTCGTAAATTGGAAATTAGACGATTCGCGAGCTGGGGCATATACAAAAATCGTTTACGTGCGTTTTAATGGCACTGGTTTAGACACAACTAAGACGTACACAGATGACATTATTCTGGATACGGCAGCACCTGATTTACTAGGACTTGATGCAACATTAAGTTCTGTCGACCCCGGTGCTGTGAGCATTTCTTCGCTTCAGGTTAAGAAAACAAACGGCGTAAAAGTTGTGGTTCGTGCATATGACCGTCTTTCAGGGATTGGCTTTATTGAGGTCAGATCAAAGCCAACTGGAAAGTTGACGAAGATTAAGTCTTCACAGCCAAAGGCGAAATCTCAGATTGTGCGCGTAAGGACAGTTGCCAAAAGATTACAAATCAGAGTTGTTGACCGAGCCGGCAATCGCTCGGGTTGGCGCTATGTCTCGGTCAAGTAATTGATTAGCGGCGGCCGCGCAGAAGCTTGCCAGGTAACTCACCGGTGAATTCATCGCGGGAGACGATTTGTGTGCCGTTGACGAATGTTGCTTCGTAGCCCTTGGCGTGTTGCACGAGGCGGCGGCCGTTGGCGGGGAAGTCATAAGCCATTGAGGGCATGTCGAAGTTGAGAGATTCATAATCAATCAAGTTCATGTCGGCGCGTAGACCAGGTGCAATGAGGCCACGATCAGTGAGGCCATACATGGTTGCTGTTTGGTGTGTTTGGCGGTGGACCATGTGTTCGAGTTGCAAGCGAGGACCACGGGCGCGGTCGCGCACCCAGTGAGTGAGTAAGAAGGTGGGCATGCCGCCATCGCAGATGGCACCGCAGTGTGCGCCGGCGTCGGATAAACCGTTGCGGGTGTGTGGGTGTTGCAACAACTCATGTGTCATTGACAAGTCACCATAGGAATAGTTGAAGAACGGCATGTAGATCATGC
>JBILOM010000133.1:0-3447 GCA_044374495.1 Ilumatobacteraceae bacterium | reverse complement strand
GGCGAATGGTGGAGACGATGGGAATCGAACCCACGACCTCCTGCTTGCAAAGCAGGCGCTCTACCAATTGAGCTACGTCCCCGTATTTACGGCTCGGTCAGGTTATCGGGAGAAGGCCAAGAGACAAGGCAAATCACCCACCTTCCGCGGGAACGGAGGGGTACCCTTGCTTCATGGCAAGCGACCTGATTTACGCATTTCGCATCATGCGCTTACCCCTCCTCGATGCGGGCGGGGCTGCAATTGGGCGTATTGACGACATTGTGGTGGTTCCTGGCCGTAGCGGCGACGCCCCCCGGGTCACTGGTTTCGTGGCCACCAGCCAGCGCCGACGCATTTTTGTGAACGCCAATCGCATTTCGTCCCTCGACACCGAAGGCGCCCGCCTGCGCAGCTGGGACGTGGACCTGAACCCCTTCAAGCCTCGCCAGGGTGAGCACATGCTTGGCCGCGACATCATCGATAAGCGCCTCAACGGAGAGTCGATCAGCGACGTTGCCCTGCGCCCTACCGTTGGCGCCCGTGAGTCTGGCTGGGAAGTATCCAAAGTGCGTCTCACTCGCCGTGGGGTTCTTGGGCGTCGTTCCACATATCGCTTGGTCGACTGGACCGAAGTGAGCACATTGTTTGCACCCGCTACCGAAATGGCCGCCGAAGCTGCTCGTCTTCGTGACATGCACCCAAGCGACGTGGCTGGCGTAGTGCGCTCATTGCCATTTGCACAGCGTCAATTGTTGGCAAAAGAAATGGACGATGATCGTCTTGCTGACTTGCTGGAAGAAATGCCAGAGAGTGAACAGCTTGCACTGATTGCAAACCTCGACATGGATCGCCTCATTGACGTGTTGGAAGAAATGCAGTTCGACGACCTTGCCGACTTGTTGGCAGAGATGCCCGCACAGCAACGTTCTCGCGTGCTGGAAGCAATGGATGATGACGACGCCGATGTTGTGCGTTCATTGTTGTCATATGCGCCAGGTACTGCAGGTGCCTTGATGACGCCGGAAATCATTGTGATGGGTTCCAATGCAACAGTTGCTGAAGCATTGGCGCAAGTACGTAACCCTGAATGGCTCGTATCAATCGCTGCGCAAGTGTTTGTTACACAGCCACCATTCAAGGCACCCACGGGTACATATCTTGGTGTTGTGCACTTGCAGCGTTTGTTGCGTGAACCACCAAGCACTGAACTAGGCCGTTGCGTTTCGAATGAGCCAACAGTTACTGCCAACCAATCAGATCGTGAAGTCGCAGAGTTCTTAGCGTCGTACAACCTTCTTGCAGTTGGTGTGTGCGACGATGGCGGACATTTGTTGGGTGCCATCACAGTTGACGACGTACTTGACCGTATGTTGCCAGCCGACTGGAGACAGCGCAGGCGTCAGGCGGCTACATCATGAAGCGCCGTACAGACTTAACAACCCCACGCCAGCGCCGCCGTGTAGGTATTCACTATGACCCCGATGCATTCGGTTCATTCAGTGAATCCATTGCGCGTTTCTTAGGCACCGGCCGTTACTTAGTTATTCAGTCGATCGTGGTTGTCACGTGGGTCATTGTCAATATCTACAAACCACTTCAGTTCGACGGATATCCGTTTATCTTCCTCACGCTAATTTTGTCGTTGCAGGCTTCATACGCTGCACCGCTAATTTTGCTTGCACAAAATCGTCAAGAAGATCGCGACAACGAACAGCTTGAACGTGACCGTGGCCTAGCTGCCAGAACGCAAGCAGATACTGAGTATTTGGCCCGTGAATTGGCCGGTGTGCGTTTGGTACTGGCAGACCTTGTCACTATGGAAGACCTGCGTGAACAAACCGATGCAATAACTGAAGCGCTAGAGAAGCTCAACGCTGCTGTATTGCAGCAACAACCAGATCAACAGCCTGGCGAGTAGCCACTGCAAATTCGCGCGGCATCACAATTGGTGCCATGTGATCGCCGTCTAGTTCAATAATTTGTGCAGAGACTGCCGAAGCAAGTGCCTGTTGTTTGTGCGGCAACACCACGGTGTCGCGCAAGGTGAAAACAAAGCTTGCTGGTTTGTTTAACGTAGGCGCAAAGCCTCGCGCGTCAAATGTTGCAATTGCTTTGCCTGCATCAGCAATCATCCACGGGTCATTGCGACGGTTCTCTGCGATCATCCATGACATATAACGGCGTGTTTCATGCCCACGTGGCAATGTTCGATTGAAAAAGAAGCGCAGAATTCGGGGGCGGCCAACAAGGTGCGCCATTGGCCCAATGAATCGCATTCTGTTTTTCTCTTTACGCGTTCCGCTCCACTCAAGAGCCGTTGCTTGCAGCACTATGCCGCGCACAAATTCTGGGTGTCGCTGTGCAGTGAGCAAACTGATGGGGCCGCCCATGGAATAGCCGACTGTAATGACTGAAGTAGCGCCAAGTTCTTTGGCCACTGCAGCTGCATCATCTGCGCAATCTTCCAATGTCACCGGAACACTTGGTCGTAATCCCCTGCCGTGACCGCGATGGTCAACGCCGATGATCGAAAAATGTTGGGATAGTTCTTCGTATGCGGAGAAAAACTGTGAGTCACACGATGCAGTCCAGCCGTGCAATAACAACAATGTTGGTTTCGATGAATCTGGGTGTTGATGATGGCGGACAAACATTTCACCACGGCCTGGAACGTCGACAATCTTTCCAGGTAATACGAAT
The DNA here is from genome assembly GCA_044374495.1 of Ilumatobacteraceae bacterium. Classification (GTDB taxonomy): domain Bacteria; phylum Actinomycetota; class Acidimicrobiia; order Acidimicrobiales; family Ilumatobacteraceae; genus UBA2093. The sequence goes on along the minus strand of JBILOM010000133.1, from coordinate 765 downwards.
GGGGCTTCGCCCGCCACTGAGTTTCTTACCGACATGCTTTACATACTCCTACTACGTCAAGTCGATGATGAACCATAGAAAAACCTGCGCGTTGAGCAACAGCTTCTAATGCTTCATCAAGGGTGTGTTCAATATCATCAGGTATTCGCACGTCTGCAACTGCGCCGCACACACTGCACACCATGTGATGGTGATGACCCATGATTTGCTCACTCAGCTCGTAGCGCGCCCACTCGTCAGTTGTGATGACACGAATAACCACGCCTGCGTTTTCTAACACCGACAAGTTGCGGTAGGCCGATGATTGAGCAAGGCCAGTTGTTAAAGATAAAATTTCGGGAATCGATAATGGCCGATCTGCTCCGGAAAGAGCCGCCACAATGTCTCGCCGACCAGACGTAAAACGCTGGCCAATTTCAGCAAGCTTGGTGGCCACATGATGAGCAACATCATCTGCTGCCACTGATGCTGCGTGCTGATGCGTTGTCATCCTGCAGACGCTATCGAGAATGAGTGAGAATCAGGTATTGATTCGTTCCAACGCCGTGTGCACCAAGGAGTCCACCAGCGATTCGGAGTCGGCAATGCTGCCAGGACGAAGGACGAACTTGCCCTGATCGTTCTGGGTGGCAAGAGGTCGTTGTCGTGGGCCACGGCCAAACGTGAACGCCGGCGCGACGCGATGCAACTGCCATTCCATTAGTGGGCGCATGAGGCGGGCCAGTTCTTCTTGTGACAACGATGCAAGGTCAGCCTCGATGACTG
>JBILOM010000157.1:0-3467 GCA_044374495.1 Ilumatobacteraceae bacterium | reverse complement strand
GCTTTGACGAAATGCGGCTTCAACGGCCAGAACCAAGAATGGCATTGCAACAAACACCTGAGCCATAACAACTGCGGTTCGAGTGAACGGCAACGAGATATTGAACCAGTCATACAAATACTGTCCGACAATCCCCTGACGTCCGAATGCAGTGAGCAAGGCGATGCCGCCAACTACTGGTGGGAGAACCATGGGAGTAATACACACAACTCGTAATGCTGAGAAGCCACGTGATTCTGAACGAGCCAGAAGCCACGCCAACGGCACACCAAAAAGGCAAGAGATTAGGGCAGCAATGATTGATGTTTGTAGTGAAATCAATAAGGCATCTCTTGTTGACTCCTGGGACAACATGTCACCCAAGTCAGACCATGGCACACGCACGAAAATTGATAGCAGTGGAAGCGCCACGAAAATCGCAGCAATGAATGCGAATACTTTTAGGACAGGAGAGACGCGTTGAGATGTCACGGCGCTAGAAATCCGTACTTTGATTGCAGAATTCCAATGAAACTTGTACTGCTAATGAAGTCAGCAAACTGCTGGGATACGTTTCGAGTGTTGAGTGCCGCAACGTAGTAACTGGTAGATGCATTCACGTCTGAAGGAATGGTGATGCACTGAGAAGACTTCTGATTATGTGCATACACACAATCGCTGTGAAATACGATGCCAGCATCAAGCTCGCCCATCTCAATCTTGCTGACCAGATCTTCAACAGATGGTGACTCCGTATCTCCTATCGCTGTACGGGATATTCCTGCTTTCTCAAGAATGGAGTCCGCGAGAGCGCCACATGGGGCTGTAGTAACGCACAGCCCGACCTTGATTCCTGCATTGACTGCATCAGTCAAACTTGCAATATCAGTGATTCGGCCGACGTATTTTGCATTCGGGCCCACCATAATCTCGCCACTATTTTTTGCAAAGATTGTTGAGCTAACCGTGCGATCTTTGTCCGTAACTGTTTTCATTGTTTTCTCGCTAGCAGAGATAAACACATCTGCCGGTGAGCCATTCACAATTTGCGCTCCAAGCGTGGCAGATGAGCCGTAACTAAACAACACATTGGTTACGCACGGATGCTCTGCAAGAAACTGTTCTTCGGCTTGAGTAATTACGGGAGCCATAGAGCTTGCAGCCAGCACAACAAGAGATCCTTTTGTAGATTCATCAGGACACTGTGAAGCTTTCGAGGATGCATTGTCGGCCGAGGAAGAACCACAAGCCGATATGACAATGAGAGACCCAAGAAGTAGAAGCCGCAAACGCACCCTGTAATAGTAGTCAATAATTGACTACTTCGACAACGGCGGTAGAGTTTCCCTATGGCCCGCCAGGACGCTCAGTTAGCTCGCAATGTTGTGCTGGCACTTGTTGTTCACACACCACGTCATGGGTGGGCGATTCATGAAGAACTCTCCCCCACTGGCGACATTGGGCGGGCATGGACATTGTCTCGTCAGTTGGTCTACCGAGCAATTGACACCTTGGTGGAAGATGGCCTTGTGAAGCGGGCTACACCGAAAGATGGTGGCGGCGGTGACAAAGTGATCATCTCTCCTACGGCGGCCGGTAAACGCACCGCATTGCAATGGTTGGAATCCCCTGTGACCCACTTACGAGATGTACGCACAGAGTTGGTGCTGAAAGTGATGCTGCGAGACAGAATGAATCTTCCTCTCTCCCCGTTTCTTGCATTGCAACACGAGGTCTTTGACCCGCTGATTACTTCCGTAAACAAGGATCAATCTGATTCACCTGTGAATCTGTGGCGCCGCGAAAGTGCAAACGCAGTGAAGCGTTACCTAAATCGTCTAGAACGAGATGTGAATTAGCCGCCGAGGTATGCGGCGCGCACTGCTGGGTCTACCAGCAGGTCATTACCTGTACCGGTCTTAACCACGTAACCAGTTTCCAATACGTATCCACGATGTGCGGTACGTAGTGCCTGGGTTGCATTTTGTTCCACCATCAACACAGAAATACCTTCAGAGTTGATCTGTTTAACAATTGAAAAAATCTGTGCAATCAGCATTGGGGCAAGACCCATTGATGGCTCGTCGAGAAGCATCAGGCGTGGGCGACTCATCAGAGCGCGACCAATTGCGAGCATCTGCTGTTCACCACCTGACAATGTTCCGCCCAACTGAGTCATGCGCTCACCAAGACGCGGAAACAAATGGACCACATGCTCTAGGTCTGCAGCCTTAGTGTCGCTCTTGTAGCCACGAACGTACGTGCCCATTTCCAAGTTCTCACGCACTGTCATACCAGGGAAAATTCCGCGACCTTCAGGAGCTTGGCAAATACCTAACTTCACACGATCATGTGAAGCCATGTTGGTGATGTCGGTTCCTTCGAACAGCACGCGACCCTGTGCAACAGGACGAACACCCGAAATTGTGCGCAGTGTTGTTGTTTTACCTGCTCCATTGGCACCAATGAGCGAGACAATTTCGCCTTCATTCACCTTGAAGGAGATGCCCTTAATGGCTTCAATCTTGCCGTAGAACACATGGAGATCTTGTACCTCAAGCAGCATCGTCTGGTACTCCTAAATAAGCAGCGATTACATCTGGGTTGTCACGTACTTCATGTGGCAACCCTTCGGCAATCTTTCGACCAAAGTCAAGAACAGCAATGCGGTCACTAATTTTCATAACAACATTCATGTCGTGTTCGATGAGCAACACTGTGTAACCCTGGTTGCGAATACTCAGAATGAGTTCGTTCAGTTCTTGTTTTTCTGCAGGGTTGAAACCAGCTGCAGGTTCGTCAAGGCAGAGAAGCTTCGGATTAGTTCCGAGAGCACGAGCTATTTCAAGACGGCGCTGATGGCCATATGGCAAATTTCGTGCAGCGACTTCGGCATATGCATCAATGCCGATGAACTTCAATAGTTCATGAGCACGCTCACGGCTTTCAGATTCTTCACGACGGCTTCTAGGAATACCGAGGATTGCACCGACCACACTGGTCTTACTGTGAGCATCAACGCCCACCATCACGTTTTCAACAGCTGACATATCAGGAAACAAGCGAATGTTCTGGAAGGTACGTGCAATTCCGCGCTTGGTGATTTGGAAACGCTTCAGACCAAGCAATGACTTGTCATCAAATGTCACGGTGCCGCTTGTTGGCGCATACACACCAGTAATCACGTTGAAGCACGTGGTCTTTCCGGCGCCGTTCGGGCCGATGAGACCAAGGATTTCGCCCTTGTTGATATGAAGAGAAACATTGTCAAGTGCGGTAACGCCACCAAACTGCATCGTTACTTGATCAACACCTAGAAGAACTTCAGACATCTTGTTCTCCCTTCTTGGCAATTCCAGCTGCTGCACCACGACGAGGAATGATTCCTTGCGGACGGAAAACCATCACCAGCACGAGCACAACTCCGAATACAAAGTAACGACGTGTTGCGAAACCGCGGAAACGTTCAGGAATCCAGGCCACTAAGA
>JBILOM010000175.1:0-3481 GCA_044374495.1 Ilumatobacteraceae bacterium | reverse complement strand
GTCATTGATGGATCCATCCGTAACAGCCTCGACCAGCTGAAGAGCCGGTTGTAAACAACATTCGCGAAAGACAAGGAAGACATGGCAGACATCACATTCTCCGCTAGTGATATCGCATCAGCGATCTCAAGTGGCCTAGACGGTTTCACACAATCACTCGAGGCACGCACCGTAGGTCGCGTCGCTGAAGTGGGCGACGGAATCGCACGCATCTCGGGCTTGCCCGACTGCAAAGTAAACGAATTGCTCGAATTCGAAGACGGCACCGTAGGACTTGCGCTCAACCTTGAAGAAGTGTTGATCGGTTCAGTGGTCTTGGGCGACTCAGACGCAATTGAAGAAGGTCAGACAGTTAAAGCAACTGGTCGCATCCTTTCAGTCCCAGTCGGCGATGCAATGCTTGGTCGCGTTGTAAACGCACTTGGTACTCCAATCGACGGCAAGGGCGACATCGTTGGTGCAATCATGCGCCGCGTTGAAGTTCAGGCTCCCGGAATCATGGGACGTAAGCCAGTACATGAGCCATTGCAGACAGGTATCAAGTCAATTGATGCCATGACTCCAATTGGTCGCGGTCAGCGCGAGCTCATTATTGGTGACCGTAAGACTGGTAAGACCACTATTGCGATCGACACCATCATCAACCAGCGCGGACTCGGTGTGAAGTGCATCTACGTCGCAATTGGTCAGAAGGGTTCCACCATTGCTTCAACGGTTGAAACACTTCGTCAGTACGGCGCGTTGGAATACACAGTCATTGTTGCTGCTCCAGCATCAGAGCCTGCACCGTTCAAATACCTTGCTCCTTATTCTGGTTGCGCCATTGGCCAGCACTGGATGGAAAACGGTGAGCACGCGCTCATTGTTTACGATGACTTGTCAAAGCAAGCAGAGGCCTACCGCCAGATGTCATTGCTTCTTCGCCGGCCACCAGGTCGTGAGGCATACCCAGGAGACGTGTTCTATCTTCATAGCCGCCTTCTCGAGCGTGCTGCGAAATTGTCTGACGAAAACGGCGCTGGATCATTGACTGCATTGCCAGTTATTGAAACCAAAGCTGGTGACGTATCTGCTTACATTCCAACCAACGTGATTTCCATTACCGATGGCCAGGTGTATCTGCAAGACAACTTGTTCAAATCAGGTATTCGTCCTGCTGTTGACGTGGGTGTTTCCGTGTCACGCGTGGGTGGTGCTGCACAAACAAAAGCAATGAAGGGCGTTTCAGGAACACTGAAGCTCGACCTTGCTCAGTTCCGTGAGCTTGAAGCCTTCGCAACATTCGGTTCTGAACTCGACGCAGTGTCAAAGGCACAGCTTGAGCGCGGATATCGCCTCGTTGAATTGCTGAAGCAAGGACTCAACTCGCCAATGCCAGTGGAAGAACAAGTTGTTTCAATCTTTGCCGGAACAAAGGGTTACCTCGACTCAATTCCTGCAACAGATGTCAGCCGTTTTGAAACTGAACTTCTCAAGTTCTGCCGTGAGCGTCACGGTGCGATGCTTGCCGAGTTGCGCACGAATCCAAAAGCAGATGTTCCATCTGACCTTGGCGACATCGTGACTGCATTCAAAGCTGATTTCAAAGTCACTGTTCCAAAGACGGCTGTAGTTGATCCAACGGCAACCGATGCTGATGGCGTCGGTGCGGCAAATAGCAACAAGACCCTCGCGACGGAGTGATCTAAGTGGCTGGTGGACAAGAACGAATTCTGCGCGGACGCATCAAGTCCGTTCAGGCGACGAAAAAAATCACGCGCGCGATGGAGCTCATTGCTGCATCACGCATCGTGAAGGCGCAGCAACGCGTCGTCGCAGCCGTTCCCTACAGCGAAATGATCACCGAAGTTGTTCGCGATCTTTCCGCCGCAGGTTCTGGCAGTTCAATGCCGCTTCTTGCTGGCCGTAGTGAAATCAAGAACGTTTGTTATGTCGCACTCACTGCAGACCGTGGTCTGTGTGGCGGTTACAACTCTGGCATCATGCGTGCGACTGAAGGTGAAATCAAAAAAGATGCACTTCTCGGTCGTTCACACACCGTGATCGCAATCGGTCGTAAAGCTGATGGCTATTTCCGCTTCCGTGGATACAACGTTGCAAAGAGCTTCACTGGTTTCACAGACAGTCCTACATATGCAATCGCAAAAGAAGTTGGCGAATTCGTCACCGAGCTTTATGCATCGGGTCAAGTAGACCGTGTTGAACTTGTCTACACACGCTTCATTTCATCCGGTACTCAAGAAGTCGTGCAACGCCCTCTTGTTCCGCTTGAAGCAGAAACTGTTGCGGGTGGCGATGCAAAAAATGCAGCGGGTGCTGACTACGAATTTGAACCGTCTCCAGAAGCAATTCTTGAGACCTTGTTGCCTCGCTACGTTGAGGCTCGTGTGTACGCAGCAATGTTGAATGCAGCAGCTTCCGAGCACGCATTCCGCCAGCGTGCAATGAAATCAGCAACTGACAATGCTGAAGAACTTATTAACAACCTTTCCCGAATCATGAACCGAGCCCGCCAAGACTCGATCACGACCGAAATCATGGAAATCGTCGGCGGTGCCGAAGCCATGTCATCGGGAAATTAGAAGAACGAACAAATAGGAGCAATCCAAATGAGCATGACAGATACAAAACAAGACGGACGGGTAGTAGCAATTGCTGGTCCCGTTATCGACGTAGAGTTCCCACGCGGTTCGCTACCCGAACTGAACTCAGCGATCCAGTTTGAGATCAACCACGAAGGCACAACCACAGTTGTTCTTGCCGAAGTTGCACAGCAGCTCGGTAACAGCCGTGTGCGCGCCGTGTGTCTCAAGCCAACTGACGGTCTTTCACGTAACACACCAGTGCGCAACCTTGGCCACGGCATTCAAGTGCCAGTGGGTAACCGCACACTTGGTCACGTATGGAACGTATGGGGCGACGTGCTCGACGGCAACAACTCAGACTTCGATGACATCGAGCGTTGGGACATTCACCGTCCAGCTCCTGCATTCGACACACTCGAGCCTTCAAAGCGCATGTTCGAAACCGGCATTAAGGTCATCGACCTTCTGACTCCATACCTTGCTGGTGGAAAAATTGGTTTGTTCGGTGGAGCAGGCGTTGGTAAGACCGTTCTTATTACCGAAATGATTAACCGTGTTGCTTCGAAGCACGGTGGTGTTTCCGTGTTCGCCGGAGTGGGCGAGCGCACACGTGAAGGTACTGACCTTCGTATGGAAATGGAAGAGTCGGGCGTGTTTGAAAAAGCAGCCTTAGTGTTCGGACAAATGGACGAACCACCTGGCGTGCGCCTTCGCGTTGCTTTGTCAGCTCTCACCATGGCTGAGTACTTCCGTGACGTACAGAACCAGGACGTGTTGTTGTTCATCGACAACATCTTCCGTTTCGTACAGGCCGGTTCTGAAGTATCAACTCTTCTCGGACGTATGCCATCAGCAGTGGGCTACCAGCCAACACTTGCTGACGAAATGGGTCAACT
>JBILOM010000132.1:0-3483 GCA_044374495.1 Ilumatobacteraceae bacterium | reverse complement strand
TTGGCGTTGCCCTCGTGGCATCTTCGATGTTGTTGACGGGCGCGGTAGTTGGCGCAGCACCACAAGTGTGGCGGGCGCTAAATGCGCACCAAGAGACTCCTGTGGCACTCCCAATTTTTAGTGGGCTATCAACTCGCACACGCATTATGGGAGTTGCTGACAAGCAAATTGGTGTCTTTGAATTAGAGAACAGCCAGCCGCTTGATATTGGTTCAGTGCCAGACATTGTGGTTGCAGCTGTTCTGGCCGTCGAAGATTCTGGTTTCTATCAACACAAGGGCGTGAACCTTCGTGCACTTGTTCGTGCCACTCTTGCAAACTTTCAGTATTCAAGTGGCAGACAAGGTGCCTCCACCATTACGCAACAGGTTGTGAAGAATGAATTTCTCGCTGGCTTGCCACGTGATGGCCGATACAAGATTTTGCAAGCCCGATACGCGGTGATTTTGGAAAAGAATGTTTCGAAAGCTCAGATTGTGGAGCGATACCTCAACACAGTGTTCTTCGGAAACAATGCGTATGGCATTCAAGCTGCAGCAGATGTGTACTTTCAAAAAAAGGTCTCAGAACTCACTCTGACCGAAGCGGGGTTCTTGGCTGGTCTTGTTCGTGCGCCATCCACGTATGACCCGATTCGCAGGCCTGAACAATCACGTCGCCGATTTGAGCAAGTGCTGGAACGTTTCATTGATGTTGGTCTTATGACAACGGAGCAGCGCGATGCAACTTTGGCAACGTGGCAGCCACCAGAGTCGGTTACTAGTGCCCCGGAGAGACCAACAAGCCGTACCTATTTCACAGAGATGGTGCGTGACTATTTGTTGAACAAGTCAACAATTCTTGGTGCAACGTACCCAGAGCGTTACAACGCATTGTTCCGTGGCGGAATTACGGTGCACACCACAATCGACCCTGTGTTGCAGGCAAAGGCTGAGAAAGCGGCGAAAGAGAAGCTGCCAGCAAATAAGACCGGAATTCAATCATCAATGATGTCGTTAGATACTGCCACTGGTGCGATGCGAGCAATTGTAGGTGGGCCCGGATTCTCGCCAGGTCGTAACGAGGTGAACCTCGCACTGCGTCGTCGCCAAACTGGCTCAAGCATCAAAATGTTTGTTCTTACTGCTGCATTAGAAGCGGGTGCCCAGGCAAGTGACTTAATTGACGGAACTCTGCCGTGCACGTTTCCTAATCCGGGTCTGCCAGAAGAACCTTTTGTCATTACAAAAGGTGTTAGTCATCTGGTGTCACCGTTGGCAGAACAAACATGGCTATCAATTAACTGTGCGTATGCACGACTTGCGCAAATTGTCGGGCTCAACCGTGTTGTCAACATGACGTACAGGCTTGCCTCATCGAGTTACTTGTCACGTGATCTGTACACCATTCAGCCGTATGCAAGTTTCTCAACTGGTGCAAATGAATTGAGTGCACTTGATATGGCTTCAGGTACCCAAACGATTGCTAACGGCGGCATTCACAATGAGCCCTATTTCATTGAAAAAATTGAAGGTCCGAGTGGGCTTCTGTATCAGCACACAATGGCGCCGTCGCAAGTGATCACGAAAGAGATTGCTGATACTGAAGTGGACATCTTGAAGCAAACCCTTATTAAGGGAACAGCACGACGTGACCCATTAGAGGGCAATCGCCCAGCTGGTGGCAAGACTGGTACGCAAGATGAAAACACCAATGCATGGTTTGTGGGCTTTACAAAGCAGCTCACAACTGCGGTGTGGGTGGGCGATCCGAAGGGGTACACGCCAATGGTGAACATCCCTGAATTTAAAGCGGATGGAGTTGCGCGCGTGACAGGCAATGCGTACCCAGTGAAAATCTGGAAGGCATACATGGACGCTGCACACAAAGATCTGCCTGTATTGAACTGGGACAAGCCACCGGCACCGACTCGTAATCCGTTACGGCTGTATTTGCCTGGTGTTGATTGCATTGCAGAATTGGTGTCAGGCAAGTTGCCGAAAGCATCGACAGGCACAATCACCACTGTGGTGCCTACAGCTACCACGTCAACTCTTCCGGTGGTACCCACCACCACAACAACAGTGCCCGCAGCGGTTGGTGTTCCGGTTGCGCCGACAACAACGGTGTACCGAGGCGCAGTAGTCAGAGTTGTGGACCCAGGAACAACTATTGCACCGACTGACACAAACCCGTTGACCCCAGTAATCGGAGTCGATCCTGCTCGCTATTACGTCTATAACTGTGCAAAAGGTATTCCAGCGTCCATTAAGACCGTCCCGTAGGGGTTGCCAGTACCTAATGTGGTGTTGATGCTTCTTTGGTTTATCGGCACTGCGTTTATCTCGGTCTTGTTTGTTTTTCGCGACGACAGGTTTGATTACAGAGTGCTAGCTCTTGGCGCGCTGTTGCCAGACCTAATCGACATTTTCACTGGGGGGGCATGGGTGTTTCATTCGGTTCTCGGAAGTGTCCTTGCACTAGCCCTCGTTATGGCGTTCGCGCGAAGGGGTACAGCTGCACGGCGTATGTCGCTTGCCATCCCCATCGGAATGTTTATGCACTTGGTATTCGACGGAGCCTTCAACAACACAAAAGTTTTCTGGTGGCCATTCGCTGGCTTGAATTTTGGTGGAGCATCAATCCCCAGTTTCGACCGCATGTGGCTGAACATAATTCTTGAGATAGCGGGTGCCGCCATGTTGGCTTGGGTGTGGCGTACCAATGATTTGTCTTCTCCTCGTGCTCGTCAAGAATTCGTTCGCACTGGGCGACTCGTACTGGAAAAGAAGTAGTCACATGTTGATCTTGTTGCGTCACGGACAAACTGCGGCCAATGCCAAAGCCTTACTTCAGGGGCGAATGAACTTGCCACTTGACCCAGAAGGGGAACGCCAGGCTGCGCGCAGTGGCGAGTTTTTGCGAGAGAAGTATCCGGATGCATTGGTGGTGTGTAGCCCGTTAACGCGTGCGCATCAGACCGCGAGTGCAATTTCTGGCAACGTCACCATCGATGAGCGATTCATTGAGCTGGATTACGGAGATTGGGATGGAGTGGCACTCACGGATGTTGATCAGACGTTGTGGGCGCAATGGCGCAATGACCCGTCGTTTCGTCCACCTGGTGGCGAGACTCTTGTTGAATTAGATGCTCGCGTGCAGCCAGCATTTGATGAAATCAGTGAACGTGCACGCACTGGTGACGTGATTGTTGTCAGTCACGTGTCGCCAATCAAGAGCGGCGTTACATGGGCGCTTGGCACCGGACCAGACACAACATGGCGAATGCAACTAGATCGCGCTTCGATTTGTCGAATTGCAATTGGTCCGCGCGGTCCTGCGCTTCTTGGGTTCAACGAAACGTCACATCTGTAAACCCGTTGGGTGACGGTGAGTCACCCTGTAAGCGGGGTTTTGTCCGTGCTTGCGCACTGGATGATCATCCCTCTATGCGATCTACCCGAAGGTTGCCTTGCGGCAGGCGGGCAGCCCAGCCTTCTGCTT
>JBILOM010000002.1:0-41852 GCA_044374495.1 Ilumatobacteraceae bacterium | reverse complement strand
TCGGTATAGCCCTCACACACGATGACGCGATCTTCTTTCACCACATTGCCTTTTGCCCAATTCAGGCCATACAACGTGCGTGACTTTATGTACACAGGAGTTTCAGTGGAGTTCTTATACTTTGCTGGGTCTGTAGACCCGGGAAGAATACGACCACCAAAGGCAACTGCCGCTCCGTTTTCATCAAAGATGGGAAACATGACTCGTGCACGAAAAGAATCTTGCAATCGGCCGGCTTTGTTAACAAACCCGAGACCAACTTCAGCCAACATTGCTGGTGTCGCACCAAGCGAGGTACTGAGAGCGTCCCAATCATCGGGTGCCCAACCGAGACGAAATGAGCGAGCAACATCACCCGACAAACCACGCTCACGCAAATACTCGCGAGCTGCTCGAGCATCAGGTGATTCAAGAAGACGGGCGTGATACCAATCAACCGCACGCTCCATTAGGGCTTGCAATTCCTTGCGATGTTTACGTTCGCCATTTCCAGCACCTGATGTGTAGCGCAGTTCAATTCCGGCTTTGCTAGCAATGCGTTCTACGGAACCAACAAAGTCAAGGTGTTCCATCTGTTGAACAAAGGTAAACACGTCGCCTTTGGCTCCGCAACCAAAGCACATGTATCTACCTGTCTCGTCATTGACACTGAAAGAAGGCGAACGCTCTGAATGAAACGGACACAGGCCAACTTGGCTACGGCCAGTGCGTCGCAGTTGAGAATATGGCGAGACCACGTCTGACAAAGTGACAGAGGACCTGACCTTTTGAATGTCGTCCTCAGCAATGCCCATGGCACGACATTAGTGCCCCGTGAGACGACCTACGACTGTGTCTTTGGCGTGGATCGAAGCGAAGCGAAAATTGAGACCGCAAGAATCATGGCAATGACCGACAACGACGCCGCGATTGGCATGTGCCACCAATACGACAAGGTCATCTTGATACCGACGAACGCCAGGATGACTCCGAGACCTGTCTGCAGGTACTGGAATCGGTCCCGCATGTCAGCAAGGAGGAAGTACAGCGCTCGTAATCCCAAAATTGCGAAGGCGTTCGATGCAAAAGCGATGTATTGCTCGTTTGTCACAGCCAAAACAGCCGGCACGGAGTCAACAGCAAAGATGACGTCTGTGATCTCCACCAGGACAAGGACTGCAAGAAGGGGCGTCGCCAATCGCTTGCCGTTTACCCTCGTCCACATTTTCTGCCCATCAAGTTCATCTGTCGAGGGAACAAAACGATGAAATACCTTCATTGCCTTGCTCTTTGCAGGGTCAAAACCATCATCGTGGGTCTGCAGCAATTTGATACCGGAGTACAGAAGGAATAGACCAAACAGAATCAGAGTGATTTTGAATGAGTTAATGATGGCTACACCAGCAAAAATGAATCCGATACGCATGGCAAGGGCGCCAAAGATTCCCCAGAAAAGAACACGGTGCTGATACATCTTTGGCACTTGGAAGTGCGTAAAGAGAACAGCCCACACAAACACGTTGTCAACGCTGAGGCTCTTTTCAATTAGGTATCCACCCATGTACTCACCAGCAGCTGCGGAGCCGAACTCCCACAACATGACGAGACCGAATAGCAAACCAACACTGATCCATACGGCAGACTCGATGGCTGCTTCTTTTGTATGAATCTCATGCGCATTTCGATGCACGACCAAGATGTCGATGAGCAACATTGCGCCAATCAGCGCGAGCAGGAGCGGCCAGTGCCAACCTTCAATCGTGAGATCGACCTTCCCGCTGGAAGAACCAGAGCCGGCAGCGACGAGTGAACCAATGGAGAACATCTCGGAGATGTTAGTTGACTACTTCGTCTCTGTCTTGGCACCACCGATGACAGCTTGCGCAGCTGACAGGCGTGCGATGGGCACACGGTACGGAGAGCAACTGACGTAGTTCAATCCGGCACGATAAAACATGCCGATTGACTCTGGGTCGCCACCATGTTCGCCACACACGCCCATTTTGAGGCCACGCTTTGCTTTGCGACCGCGTTCGGCAGCAAGAAACACCAATTCACCCACACCGCTCTGATCGATGGTCTCAAATGGGTTGCGCTTCAAAAGACCCGCGTCCAAGTAAGCAGGCATCATGCGACTTTCAATATCGTCACGGCTGAATCCAAATGTCATTTGTGTGAGGTCGTTAGTTCCGAAACTAAAGAAATCAGAAACCTCAGCTAATTCCCCTGCCCGCAATGCTGCTCGAGGGGTCTCGATCATGGTTCCGATAGATACCTTCGGGCGCTTTGCTAACTTTTCGCCTTTTTTGGATTTAGGAGCTGGTCGTGAATTGATGTCGGAAAGAACGTCTTCAACCCAACTACGAGCTAGCGCCAATTCTTCACGCGTCACGGTCAACGGGATCATGATTTCAATTATCGGCTCATACCCCTTGGCAGCTACATCATCTGCAGCCTCCATAAGCGCACGTACTTGCATGGCATAGAGTCCGGGCTTCATAACACCAAGACGAACTCCGCGAGTTCCCAACATGGGATTCACTTCGCTCCACTCGTGTGCTGCACGAAGAAGTGTTGTTTCTTCAGCATTGAGGCCAGTTGTTGCCTTCTTGATTTCTAGCTCACTGACATGCGGCAAAAATTCATGAAGTGGCGGGTCAAGTAGACGCACAGTGACTGGAAGCCCTGACATTTCTTTCAACAGCGCAACGAAATCCTTCTTCTGAACTTTCCGTAGTTCCTCAAAGGCCGCTGCTTCTTCTTCTGGAGAGCTCGCCAGAATCATTCGACGAACAACCGGCAATCTGTCTGCCGCTAGGAACATGTGCTCTGTACGACACAGTCCGATTCCCTGCGCGCCGAGCTCACGAGCTTTCTTTGCATCTTCGTTGGTGTCAGCGTTAGCGCGAACATCCATTTTGCCTTTACGCACTTCGTCAGACCATTTCAGAATTGTGTCAAATTCTTTTGGTGGTTTTGAGGCCATCAATGCAAGCTGACCAAGCATTACTTCGCCGGTAGTTCCATCAAGCGACAACCAGTCGCCTTCCTTCACCGTGACTCCGTTTGCGGTAAACGAACTGCCAGAAATTTTCACCGCATCAGCGCCGACAATTGCTGGAGTACCCCATCCGCGAGCAACTACTGCTGCGTGGCTGACAAGACCACCACGCGATGTGAGAATGCCCTTTGCAACCATCATGCCGTGCACATCTTCTGGACTAGTTTCCGCACGAACCAAGATGACATCTTTGCCAGCTGATGCAGCAGCTTCTGCGTCATCAGCGGTGAAAAAGACCTGACCGACGGCGGCACCAGGAGATGCCGCAAGACCCTTGGCAATGCTCTTCGATTTTGTTGCAAACTGCGGATGCAAAACCTGATCAAGATGATCTGCCGCAACCCGCATAATGGCTTCGCTCTTTGAAATCTTCCACGCCTTCTTACCTGTGCCGGTTGGCTTTGTCATCTCAACAGCCATTCGTAATGCAGCGGCACCGGTGCGCTTGCCGACTCGCGTCTGCAACATCCACAACTTGCCCTGCTCGATTGTGAACTCGGTGTCACACATGTCTTTGTAGTGACGTTCAAGTCGGGCAAAGATCTCCATCAGTTCTGTGTGAATCTTTGGAAACTTTTTCTTCAGTGCATTGAGGTCCTCGGTGTTGCGAATACCTGCAACAACATCTTCACCCTGCGCGTTGACCAAGAAGTCGCCATACGGTTTTGAATCACCTGTTGCTGCGTTACGCGTGAACCCAACACCCGTGCCTGAATTCTCATCACGGTTGCCAAACACCATGGCTTGCACGTTGACCGCCGTGCCCAGTTCATGACTGATCTTTTCTCGATCTCGGTACGCGATTGCTCGCGGACCATTCCACGATCTAAAGACGGCTTCAACAGCGCCGCGTAGTTGCTTGGCAGGGTCTTGAGGAAACGGCTTGCCAGTGGCTGTTGCAACAGCCTTCTTATAAACCTCGCATAGGTCTTTCAATGCTGAAGCTGGAATATCAGCATCGGTCTTTGCGTTAGCGACTTCTTTTGCCTTGTCGAGCGCGTGCTCAAAGACAGCACCATCAAGACCAAGAACAATTCGTCCGTACATTGAAATGAATCGGCGGTACGAGTCATATGCAAACCGCTCGTTGTTGGTAGTAGTTGCTAGAGCAATCACGCTCTTGTCGTTCAGGCCAAGATTAAGAACCGTGTCCATCATTCCGGGCATTGAAAACTTTGCACCAGAACGAACCGACACCAATAGTGGGTCTTTTGAGTCGCCCAATTTGCGACCCATCTTTTTTTCCAACGCCGCAACATTCTTTGTCATTTCGTCGGTGAGACTCTTTGGCCACCCACCGTGCATGTAATCACGACACGCATCGGTACTAATGGTGAAACCATGCGGAACTGGCAAGTTCAACACGCTCATCATTTCAGCCAGATTGGCTCCCTTGCCACCCAAAAGATCTTTGTACTCCATTGGTGGACGACGATGTTTGTGGTCGAAGGCAAAAACGTATGACACGCCGAAAGTCTAGGCGCCTACGGCTAAACCTCGTTCTTCAATACACTTGTGACATGAGAAGCCCGACGCTCCCTGCCAAGCGCAATGTGTTCAACGTGCTCGGGTTCCCAACAACCATTAAGCCTGGTTTCGGGATATTTCTTGCCTTTCTTGTCTTCATCTACCCGTTTCCACTCGGTCTATGGATGGCTGCTGCGGTTGGCGTCTTCACATTGATTCACGAACTGGGTCACGCTCTAGCGGCTCGCATGTCTGGCTGCACTGCTTCAATCTCGCTTGATTTCATGGTGGCGTACGCCTCGTATGAACCGCGAACTCCCCTGACATGGGGCCAGAAAGCACGCATTGCCATTGCAGGTCCATCACTACAAATAACTTGCGCAATCGCAGTGTTGTTGCTGAATAGCACTAACCCGTTCAGCAGGGCAGACATCACCATCAGCGATGCAACTATCGCTATTTGGTGGGCCGGTATTGCATTGGGAGTGCTCAACTTGGTGCCACTTCTTCCACTTGATGGTGGCGCATTCGTTGCAAGCATTGTTGAACATTTCATGCCTGGCCGAGGTAATGAAATTGTCTTGAAGACCAGTGCTGCTCTCACTGCGTTGCTGTTCGGACTGTGCATTGTGAGTGGTAACACAGAGTTCGCCCCTGTCCTCGTCTTCATGTTGTTTATGCAGTATCAAACTCTTGCGGCCCCGGAACGACAAAAGAAATACTTGTCGAATCCTGCTCTTTCTCCTGAGGGAGACCCAGAGTTCGACTCGGTGATTGCCGCCAGTATTCTTTCCGCAGGAGATGCCACCAAAGCTTTACGATTCGCAACCGAGGCGTATCGCCTATGCCCTGCTGACAGCAATGCTTTTCAAGCCGCACGCAGTGCAATGAAAGTGGGAGACCATTCTTTGGCTGTTCAATGGCTAAACATTTCAGAACTATCCCAATTCGATTCGGGGCGCTTTCAAATTCTGTTCAACCACGCTCCCGAATTTGCACCACTACGTGGACGCAACGATGTCTCAGACGAGTGGTTCACCAATCGTTGAGGTTCGTGCGATACGAGCAAGTGCTATACGACCACCAATTGATGTGACAGTGCCGACCGATTTGTCGTCTTCCATCACACGAGCTCCAACACCGAGCCCTTCTCGAGGAAGCGCCCGCACAACAACTGGAGCCAATGTTCCGCGAGAATCCATTCGCTCAACAAGTTCTTGACCCGGGTAACACCCCTTAGTGAAACTGACGGCGACAGACAGAATTCCTGTTGTGCCAGGAATGTCACCCACTAAAATATCGACACCAAGCTTTGGCCAACGGGCATCAGCACGTGAGTAGTCAATGCGCTCTGGTTCGGTTGCTTCTCCCAGTGTTGGCAAAAGCGATACATCGCCAACCACATCAACTTCATCTTCGGAACCCCAATATGGATTCGCACGTCCGGGACCGGCACCAACTTCACGCACCGCATCGGGTCCGCGGAAAGCACGTACTACCCAATCACTGCGGCGCAATGTGACTTTGGCGCGTAGAACAAAACGCTGCAGGCGCACGATAACTTCATCTACAAATCCTGCATCAAGATCAAGGGTAAACACCGTGTCTTCGTGGCGCACCACCCGCACAAGTGCTGATACGTGACCAGTGGGTTCAAGTAGCAAACTGTGAATGCTTGTACCGACTGCTAAAGATGCAATGTCATTAGCAAGTTGTGAATGAAGAAAGGTTTGCGCATCATCACCTTGCACGATGATGACGTCTCTGGCAATATCGGCCCAAACAATGCTCACGCTATTGTCCCTGCTTCGCGGCGACGTTGCGTCATTCTTTCTGCAGCCGGAATAGTGGCGAGCAATGCTCGCGCCTTGTTTTCACATTCCAAATCTTCGTCTGCTGGGTCGCTGTCGGCAACGATGCCAGCGCCGGCCTGCAAGCTTGCAAACTTAGGACCAACGAACATTGTGCGAATAGCAATAGCGGTATCGAGGTTTCCAGAAAAGTCGACGTACCCGACAACACCTGCATAGGGTCCGCGTTTTACTGGTTCTAACTCATCAATTATTTCCATTGCACGCACCTTTGGCGCACCGCTCACAGTTCCAGCTGGCAATGTTGCTCGCAAAACATCAATTGGGCCAAGACCAGGCTTCAAGTCACCAGACACTTGTGACGTGAGGTGCATGACATGGCTGTAGCGCTCAAGCGTCATCAGTTCATCCATTTGTACAGAACCAAAAGTTGACACTCGACCTACATCATTACGAGCCAAGTCAACCAGCATGATGTGCTCTGCAACTTCTTTCGGGTTTTCACGCAATTCTCCGGCCAGCCGCTTGTCGTGTTCGTCATCGACTCCGCGCTTTCGAGTTCCAGCAATTGGACGAGATACCACTCGCCCATTCACCAACTGCACAAGAGGCTCGGGAGACCCGCCAACAATGGTGAGGTCAGGTTGGCGCAAGAAGTACATGTACGGGCTTGGATTCACCTGACGAAGAACTCGATACACATCAAACGGATCTGCAGTGAGGTCGATATCAAACCGTTGAGAAAGAACTACTTGGAAAATATCGCCAGCGCGAATGTATTCCTTTGCAACATCAACTGCAGAGCGATACGCGCCATTGGGCATAGACGAACGTGTTGCTGGCAGGTTCTCACCAGCCACTGGCGGCTCTACTGCAACGTATGCAAGTGGTCGAGCAAGATCAGCGACAGCTTCATGAACACGGACAACAGCAGCATCGTAGGCTTCACCAACTTGCGCATCAGTCAAACCAGCAACTGGAACACTTTCGAGCATGTAGACGCGTTGACGCCAGTGGTCGAATGCTGCAAGCGAGCCAATGATGCTGATCGAAGCGTCTGGCAAGTCGCGATCATCACGCGGAACATCTGGAAGATCTTCAATCTCGCGCACAACGTCATAACCGAGGTGCCCCATAAGTCCACCTTGCAAAGGTGGAAGATCAGGAAACAGTGGCGCGCGATAGATGCGCAACAGTTCTTCCATTGCAGCCAACATGCCTTTATCTAGAGGCACACTTGCGGGCACGTCGCCAGTAACTGTGAGGACTCCATTGCGAAGCGTAAGAGTTCCGCGCGGATTGCGACCCACAAAGGAATACCTGCTCCAACGTTCGCCATGTTCCACTGATTCGAGCAGGAAGCCATCCCCATCGCCCACCAGTTTGATGAAAGCAGCTACCGGAGTTTCGAGGTCGGCAAGAATCTGCGTCCAAACAGGAACGACTGTATGCAGTTTCGCTAGTTCAATGAATTCAGCACGCGACGGCGTGACCGCGGTACCTGTCATTCGTCTTCGCCAAATGCTCGATAGAAACAAGAACGTTCGCCCGTATGACAGGCTCCGCGACCTTCTTGATCCACCTTGAACAAGAGAGTGTCCCCATCGCAGTCGTAATACGCTTCGCGCACAAACTGTCGATCACCACTGGTATCACCCTTACGCCACAACTCACTTCGGCTGCGGCTGTAATAAACCATGCGACCTTCAGCAAAAGTCATGCGCAGAGATTCTGCATTCATCCACGCCATCATCAAGATGTCGCCCGTTTCAACACATTGTGCAATCGCCGGCACGAGACCGTCGGCGTTGTAGACCACGCCAGACAATTGATCGGCAGTGGCAAGAATGACGCGCCCTCGTGAATTGTTTGAAGTCTGGTCGTTGTTGCTCACCGTAAGTACGGTACCGTCTTGCCCCGTGGGAGTGGAAACTATTTACCTAGAAACCATTGACGGCATCAATGTTGAAGCCGATTTGGTACGTACTGACGCAGATCTTGTTCGAGGCGTAGTGATTATTGGCCACCCTCACCCCCTGTACGGTGGCGACCGTTTCAATCATGTCGTGAGAGCCATGCAGGACGTGGCCTTAGCACTTGATTGTCATTCCATTTCTGTTGATTTTCGCGGGGTGAATAACTCAGGTGGTTTTCATGATGATGGCGATTCTGAACGCCTTGACCTAGCTGCTGCATGTGAATTGTCTGACCTCATTGCACCCGAGGTTCCCATCATCATGACTGGTTACTCGTTCGGTTCAGTTGTTGGCCTGAATGTCAGCAACCCGTGGATTGCCGGATGGATTGCTATTGCACCGCCCGCACAAATGATGAAGTCACTTCCATCTGCGGCAAATAACCCACGCCCGAAAATCATTATTGCGGCAGAGCATGATCAATTCACAACACCAGATGAAATGGCGACTGCGATATCTGCGTGGGACAACTGTCAAATCATTCTGGCCCCGGGTGTTGATCATTCTTTTGCCATAAACGCGGCAACTCTCTGCAACTCAGCCCTGTCTCAACTGCTCGAGACTATTTCCTAATTAGGAATTGCGAACACGAATACCGCGCGATGCCATGTCGCGCTTTGCATCACCAATGGTGTGTTCACCAAAGTGGAATATTGATGCCGCTAGAACACCTGTTGCGCCGCCTTCGATGACGCCGTCCGATAAATGAGCAAGCGTGCCCACGCCACCGCTAGCGATAACTGGGACACCTACAGCATCAGACACCGCACGGGTAAGACCAATATCAAAACCGTCTCGCGTGCCATCACGATCCATGGATGTAAGAAGAATTTCGCCAGCACCAAGCGACACTGCCGCAACTGCCCACTCAATGGCATTGAGTTCTGTAGCCGTACGCCCGCCGTGCAAGAACACCATCCATTGATGAGTCGTGGCGTCCCACTTGGCATCAATTGCACACACAACACACTGTGATCCGAATTCATCTGCGATATCTGCAATCACTTGAGGTCGCTGCACTGCAGAAGTATTGACGCTGATTTTGTCAGCACCCGCACGCAACAATGCTCGTGCATCAGATAGTTCGCGGATACCTCCACCAACTGTGAACGGAATAAACACTTCCTCTGCAGTGCGAGAGACAACGTCAATCATGGTGTCGCGACCATCGGACGATGCAGTGATATCCAAGAAGACCAACTCATCAGCACCTTGTGCGTCATAGCGAGCAGCCAATTCTACGGGGTCTCCTGCATCGCGCAAATCAACGAAATTGATTCCCTTTACGACGCGACCATTAGTTACATCAAGACACGGGATAACGCGCGCAACTAGATCTGGATTCATGACAAAACCGCCAACGCTTCAGACACAGAAAATTTTGATTCATACAACGCTTTACCAACGATGACACCGTTCAACCCAACGACAGCTGCCAGTTCTGCAAGATGAGATAGAGCCCCAACACCACCGCTAGCAATGACAGGAACCGAAGTCTGAGACACCGCGCGCGCCAGCCCTTCAACGTCTGGACCAGTCAACATGCCATCACGAGAAATATCTGTAATCACAAAGGCCGACGCCGTTGGAAATTGGCCAAGCAAGTCATCTACCTGCACGCCAGAAGATTCAGTCCAGCCGTGCGTGGCTGCAACACCGTTGCGATGATCAAGCCCAACAGCAACAGAAACGATGCCTGACACTCGACGAACGAGTGCAGGGTCGGCAACTGCAGCAGACCCCATAACAACTCGCGTTACTCCGGCGGCCGCAAGAGCCTCAGCATCTGCTTCAGTGCGCACTCCTCCACCCACTTGCAGTGATGCCCGACCCGCGATTGCGCTTGCAACCGCAGCAATTACGGAACGGTTTACAGGTTCGCCACTTCGTGCTGCGTCAAGGTCGACCATGTGCACCCACATTGCTCCTAGATCTACAAATGAGAGAGCCATTGCAACAGGGTCAACGCCATACACCGTGCTGTCGTCATACTCCCCTTGGCGTAAGCGGACTACTTTGCCACCGAAAACATCGATCGCCGGATACAGAATCATGCTGCTGTCACTGACTTCACGAAATTCTCAAGCAACCGCAACCCAGCTGTAGCGGATTTCTCTGGGTGAAACTGCGTTGCAAATACGTTGCCACGACGGAAAGCGACATTGAGTGTTTCGCCATAATGAACTGTGGCTGCAACATCGCTGCTGTCAGTTGGTACACCGTGCAAAGAATGAACGAAATACATCCACGGGCGTTCATCAAGACCTGAAAACAGAACGTCTGCTTTGGTGATGTTGAGTTGATTCCACTGCATTTGGGGTCGTGGAACATCGGCAGAGAGCCACTGCACCGAACCAGGAATGATGCCAAGCCCCGTTGTGGTCTCATCTTCTGCGCTTGAATCGAACAACATCTGCATGCCAACACAAATACCCATGAACGGAACACTGCGAGCTACTGAATCATGAACAACGGATTCGAGACCTGCAGTGCGCAAGGCGTTCATGCATGCACCAAAAGCCCCTACCCCTGGCAGGACTACAGCATCAGCAGAGGCAGCAACACGAGCATCGGCAGTGAGCACAGCATCGGCACCGACACGTTCTAACGCTTTCTGCGCAGAGCGCAAATTTCCGATTCCGTAATCAAGCACCGCAACACGCGGGCGTGATGTCACGAAAGAACACCCTTCGTTGAGGGCACTCCCGCCGATTCAATGCGGACAGCATCACGCAGACAACGTGCGAGCCCTTTGAAGGTTGCTTCGATGATGTGATGCACGTTTCGGCCTGCGCGCAAGTTGACATGCAACGTAATTGCAGCCGCACTAGCAAGCGACGACACAGCGTGTTCTGCAAGTGACGGATCAAATGCAGGGTTACCAAGTGGAAGACACTCTGGCAATTCCACATTCCACGCCACAAATGAGCGTCCACTGAGGTCTAGTGCAACTTCTACGAGTGCTTCATCAAGTGGGTACATCCCACTGGCGAAACGCCTCACTCCGGCTTTATCGCCGAGTGCTTCACGTAACGCTTCGCCGACGCAAATTGCGACGTCTTCCACGGTGTGATGCGTGTCGATGTGTAGGTCGCCCTTAGCTGCAATGGTGAGGTCAAAGCCTCCGTGACGTGCCAACTGCTCGAGCATGTGGTCATAGAACGGAATACCGGTCGAGATAGACGCGGTTCCTGATCCGTCAAGGTTGATAGACACTTCAATGGATGTCTCTTTTGTGCTGCGTGTGACCTGGGCTGTACGTGCCATGTCTCTATTCTCGCCGCTCGACACCCATCTCGGACTGTCAATTACGTGATTTCTGCCTAATTGACCGACAGAGCAGCCGTTAATGCATCCAAGAAGGCCGAGTTCTCGTCTGGAGTACCCACAGTGACCCGCAAACAGCCAGTCAACCTCGGAGCCGTGCTGAAATCGCGCACCAACACCCCTGAGTCAACCATTCGCTGCCATACGACAGCTGCTGCAGTAGCCCTCGGCCTAAACAAGATGAAATTGGACCCACTTGGCCAGACATCACATTCCAACTCACTGATGGCCGCAAAGATTCGAGTGCGTTCAGATTTGATGTTTTCGACGCGCTGTTCCATCTCTGACACAAAACTCAGCGCCGCAATAGTTGCTGCTTGCTTAAAGGAATCAAGATGATACGGAAGAACAGCAATCTCTAAATCGGAGATCATTTGTTTTGGTGCCACCACGTAGCCAACACGCAATGCAGCCATTGACAAAGTTTTTGAGAACGTTCGAGTAACTGCAAGAGGCTTGTCTTCAGCCACCATGTCAATAGCAGACCATTCAGAGAACTCGGCGTACGCCTCATCAACAACAACTATTCCTGTTGTGTGGGCCAGCATCGTTTCTAGGTTTGCGCGCGGCTCAATTATTCCGGTCGGGTTATTCGGGTTACATAAGAACGAAACAGATGTCTTATGACGCGTCAATACGCGCTCGATCTCTAACGGATCAAGCGTCAAGTCGGCGCGACGCTCCCCTTGCACAATTTCGGCACCTGTGACGCGGGCGATCTGGGAATACATCTGATACGTAGGCTCAAACGTTGCAACACAACGACCAGAGCCGCCGTAGGCCAACAGAATTGTCTGAATGACCTCATTAGAACCATTTGCGACAAAGATATTTGCTGAGTCGACATTGTGTCGGCGCGCAATGGTTTCGCGTAATTCAGTAACGGCTCTATCGGGATAACGATTCCATTGAATTGACCGCGCGATGTCTGCAACCGCATCAAGCCATGCAGCAGGCGGAGGAAACGGCGACTCGTTGGTATTCAACCGAACAGGCACATCAACTTGAGCGGAGTGATACCCGCTCATCGCCTGTATTTGTTCTCGTGGATTGAATGTGGTCACAACGGCAACTTAGTCAACGAAGCCACAAACTAGCGGGCTATTTTTTCTGCACGAATCAACAGACGTTCTGCTGACAACAAGGCCCGCTCTGCTTCGTACATTGCACTAACGAGATCTTCATGGTTTGGACCGATGTTCTCGATAAGCCCGGCGACTCTGGTCCGGTAACGGTTTACGGCATCTGCGGCTGCGCCCAATTCGGCACAAATGGTGGCTGTCATCAAACAGACGCTACTTGACTACTGTCACTTCGCCTTTGACTTGGACGGCATCAGTGTGGCTGGACAGATATCTTCCAACTCACAGATGCCACATTTCGGCTTCTTTGCGTCACACACACGACGTCCGTGCAAGATAAGACGCAAACCGAATCGTCCCCACTCTGGTGGGTCAATGAAACCGTTGAGGACCTTTTCCACCTTCACAGGATCTTCTTCTGTGGTGAGCCCGAGACGGCGAGACAATCGACCGACATGCGTGTCGACAGCTAAACCTGGCAAATCAAAAACGACACTGCGCAGAACATTTGCGGTTTTGCGACCGACGCCAGGCAGTGTGACTAAATCTTCCATCTCATGCGGGATGACGCCATCAAATCGATCAACGACGTTTCGACCCATGCCGATGAGATTCTTTGCTTTGCTCTGATAAAAACCTGTTGAGCGGATGATGGTTTCTAGTTCCGTTGGGTTCGCCTGCGCCAATGCATCTGGAGTTGGGTACTTGGCAAACAGCGCTGGGGTCACCATATTCACTCGCACATCGGTGCATTGCGCGGACAAGATGGTGGCTGCCAGCAGTTCATAGGCGTTTGAATGGGTCAATTCGCACTCGGCGGACGGATACAACACCTTTAGCCGAGTGGCTATTTCTTTTGCGCGACCAGCTGGCGTTCTCGGCTTTCCCATGGCCAAAAGGTACCCTGACAGCCGTGCGTTCACTCGAAATCAAGAGACAGATGGACCCGTCAAGCATTGACGAGGTCTCAGCACTGATAAATGACACATGGCGGGCGGATGGCGTTCGCCCGCTGAACGACCATCTCTGGCTCGATTTGCGTGAAGGTGGACGCAAGGGCTTCGCCGGAGTCATCGTTCGCGACGCCGGTCACGACCACATTGTTGGGTACTGCCAAGTATCTCGAGGAAACGAGTCATGGTCGCTCGACCTCATTGTTCACCCCCATCATCGCTACGACTCAATGGAAATTGCGCCAGACCTAATTACTGCCGCGCTCGACATCGTTGCAAGCGAAGGTGGCGGACATGTGCATTGGTGGGTCTTTGAGCCAAACAACATTCACCGACAACTCGCGCACAATGCAGGGCTTGCCTCAGGTCGCCACTTGGTGCAAATGCGCAGGTCTCTTCCTCTGAGCGACGAACAACTCACCCTCATTTCCGGTTTCAGTACGACACCGTTTCGTACCGGTGTCGATGAAGATGCTTGGCTCGCTGTTAACAACGCTGCATTTGATGCACACCCCGAACAAGGTGGATGGACTCGAGACGTCGTTGCTGCTCGCCAGTCTGAGAACTGGTACAACCCAGAAGGCTTCTTGATGCATTGGGATAATTCATCTCTCGCCGCATTCTGTTGGACCAAAGTGCATAGAGACACCGACCCTCAGATGGGTGAAATTTATGTCATCGCTGTCGACCCTGCGCATGCCGGCAAGGGCCTTGGGCGCCGTATGACTATTGCAGGCCTTGCATATTTAGCCAAGCAAAACGTGCCTCTTGCGATGTTGTATGTGGATGCCGATAACGCAGCGGCAATGTCTGTATACACTTCGCTCGGATTCACCTCTCATCACCGCGAACTCGCCTTTGTTGGCGACGTGGCAGCAAAGTAAACAATGACAACTCTCTACGACCCCACTCGCGAAGAAATCGCAGCAATTCTTGAAGGCGAAGCGTCATATCGCCTCGACCAACTGTGGTCTGGCATGTACACGCACTTTAAGAAGCCGTCTGATATTCAAACTCTTCCTGCGGCTTTGCGCGCCAAGCTAGATGCGCAGTTGCCAGAAGGGCTTATCGAGATTCGTCGTGAGACTTCAGAAAACGGTGACACCGTGAAGTTTTTGTGGCATCTTCTTGAAGGTAACCACCCCATCGAAACCGTGCTTATGTATTACGACGAGCGCGCAACAGTGTGCGTTAGCACTCAAGCTGGTTGCGCTATGGCGTGCGGTTTTTGTGCAACAGGCCAAGCTGGTTTTAACCGCCAACTGTCTCCTGGTGAGATCGTCGAACAAGTTGTACGAAGCGCTCGCGAAGCAGCAACCAAAAATCGACGTATCGACAACATTGTTTTCATGGGAATGGGTGAACCCCTAGCCAACGAACCAAATGTGTGGGCAGCTGTTGAACGAATCCATGGTGACATTGGTATTTCTGCTCGTCATCTCACTATCTCCACCGTTGGAATTGTGCCAGGCATCAAAGCATTGACCCAACGCCCTTTGCCAGTAAACCTTGCTGTTTCATTACATGCAGCACGCGATCAACTGCGCACAGAACTTGTGCCGATCAATGAGCGCTACCCCCTCAAGATGTTGATGGAGACATGCCGTGAATACCTGTTCACAAAAGGTCGACGCATCACATTTGAATGGGCACTTATTGACGCTGTCAATGACACTGATCGTGATGCGCGCGAACTAGCTGAATTGTGCTTGCAACTCACTCCAGCAGCACACGTCAACCTCATTCCGCTGAATCCCACACCAGGCTGGCCAACGGTAGGAAGTTCACCAGGGCGTGTTGCAGCATTTCAACGCTTATTGCGCGACCTTGGCGTCAACGCAACAACCAGACAAAACCGTGGCACCGAAATTGCTGCAGCGTGTGGACAGTTAGCCGCAGGCCAGCCAGTGACCCTGAACGCATCACGCGGTCAGAGCAAATAACGCGGATTCGCTACTCGCACTTTGTCTTCAACGACTGGACGCAAGCGATTCAGAACTTCCACCAGACTTGAATCAAAATCCCCACTGCGAATAGCGGCGGCCAATTCTGCGTCATCCGTCATTCCGAACGACGTCAGAACTTCTTGATGTCGGGCTTCTTGATCAGGACCTAGTTCAAGTTCACGACGAACAATGTCAATCATGTTGATTGCTACGCGTGTATGGAATTGCAAACGCCCATTTACACCAGGCAATAAGTCGCGTTCCATCCATTCATGAAGAGCTTCAAGAAGTTCTGTGGCCGTTGGCCGATCATGTGGGGCTGTCATTGCGTTCTTTCGGTGAGTAGTTCAATGAGGTCATATTCGTTTTCACACACACGACGGCCAATGGCAGCTAGTTCGTGGCTGCGTGCAATGCCCATCAGATGCGTTGCGGCTTGAGAGATACAAATGATTCCCCACTTCAACGTGCCAAGTATTTCCCACCAACGAACAACATCAGGGTCTGGTCGCACTCCGGTAACAGAGGCATACGCATCAAATAGTTCGTCATATGTGCCGAGGCCTGCTGCAGGAAATGCACCGCCAAACCGCCATGCTCGTACACACAACCACCCAAGGTCTTCCATCGGATCTCCAATGTGGGCAAGTTCCCAGTCAAGAATCGCCGACAAACCGTTTTCATTCACCATGATGTTGCCGAGTCGGTAATCCCCGTGAACCAAACATGCCGATGTTGACTCTGGCTTGTTTATCTCTAACCAGCGAAACGTGGCTTCAAAGACTGGGTGGGGTTCTCCGAGGTCTCGCAAAACTGTCTGGTATCTATTCATCTGATCATCAGCCACAAGGCCTGGAATTGACGAGGCATCTATCTGATGCAGATGTGCAGCCGCTACACCCAATTGTGAAGTTAAAACTTTTCGTGCTGTATCGAACGTGTCGTCTCTGAGAATCTTTCGAGCAATTGTTTCGCCTTCCACTGCGCGCACGATCATGAAAGGGGAATTCAGTTCAGTTCTGTCTGCTCCATCCACCACCAACTCAGCTACAGGCACGCCTGCGCTGTGTGCTGCAGACAAGACCTTCGGTTCGACTTGAAAGCCGCCAACGGTGCCCGCCCGCACCCGTTGAAGAACGAAATCGGCCCCATCAGCCGCGAAACGCCATGTCTCACGCGATGCCCCGCCAGACAAACGTTGAAGATTTGTGATGCTGGCTGCGTTCATGACGCGCGCCAACCCTTGCTCAAGTTCCTCGTGTGCAGAGCCGACCATGTCTCTACTCTGTCACGCCCGATACCGTGTCTTCGTGCCCAACGACTCTGATGTTTCACCAGTGCTGCGGACCAGCAATGTCAGCATTGTCAGAGAAAGCCGCCACATCCTCGATTCGGTATCTCTCTCCGTGTCGCCTACCGACAGATGGGTGATTCTTGGGTCAAACGGATGCGGCAAAACCACTCTGCTTCGTGTTCTGTCGTTGTACCTACACCCATCATCTGGGGACATCTTTGTGCAGGGTCGAGCATTAGGAACATTCGATATTCGGCCTGTTCGACCACGCATCGCATACATGTCAGCATCCCTTGCTTCTGAGATTCGCCCCGTATTGACGGCAACACAAGTTGTCATGTCTGCAAAGAATGGCGCCTTAGAAACCTGGTGGCATTCATACTCCGACCAGGATGCACAGCGCGCTGTGGAGTGTCTCGACCGGCTCGGTGTTGCGTGGTGTGCTGATCGAGAACTTGGTGCTTTGTCATCTGGTGAGCAGCAACGTGTTCTACTTGCACGCGCATTGATGACAGATCCGATAGCCCTATTGCTTGACGAACCAACTGCGCGACTTGACTTAGGTGGGCGCGAGAACCTCATCAGACTGCTGCATGCCTTTGCAACTGACAACCCACAACTGCCATCTGTTGTTGTCACTCATCATGTCGATGAAATCCCCATCAGCACTACTCACTGTGCGCTGATGAGAGACGGAAAAATCATTGCATCTGGCCCATTACGTGAGACCTTGACATCAGATTCCTTGTCTGAATGTTTTGGCACATCATTGCTGCTAGAACAACGAGCAAACGGCCGGTTAACTGCTTACGCGCCCTGAACGATGCGAGCTAAACCGGTCTTTCCTGCATCAACTTGAGCAGCAAGAACTCTGTCGAGAATGCCAGCAGTCCACAGGTTTCCGCCATAGGCGAGATCAACTGTTACGACACAACCTGCTTCTGCTGCCTTCAGTTCTACAGACATTTTCCACGGAGAATGTCGTCGTCCATCGATCTCGTCTCGTTCAAAAACGATCTGTTGCGACGTGTTCATGGTTCGTTTCATACGCAATCGCTTTGACCGAGCAAACACTCCGACCTTTGCACGCAATTCAACGTTCCACACGCCGTCATCTACGGCTTCTGCATCATGCACCATCGGCATCCACTCGACATAACGAGAAAGATCTGCCACATAGGGGTGCACCACAGATGGCGCTACGGTCACCATCACATCAGATGAATACTGCATGAGATCTACTCTTCATCTTTGGGCTGTTGGCCAAAGGCGCGACCCAACAACCGACCAAATGTCGGTTGTTCTTCGTCTGGTTGAACCGATTTTGCAAGTCGAGGCGACCAAGGAATTGCTTGCGTTTCATCTGGGTCAGGATTTCCTTCGAAGAGCGACGGACGCTCGCGCTCAGTCTTTTTCGGAGAAACACGTTTCGTGCGAGTAACAGGAGGTGGCTGCGGATCATCGTTCACACGAAACAACTTGGGAACAGCATCACGCCGATCATCAATGGTCCAGCCTCGCGGAACACTGAGTGCATTTGCATGGCGACGACACAGACGGCCTGCTAATTCACGTTCTGGAACTGCCCGATTGTCAACCCAAACCAAAAGCTGTGCTTTGTCAATGCCGTATGACACTTCAGCAAGACCTGCGCATCCGGGTCTTTCACATAACTTACGCACTAGCCCAACGATAGTTCCTAATGCCCCGCACCATGACCATTGCCTGCAGAACTAACAGTTCGGTTTTCTGTAGTTACCCAGGCGCTCCGGGCAATTGCACTCCGGGCACTGGTCGTGCCGGCAAGACACATACAACGCCCATGCCTTGACGATCATTGAACTGCCCCATCTCAAGCGGACACGTACGGTCAATTGCAATCAATTGCTCCACAACTGCATCGTGAGGCTCTGTACAAGCAACTTCCACCGCGGAAAGTGACGAGTCGATATTGACGCATGAACCTGAAGACAACAGTTGATCAACAGGACGAGGGACGCTTGGTGATGTCATTGCATGAGCAATCAACACCAAGGCAGCACCAATGACGCTGGCAATAATCATTCCCCTCCACGGGAATCGGGCAGGCGAATAGGTAATGAACGTCTCAGCACTTCTGGCGCCACTGCTGACAGACGTATTGGTCGTAGTCAGAACGGACGAGTCATACGCGCGACGCGATTGAGGACTTGACAAAGTTTTCCACGCCAAATTGATTTCAGTTATTCGCTGTGATTCATCAGTTACATTCGCATTGACGTCAGGGTGAACAGCGCGCATTCGTGCTCGATACGCACGACGAATTTCATCGGCACTTGCTTCTGCAGATACACCGAGAACTTGGTAGTGCGTTCGTTCAGTACCCATGACGCACATCGACGAGGCCAACGAGGGTCTCATCGTTTATGAAACGTTTAACGTTCTCTGTTATGCGAGCGGACAATAACGGAATAGCCATCTCTGGAGTGTTTCCCACATGTGGCGTGATGATGCAATTTGGAAGTGCCCATAACGGATGATTCTCCGGCAGAGGTTCAGGATCTGTTACGTCGAGAGCTACCCCCCCGATGATGTTGTTCTGTAACGCCCACACCAAGTCATCTGTGACGATATGTCCGCCGCGTGCAACATTGATTATCCATGCGTGTGGTTCCATTACTTCAAGTTCTGGTTTTCCAATCAATCCGATTGTCTCTCGAGTCAGGGAAAGGGCCAAGAAAACAACATCAGCGCCTGCCAATGCATCAACAAGATTCTCTTGCCCAACAACCGTGTCAACGCCTTCAATATCTTCAACCGTTCGACGCACAACAGTGATACTGCAATTGAATGGCCGGAGCAGTCGGACCAAAGATTCAGTGATTCCTCCTCCACCCACAATGGTGACTGCAGCACCCAACAAATTGCGACCAACTGGACCAGTCCATTGTGTGGCTCGTGAATATCCCGAGATATTTCTCATGCCTGCAAGTGCCAATGCAAGAGCGTGCTCGGCTACCGGCTCGGCATAGACACCTTTGCCACATGTCCAGATGCGATTGTCGTCAAGAATCGGCACAAAATTTTCGATACCTGCAAAGGGAACCTGAACCCACTCAAGGTGAGCATTTGCATCGAGGACTTCTCGCAGGCCAGATGCATTACGAGCTGCTGTCCACACAATTGCTGAGGCATCAGCGGGTTCCACAATGTGACCGCCGCCGGCAATGACTGCTTCGCGAACCCACTCAGGAGAGTTGGGTGGCTGGACCGCAATTGCGCGACTACTCGGAGGTTCCATACACGTATAACGCTACGTCAACTACCAGCAATGGTGGCAGCGATTTCACTTGATGAACTGCCAGACCTGCGCAAGACAACTGTGACGAACCACAATGCCCCAAGAGTGACACAGAACAGAATTACTGCCCCAACTCCCCAGAAAGGCTTGATGGTGCTACGAGTTGCACCAAGGAGAGCCACAGGGAATGTGGTTGAACCAGCTTCACTAATCAGTGTTGAAATAACAGCGTTATCAAGACACAGCGTGAACGACAAAAGGCCGCCCGCAATAAGGGCTGAAGAGATAAGTGGCAATGTGATTTGTCTGAATGCGCGAGCTGGCGGAGCACCAAGGTCAGCAGCCGCTTCTTCAAGTGATTCGTCGAGACCAGCAAGTCGAGCACGAACAATGAGCGTTACAACTGCACTGGCATAGAGAGACTGCCCCACCCACAGTTTGTTCATTCCGCCATTGAATGGGCCCCAACCATTTTTGAACGGGTAACCGATAATAGGGAAATCTGCAACACGGGGAAACCACGTTGCAAGCGCAATTGCATCCATGATCTCGGGTGTCACAAGGATGAGAAACACTGTGGCCATGAACACTTTTGTCCACACGCCAGGGCGACGAGCAAGTGCAACACCAGCAAAGCCTCCAAGAATTACTGCCAGAATTGTTGCGCCGAACGCAGCGATAAATGAGTTACGAATAGCGTCACCAATGCTGGCAAAGCCGAAAACAGTTTCGTACCAGTCTGTTGATAGTCCGTTGATTACAAAAGCCAGCAAGAATGCAACTGGTCCTGACCAATTAAGCAAACGGCGTGAGATCTTCGTGGTGCGCATCAGAACATTGCGAACGACAACAGACACTACGAACAAAGCCGCAAAGCGAATAAGTACCGCCCAAGCGACTGAACCATCAAACAATTCATCCCACCACTTCACGCCTGGTGTACCTGACCAAATAGTGAAAGAACTTCCACCGTTGAATGAGTGAAAGACGACCAACAAGATAGGTATAAACAAGAACACCAGAACGAGAATGGTCCACACAGTCAAGACAATTGGCAACACATCAAAGTTGAATAGCGCTCCCTTTCCTTCGCGCGTGCGAGCGACGGAACGTTCATGAAGAGAGTGTTTGATACGTGTTGAAATAGGCGTTGGATGTTTCAAGACCCAAGTGATGACCCAAACAATCGCTGCCCCAACAACCATGGACAACAGCACTGCACCAATCATGAGAATTGCCATTGCAGATCCGAGTGGCCAGTTCTGAGCACCACTGAATTGAGAAGCAATCATCGAACCAATCATGTTCCCTTTTGCTCCACCAAGCACTGTGGCCGTGACGTAATCACCACACATAGGAATGAATGTCAACAAAACACCTGCAATGATTCCGGGGCCAGCCAACGGCAACGTAACACCGAAGAACGTTGCCACACGCCCTGCACCTAAGTCTTTACTTGCTTCTCTCATACGAACATCAATTCGATCAAGAGCAACAAATAACGGCAGGATCATGAAACCCAGGTAGTTGTAAACAATCGCAACCTGCACTGCAAGAGGTGTCTCAAGAATTTGAATTCCTTGAGTACCAATCCAGCCCATATCAACCAGCCACTTCGAAAAGAAGCCGTTCGGTGCTAGTGGAATTCGCCATGCGACGGTGCGAATCAGAAAACTAGTGAAGCTGGGAACAACCACCAATGCCAGGATGATTGCTTTCCATTTTTCTGACACCTTGAACGCTGCAAAATATGCAACTGGTAAACCAATAATCAAACAGCCAATAGTCGCAATGGTTGATATTCGTAATGTTGACTTAAACACCTTGAAAAAGGTTTCATCGAAAACATTGGAATAGTTGGCACCAGACAAATTGCTGTAATCAACGGGGATTAGTTTTGACCCGTCTTTTGCAGCAAAGCTATAAACAACAATGAAGGCTATGGGTACAGCAAAAAACAGCAGGTACCAGATGATCGACGGTAAGGCGAGTGCGAACTTTGGGGCTCGCAGCCGTTTGCGATAGGTAGTTGCGACCGGTGCGGTCACCCCTATCAGGCTCCAGCCTTGGCTTTAGCTTTGTTCAAGATGTCAACCAAGCGGTCGATTGAAGAGTTCAAGACTTGCGTGTGCATGGTCTTTACTTCTTCAGGCTTGAAGAAAATCATGTCGCCCTTCACAAGATCTGGAGCCAATTCAGTAATGAGTTGTTCCATTTCTTTCATGCCGGTGTGATAACCGTGGTACTCAAGATCCTTGATCGAGTTCTCAGGAATCAGAATCCAGTTGATCCACGCATGTGCAGCTTCTGTGTTCGGAGATCCGGCTGCGATGCAGAAGGTATCCATGAAGAGCTCAGTGTCTGGAGTTCCGAGAACCCAGCGCCAGTTTTCTGGAGTGCCGCCTGCATCTTTGATGCGGAAGTAGGCCTGACGCGCATCGCCATTCCACGCCATAGCCAATGTGTACGCACCTTCAGCAAGCTTTGTACTTGGGTAGCTGTCGAATGCCTTGACGTGCTGAGCAAGCTCTTCTACAAGGAACTTTTCTGCAGCATCAAGTGACGCCTTATCTTCAGTGTTCCAGTCGATTCCGTTTGCCCAGAAATATGGTCCTGCATAGTTCGGAGCAGCATCGATTACCGAGCACTGTCCGCTTGCTTCACCCATGCACGCATCAAGGAAGTCTTGCCACGTGTTGAGCTCTTTTGAAATCTTGGTCGTGTCATAGAAGAAACCAGTAGTGCCCCAGTTCTTGCACACTGAATACTCGTTGTCCTTGTCCCAGGCTTGTCCGAGGAATGCAGGATCAACGTTCACCATGTTCGGAAGAAGAGACTTGTCGAATTTCTGAATGAGACCCTTTTGCACCATTTGCACGATGTATGGGCCGGTCGGAACAACAATGTCGAATCCGCTGCTTGAGCCGCCGCCTGCTGACAACTTGGTGATGAGGTCTTCGTTGCTACCGAAGTAGTCAACCTTCATCTTTACGCCAAGGCTTGATTCGGCGAGTGCGCCCACCAACTCAGGATCGTCATAGTCACCCCATGTGTACATGGCAAGTGTTCCTGATGACTTATTGATGACGCGGCTCCAGTCGCCCGTTGCTTGTGTAGCCCCCTCACCTGCTGCAGCAGTGGTATCAGGTGAATCAGAATCTGATCCGCCACATGCCATCAACACCACTGCCATACCAGCAGTTGCGGTACCCGCTTTGATAAATGCGCGACGATTTAATTTCTCGCGAAAGCTATCTGGGGCAAGAATTCGTAGTTCCTGTGTCATGTGATTTCTCCTTGTTGTTTAGTTGTTAGAGATTCGTTACAAGGGACAACCTAGTCCGTAGACAGGCGTTCCCTAGCGGTCTAGTCGTTGTTCGGCTCTGCCATTACTACCCCGGCTTGGCGGGCCGAGAACAGATACACCTCTTCAGGCGCCCACGAGCACCAGACGGAGTCGCCTAATACTGGGCGATTGGCGTCGGTGCGCGGTGACATGACAATAAGGTCGCGGTCGCCGGCGGTAACTACGTATTGCAGCACATCACCAAAATGAGAAATTCC
This sequence comes from Ilumatobacteraceae bacterium, assembly GCA_044374495.1. Lineage (GTDB taxonomy): Bacteria > Actinomycetota > Acidimicrobiia > Acidimicrobiales > Ilumatobacteraceae > UBA2093. The sequence goes on along the minus strand of JBILOM010000002.1, from coordinate 18,112 downwards.
AGACACCGTGGCCTGCACCACATTGTGGGCCTGTTGCGGGCGTTCTGATGTCAGCACCATGCACTCTGGGCGAACTGCCGACAATGTGTCTTCACCGTTCGGAACATCTTCCTCGGGGCGCGACGCAATGAACACAGTGCCGTCATCGGCAATGGCACCATCCTCAGTGGCAACGCCGGTCCAGAAGTTGTTTCTACCAATGAACCCGGCAACGAACGCTGACGACGGATGCTCATACACAGTCTCTGGGTCGCCAAGTTGTTCAATGTGGCCGTCGAGCATGATTGCGATTCGGTCTGACATAGACATGGCTTCTTCTTGGTCGTGAGTGACGAAAACAAATGTGATGCCGAGACGACTCTGAAGGAGTTTCAGTTCAATCTGCATCTCTTCACGAAGTTTGCGGTCAAGAGCACCGAGTGGTTCGTCAAGGAGCAGAACACTGGGGCGATTCACTAGCGCGCGAGCAACCGCGACTCGCTGTTGCTGACCACCAGACATTTGGCGAGGATGACGTTCGGCAAGTTTCGACATCTGCACCATGTCAAGAGCTTCTGCAACGCGAGCAGCAACTTCGCTCTTAGGTGTACCTGACTGCTTGAGGCCGTACGCCACGTTTTCGGCGACAGTCATGTGCGGGAACAATGCGTAGTGCTGGAAGACAGTGTTTACTTCACGCTTGTACGGCGGAATGTGCTGCACTTCTAATCCGTTAATACGGATATGACCAGAGTTTGGCTGCTCAAAACCTGCAAGCATGCGCAACGTTGTGGTCTTGCCACAGCCGCTAGGACCTAATAGCGACAAAAATTCGCCGGGATGAACTGAAAGGTTCATGGAGTCAACTGCCACCATGTCGCCGTATTTCTTCGTCACATTGACGAGTTCAACTGACCCGCGCTTATCTGCCACTGGACCACCACCTTTACTGTCGCTCAAATCATAGGCATCTTCTGGAGGTGGTGAAGGAATTACGAGAACGACATCTAGTGTTCATCTATGGACCCCTCCGACTTCGAAGAGATTGAACACCTCGCTCAACGCCACCTCTGGGGCCACTTCACTCGCCTCGCTGGTGTTCAACGAGACGGATTGCCCATTATTGACAGAGGTGAAGGCGCCTATGTCTACGACGCACACGGTCGCAAGTACCTCGACGGGCTCAGCGGTCTCTTCACTGTCAACGTCGGACATGGTCGTAAGGAACTTGCTGAAGCCGCTCGAGCACAGACCGAAAAGCTGGCATATTTCCCCATCTGGAACTACGCAACGGAACCTGCTGCACGGCTAGCGGGCAAACTTGCAGATCTCGCACCAGGCAATCTCAATCGGGTCTTCTTTACTACTAGCGGTGGTGAAGCAGTCGAAGCGGCATGGAAATTGGCAATTCAATACTTCGCGGCCATCGGTCAACCAACGAGACGCAAAGTAATTAGTCGCGACTATTCGTACCACGGCACATCATTTGGAGCGCTGTCGATCACTGGCATTCAGGCAATACGTGAACCATTCGAACCGCTTCTTCCGAATGCTCTCAAGATTCGCAATACGAACCACTATCGATGTGGCACATGTTCTCTACTTGATGCGTGCACACTTGATTGTGCTGACGACTTAGAACGCCGAATAATTGCGGAAGGCCCTGACACCATTGCCATGGTGATTATGGAACCTGTGCAGAACACTGGTGGTGCATTGGTACCGCCAGACGGTTACTGGAAACGCGTACGCGAGACGTGCAACAAGTACGGAATCCTTCTTGTGTCAGATGAAGTCATTTGCGCTTTCGGACGCCTCGGCCACATGTTCGGCTCAGACAGATTTGGTTATCAGCCAGACATGATCACATTTGCCAAGGGAGCCACCAGTGGGTACTCCCCTCTTGGTGGAGTTTTAGTGAGCGACAGCATTGCTGCACCGTTCTTAGAAGAGGGCGACAGAGTCTTCTTGGACGGACACACATTCGGTGGTCACCCCGTTAGTTGTGCAGTAGCACTCGCGAACATCGACATCATCGAGCGCGAAGATCTTTGCGGCAACGTTTTGCGAAACGAACCATTGTTCGACGATGTGATGGCATCTCTTAGCGAATTACCTATTGTTGGCGACGTGCGCGGTTGCGGTTACTTCCGTGTCGCTGAATTGGTACGCGATTCCGAAACTGGCGAAACGTTCACTGACGAGGAGAGCGAATGGCTATTGCGCAAAGTCGTGTCGCCCATGATCTATGACGCTGGGCTTATTTGCCGTGCAGACGACCGCGCGGACCCAGTAATAGTGCTGTCACCAACACTTGTATGTGGCGAACAAGAACTTGAGTTCATTCGGTCAACGCTGACCACAGTGTTTACTGAAGCCTGGCGTCAATACCAAAACAGGTAAAGCGATTTAGCTCTCTAGGTTTGCCATTACGTGCTTGATTCGTGTGTAGTCATCAAGTGCATACGCTGACAAGTCTTTTCCGTATCCGGATTTCTTGTATCCACCATGAGGCATTTCTGCAACAACTGGAATATGAGTGTTAATCCACACACAACCGAAATCAAGATGCTTGGCCATACGCATTGCGCGACCGAAATCACGAGTCCACACCGACGATGCGAGTCCGTATTCAACACCATTTGCCCAACGCAGTGCTTCGTCTTCATCTGAGAATCTCTGGACGGTGATTACCGGCCCAAAGATTTCATTCTGAATCATCTCGTCGTCCTGCTTCAGATCTGCAATCACTGTCGGCGTAAAGAAGTACCCGTCATTGCCTTGACGTTCTCCACCTGTCACTACACGCGCATGCTTCGGTGTGCGATCAACAAACCCCGCAACGCGAGCGAGCTGGCTTTGGTTGTTCAATGGACCAAAGGCTGCTTCAAGATCTTTCGGGCCACCTGTGCGTGTGGCAGATGCTTGTTCTGCGAGCGCAGCCACGAACTCTGCATAAATTTTTGGGCCACACACGACTCGTGTGGCAGCAGTGCAGTCTTGCCCAGCGTTGAAGTATCCCGCTGCCGCAATACCGGCAGCAGCAGCTTCAATATCTGCGTCATCAAACACAATTACTGGGGCCTTGCCACCAAGTTCAAGATGAACTCGCTTCAAACTTTTTGCAGCAGCTTCTGCAACTTCAATACCCGCACGAACGGAACCAGTTACAGACACCATCGAAGGAATGTCATGAGTCACCATTGCCCTACCCGTGTCACGGTCACCACAGATGACATTCAGTACGCCAGCTGGCAAAAACTCTGCCGCAATCTCGGCAAGAAGTGTGGTTGATGCAGGAGTTGTATCTGACGGCTTCAGTACAACAGCGTTACCGGCAGCAATTGCTGGCGCAAACTTCCATACCGCCATCATCATCGGGTAGTTCCATGGAGCCACTTGAGCACACACACCAACTGGTTCACGACGAATCATTGATGTCATGTTTGCCATGTACTCAGCTGTCGCCTTTCCTTCCAGCATTCGCGCAGCCCCTGCAAAAAAACGAATCTGGTCAACCATCGGAGGAATCTCTTCACTCATTGTCAGTGCAATCGGCTTACCTGTGTTTTGAACTTCCGCTGCAACAATTTCATCGGCACGCGCCTCGATGGCATCCGCAATGCGATACAACGCCAACGAACGTTCGGAAGGCGTTGTTTGCCCCCACGACTTGAATGCTTGCTCTGCTGCTTTCATTGCGCGATCAACGTCGGCTGCGCCACTTAGGGCTGCCTCACCATATTGCTGCCCGGTAGACGGATCAATGATGGCGGTTGTTTGACCGTCACTCGCGTCTACGTATTCACCGTTAATAAAGTTCTTGAAGCTCTTCATGCACTAAGGATTCCACATATCGGACCATGGCGTCCACACTCACCCCTATTCGTGGGATATACCTAAGGCATGGCGATGATTACATCCATTGGAGTCCCTCGAGAAGTAAAGACCGCAGAAGGCCGTGTGGCAATGACCCCAGATGGCGTCAGAGAATGCGAGCGATACGGCATTGCTGTATGTGTGGAGACCGGCGCAGGCGACGGAGCCTCTATTTCAGATTCTGATTTTGTTTCGGCCGGAGCCACAATCGTCCCTACCGCTGCAGATGCATGGGCACAGCCGATGGTGGTCAAAGTAAAGGAACCAAAGGAAGAGGAATTCGGTTTTCTGCGTCGCGACCTAACGCTGTTTACGTACTTGCATCTAGCTGCATACCCGAATGTCGCTAATGCTCTCATTGCAGCTGGCACAACTTCGTTTGCATATGAGACAGTCCAAATGCCAGACGGCTCGTTGCCACTACTTGCACCAATGAGCGAAGTAGCAGGCCGATTAGCACCGCAAATGGGCGCACACTTCTTGGAATCACACAATGGCGGCCGCGGAGTGCTGATGGGTGGGGCGCCTGGAGTTCGTCCAGCCAAAGTTGTTGTGCTCGGCGCAGGCAATGTGGGCTGGAATGCGGCATGGATTGCATCGGGCATGGAAGCCGAAGTAATTCTGATTGACAAGAACATCGATCGCTTGCGCTATGTTGACCAAATTCATCGAGGCAGAATTTCAACTCTCGCTTCTAATCGCGGTTCCATTGAACGCAGCATTCTGGATGCGGACCTCGTAATTGGCGCAGTATTGGTTGCAGGTGGCCGAGCCCCCGTTGTTGTCAGCGAAGACATGGTTCGGTCGATGAAACAAGGTGCAGTCATTGTTGACGTAGCAGTCGACCAAGGCGGGTGCTTTGAAACGACACATGAGACCACACACACGAACCCGGTGTATGTACAACACGGTGTTGTGCACTACGCCGTCGGCAATATGCCAGGCGCCGTTTCACACACCAGCACATATGCACTTACCAACGTCACCTTGCCGTACCAGTTGGAAGTGGCCCGAAATGGCGCCCGAAGTGCAGTTGAGAAAAACCCTGCTCTTGCTCACGGGCTCAACACTCACCATGGCCACGTCACCTATGAGGCTGTGGCAACTGCTCTGGCACTTGCCTTCGTTACGCCGCGAGACGCTGTCAACGAATAGGTTGTAGCGATGGCATCGCTTGCAACCGACCTTCAAATCCCCAAAGTTCCGCTCATTGTTGACCAACAGCGATCAGATCGCCACGCTCTTCTTCGAGACATTGCAAAAGAAAGCTGGCTTGCCCGCACAGACATTGGGTACTCCGTATTGACCTATGAATCCGTCATGGGAATTCTGCGCGACAAGCGCTGGCACTCAGCGACGGGCATGGTTGCTCAACTGCAAGGCATCACCGACGAAGCCTTTCTCGGCCGTCGCCAAGTTTCTATCTTGAACGCAGAAGGCGAAGTCCATGTTCGCTTACGCCGACTTGTTGCACCGGCGTTCTCGCCCCGCAGCGCAGACCGACTTCGCCCATTCATGCGCGAGACAGTTAATTCACTTCTTGACCCATTTGCTGCATCTGGCAAAGCCGAGGTTGTAGGCGATATTTGCGAGCCCTACCCCATCCCCATCATCTGCGAATTACTCGGAGCACCAAAAGAAGATTGGAAGCTCTTTAGCCGACTCGCAACTGAGATCTTGCTTATCTTCAGCGACAATTTGGCTCAGAACATGTCAGTTTTTCTCAATGCACAGCAGGAACTAGAGAAATACACCGAAGGACTTATCGAAAAGCGCAGAAGCGTGCCGGCAGATGACCTGATAACTGATCTCATCGCAGCTGAAGAAGCTGGCGACAAACTGAATACCGAAGAGCTCACAATGATGGTGGATGCTGTGATTGTCGGCGGCACAGACACCACTCGTAACCAACTCGGTCTTGCGCTTGCTTTGTTCGCTGAGTATCCAGAACAGTGGGCGCTTCTCGGCAAAGACCCGTCACTTGCACAACGCGCAGTAGAAGAGGTGTTGCGTTTCTCTGGAGCCGTTGGTGGAACTATTCGATTTGCGTCTGAAGACATTGAATACAACGGAGTGCTATTCCCTAAAGGAACTTTCATGAGCACATCTATGAGCACCGGAAACTACGACGCTTCTGTGTTCCCTACGCCCGAAGTTTTTGACATCACACGTGAGCCAGTTGGGCAACCACACTTGTCGCTCGGCGCTGGCATTCACTATTGCCTCGGAGCATCACTCGCTCGCGCAGAACTACAAGAAGCGTTCACGGTTTTGTCACAACGAATGTTGAACCTAGAACTTGATGGCCCAGTTGTGTACAAACCGTCAGGCGTTGGCATATTCGGACCAGCATCACTGCCAGTGAAATTCACACCGTCGAACTAGTCGCAGCAACTATCACGCCAACCGCACGTGCGGCACTTGAAGTGCGCATGCTCGGGCGTGAGATCACCCGTACATAACGGACACTCAGCGAAAGTGCCATACCGAGTACGGCAACTGTCAGCACTTGTCGTCGTAGTCGTAACCGTGGTGGGTGAATCTATTTGCACTCTGTCATTATTGTCACATTTAGGCCCGTGTGCGTGGACCAACACGCCACTTGCACGTCCCAAGAAGTAGCGTCGAACCGTCCCCTATGAACTCCTCTCCGCAGCCACAACGCAAAGTCCATAAACCTGGGACTATCAGTGCGGCGCTGAGTTACAGAGATTTCCGCGTGATGTGGATCAGCAGTTTTCTTTCCAGCATCGGGGTTTGGATGCAGCAAGTCATCTTGCCTGCCTACATTTATTCGCGAACCGGCAGTGCGTCAACGGTGGCCTTGTTCACTTTTGCCCAGCTTGGGCCATTACTTCTGTTGTCAATACCTGCCGGAGTGATGGCCGACAAATTTGATCGCCGCAATTGGCTGATTTTCGCGCAATGCATCCAGATGGCAGGGTCTGTGCTGCTAGGAATTCTCACTTCTCTCGACAGTTCGATTGCACTTCTGTTCTGTGCTCAGCTAACTGTCGGCATCGGCAATTCATTTAATGCTCCGGCATTTTCCGCTGTTCTTCCAAGTCTTGTGCGCCCTGAAGACCTCGGGGGCTCCATCAGCCTTTCGTCAACATCTGTCAATGGCTCTCGCGTTGTCGGCCCAATCCTTGCTGCGTTATTGATGCACTGGGGCGTTACTACCTCTCAGGTGTTCTTCATCAACTCCTGCACATACCTGATTGTTATGTCAGCAGTGATTCGCATTGCGCTACCGGCGGCAAAACGCACGCAAGAGTCTGGATGGAAGTCCTTAACACTTGGTATTCGTACAGCACGCTCACGCCCCGTTTTGCGAAGACTGCTTGTAACAATGTTTTCTTTTTCGCTCTTCAGTCTTCCCTTTGTCGGACTTTTCCCCGCGGTTGCTGACCTCACATTTGATATCCAACCGAGAACACCTGTCTACAAATGGCTCTACGCAACGTGGGGTCTTGGGGCAATGTTTGGCGCACTTGCAATCGGAACCGTGCTGGCAGGTGTGGATAAGAGAAAGGCAGCACGCGGAGGGTTTGTGTGCTTTGCAATCTTCATGACTGCATTTGCCTCTGTTCGTTCTGTTCCTCTTGCTTTCATCACCGGTTTCTTCCTTGGAGCGTCCTACTTTTCAACCACAACAGCACTCATGACGGTTCTGCAAAGTCGCCTTGAGTTAGAGATTCGTGCCCGAGTTTTGTCGCTGTGGTTTATGGCCTTTGGTGGCACGATTCCCATTGGAAACTTGATATTCGGACCAATCATGGACCGAGTAGGTTCACGCCCAGTTCTTTTGTTTGGCGCAGTTTGGGCACTATTCCTTGCATGGTCGTGCAATATCGAAAAAATCGATGAACGCGACGAGACTCAAGCCGTCAAGGCGTGAACAACTCTTTCAGTTGCTGCAACGCGCGAACCTTTAACAAGTACGACGGCGTCTGAATCAAGCTCACCCAAAGCTTTTGCAATGTCGGCTACCGACAACGCCTTGGTTCCGTATAAATCAGTCTCCACAGCAAGTAACTCAATTCCTAGTTGCTTGCATAAAGATCCGATTTCTCGATGTGCCTTCTCCGACTCAAGCACTTCTGCCATAACGCCCAATACTGCAAACCTTTGCGCAGCTGAAGTTTCTGCCACAGTGCGCAGTGCAGCTGCTACCGACATCGGGTTTGCGTTATATGAATCATCAAGAATTCGCACTCCGTTACCGCCAGTCACCCACTGCATGCGTTGGCTTGCGCTTTGTGCATTCGACAAACCCTCAACACACTGCGCTATTGCGATTCCACATGTAATTCCAACGGCTACAGCTGACGCAGCATTCGATGCCATGTGAATTCCCGGAAGCGGAACAACCCCCACCGCGCTTTCGTCGCCCGCTGTGAACCGGACAGTGCAACACCCGCGATCATCGGTAGAAACAATCTCCCATCTGACCGAGGCTGTTTCAGAAGACCCGAACGTCACAACGCTCGCAGCAATGCCGTGCACGGTTTTCATCGCATTAACGGAATCTGAATTGACAATCCCTACTCCTAATGCAGGAAGAGCTTGGACTAACTCGGCTTTTGCGCGAACCACTCCCTCGATTCCACCAACTCGCTCACTGTGTGCATCACCAACTTCAGTAATCACACCAATCAGCGGTTGACCTACGTCGCACAGTCTTGCTATTTCACCAAGGCCGCGCATTCCCATCTCCAAAACCAACGCTTCACACGAATCAGGTGCATTGATAATCGTGACAGGGACCCCGATGTCATTGTTCAATGACTTCTCAGGCCCGTGCGCATTTCTGAACTTCGAACGCAAGACAGCTAGGGCCAAATCTTTCGTGCTGGTCTTTCCTACCGAACCCGTAATACCAATCACACGACCTTGAACAGAACCGGACAAACGATCACGACAATGACGTCCGAGTGCAGTTAACGCTGCGTCGCAATCATCTACTTCAACACAGGTCAAAGCATCGATTGACTTTCCACGCTTCACAATGGCAAAAGGCGCTCCGGCAGTGGCAGCTGCTTGTAGAAAATCATGACCATCTGCGTCACCTCCTAATGCGACAAACGCTTGGCCATGGCGAAGGGCTCGAGAATCAAAAGCAATGCCCGATGCCTCACAATCAAGCCCTACAAGCGTTCCGTGGGCAACGAAAGCCACTTCAGAGGCGGTGATGAGCATGGAACGACCCTAGTGGCGAGTACCGTCTTACCGATGGACACCACCGACAGGCGCACCACCCTTGTGGTTATTTTTGGTGGTCAATCAGCCGAACACGACGTGAGTTGTGTGACCGCTGCTCATGTCTTGCGCGCGGCGAACTCACACACATACCGCACCGTGCCCATTGGAATTGCCCGTGACGGAAAATGGCACCTGCCTGACATGGCCGAATTGCCGACTGGCGGTGTTGACCCTGCATCAGTGCCAACACATCTAATTACTGCAGGAACAGAGACGACTTCAACAGTTCTTTCCCTATTGGCTGAATCTGGCCCCATCGTTGTGATGCCACTACTTCATGGCCCGCTAGGTGAAGACGGAACAATCCAGGGTCTCTTAGAAATCCTTGATCTTCCCTATGTCGGTAGCGCAGTCTTAGCTAGCGCGGTTGCAATGGACAAAGGCGTGTCAAAATCAATTTTTGCACACGCCGGAATTCCGCAAGCACGCCATGTCACGTTGCGCGAAGATGCAGTAACGCCAGACTCCCTCAACGACGTTGTACTTTCACTTGGTTTCCCGATGTTTGTGAAGCCAGCCAACATGGGCTCTTCCGTTGGCGTGTCTAAGGCGCACGACCTTCATGAACTTCGCACAGCCATAGAGCTCGCGGCTTCTTATGACCAATGGATTGTGTGCGAAGAAGCAATAGTCGGGCGAGAAATAGAAGTTGCGGTTATTGGAAACCGTTCTCCTCGTGCGTCAGTTGCTGGTGAAATTACCCCAGGTAATGACTTCTACGACTACGAAGACAAATACGTTTCTGACGCAGCGACTCTCAACATCCCCGCACGTCTCACATCTGAACAATCTGACACCATTCGGGCATTGGCCATATCTGCATATGAGGCACTGCATTGCGAAGGAATGGCACGTGTTGATTTTTTCTTCGAGGAAAATGGTCGCGGGTTCCTGTGTAACGAGATAAATACGATTCCTGGTTTCACTCCAATATCGATGTACCCGAAATTGTGGGCCGCATCTGGGCTTGAATATCCAGACCTCATCGACGAACTAATAACACACGCACTAGAGCGTCACGCTCGTCGTAAACGCAATACTGCGCGTTAACTGCCAGCGGCAGGAATATTGATTACTTGTCCTGGTATAAAAGTAACTTGGCTCATGTCCGGCCAATTATTTGCGCTCAATAACGCAGCGAGTGACACGCAGAAATCTTTTCTGAGTTGCCAGAAGTTGTCACCCTTCGCAATTGTGTACGTTCCTGCAGGTCGAGTTCCACACCCAGGACCAACAGGTGCTGCTGGTGCATTCGTTGCTCCAGGTGCAGCAGGAGTAGCCACTGCAGTCGCATTCGGATCGACAGGAGCAACTACTGCTTGTGGCGGAATACGTAATGTTTGCCCCGGGTACGGGAACTGCGCTGGGCTAACCATTGCGTTGTACGCCAACAATGTTGTGAGCGAAATGCCGAACTTATTAGCAACTGCGATTGGCGAGTCTCCCGCAACAACCGTGTACACCGTTTCGGTTCCCACAGCATTAGATGGCAGTGTTGTGGAAGGACCAGGCAGCGTGCTGGCAACTGGCGGAATTGTTGCGAAGTTGGTTGGCGTTACGTTGACGACCGTGGTGGCAACCCCCAGCGTGTCACCACCGCATGAAGCAAAACCGAAACCCGAAACCATGACAAATGCCAACGCCAGCGACGTGGACTTTGATCTCGAATTGAGGCGGTTTCTTAACACAGACAACAACAGTAGAGCCTATGAGGGTCTAAAGGGTGACGCTTCGGCGCCACCGTTGTCACATCAAGGGACGAGCAGTAGGAAGTATCGGTGATGGCAACGATGTTTCACCCATGAGGTATGAATCCACGCCAGCAGCACACGCACGACCTTCAGCAATTGCCCACACAATGAGGCTTTGACCGCGACCCATGTCGCCTGCCACAAAGACGCCAGGAACATTTGTCTGGTATTCGTTGTCACGGGCTATGTTCCCGCGTTCATCAAGGTTCACGCCTAGCTGATCAAGCCAAGAACCCTTGTCTGGACCAACAAACCCCATTGCAAGAAAGACAAGATCGGCAGGAATCTCAGAATCGGTTCCTTCTTTCTTCACGAATCGACCCTCAACCATTTCGACTTCATGAATCAGAAGCGCACGAACGTTTCCATTTCCATCATCAACGAAACGTTCAGTGTTCACGCTAAAGATGCGCTCGCCACCTTCTTCGTGAGCAGATGACGTGCGATAGATCATGTTGTACTGCGGCCATGGGTTCCCTGCAGAGCGAGTCTCTGGAGGTCGGGCCATAATCTCAAGTTGAAGAACTTGCTGTGCGCCTTGACGCAATGCTGTTCCTAAACAGTCAGCACCAGTGTCGCCGCCGCCGATAATGACAACATTCTTTCCCTTTGCATCAATGGCATAGGTCGTTGTGTCACCTTCTTGCACTTTGTTTGCAATCGGGAGATATTCCATTGCCTGGTACACGCCATGAAGTTCACGACCCGGAATTGGAAGATCACGCCATGACGTTGCGCCACAGGCCAGAACAATCGCGTCGTGCGATGCACGCAGAATTTCCATGTCAACAGAGCCGCCGACATCTGCATTGGTGCGGAACTCGGTTCCTTCTTCGCGCATCTGCTCGAGACGACGATCAAGATGACTCTTTTCCATTTTGAACTCAGGAATTCCGTAGCGCAGCAAGCCACCAATACGGTCAGCGCGTTCAAGAACAACGACAGAGTGTCCTGCACGTGTTAACTGCTGAGCTGTTGCAAGCCCTGCAGGGCCACTGCCAATAACAGCAATTCGCTTTCCTGTCTGCAATGAAGGAATCTGCGGAGTTACCCAACCTTCAGCCCATGCACGATCAATAATCGACACTTCAACTTGCTTGATGTTCACGGGGTCTTGGTTAATTCCAAGCACGCACGCTGATTCACATGGTGCGGGGCACAAACGTCCTGTGAATTCAGGAAAGTTGTTCGTGGCATGAAGACGCTCAATGGCATCTTGCCAATGTTCGCGATACACCAAGTCATTCCAGTCTGGAATGAGGTTGCCGAGCGGGCATCCGTTATTGCAGAACGGGATACCGCAGTCCATGCAACGACCAGCTTGACTCTTCAGAATCTCGCCATCAAAAGGTTCGTAGACCTCTTTCCAGTCCTTCAAACGAAGTTCGACTGGTCGACGTGTTGGTCCACTGCGACCCCACTTAAGAAATCCTGTTGTCTCACCCACGGGCAGCCTCCATCACTCGATCTGATGTTTCTTGTTCTGACAATCCGTCTGCTTTGGCAGACGCCATGACAGAGAGAACCAGTTTGTAGTCACGCGGCATCACCTTGCGGAAATGGGTGACTTCAGTATCAAAGTCATTCAAGACTCGCCGAGCTACAGCTGAGCCCGTGAATTCGAAGTGGCGCGCAACAGTGGTGCGTAACCATTCGGCATCAATGCCCGCGACAGTCTCAAGTTCCACCATTTCGTAGTTCACTTTTCCAGAGAACTCATTCTTCGGGTCATACACATATGCGATACCGCCAGACATTCCGGCTGCGAAGTTACGACCAGTTGCGCCGAGAACAACGACGTTGCCACCTGTCATGTACTCACAACCATGGTCGCCAACTCCTTCAACAACAGCAGTTGCACCTGAGTTACGAACACAGAAACGCTCGCCGACCATGCCGCGAATAAAGATTTCGCCACCTGTTGCGCCGTAGCCAATTACGTTGCCCGCAATCACGTTGTCTTCAGCTACAAACGGAGAATCGCGGTGTGGGTGCAACACAATGCGACCGCCAGATAAGCCCTTACCTAAGTAGTCATTGCTGTCTCCTTCGAGGCGCATGTCAACGCCTGATGGCACGAATGCACCGAAGCTTTGACCAGCAGAGCCAGTGAAGTTGATGGTGATGGTGCCGTCTGGTAAACCCTCGTAATCTCATACCCGAGCATTGTTCCGACCGTGCGGTTGACATTACGAATCGGCAGCGAGATAGATACTGGTGTCGCGTCAGCCAGAGCAGCCTTCGACAATGCAATCAATTGATTATCAAGAGCCTCTGCAAGACCATGATCTTGTGCAACAGACATGAATGGCGTTGATGAATACGGATTCTGCGGAACAACAAGCATTGGTGAAATATCCAAGCCCTGCGCTTTCCAATGATTCACGGCCTTCTCAGCATCAATCAGTTCAACGTGACCAACTGCTTCCTTCAACGTGCGGAAACCGAGTTCAGCCAAATATTCACGAACTTCTTCTGCAATGTATTCAAAGAAGTTCACAACAAACTCAGGCTTACCATTGAATCGCTTACGCAATTCAGGGTTCTGTGTAGCAATACCAACCGGGCACGTATCCAAGTGGCACGCACGCATCATGATGCATCCGCTCACCACAAGTGGAGCCGTAGCGAAACCAAACTCTTCTGCGCCTAGCAATGTTGCAATGATGACATCGCGACCAGTTTTCATCTGTCCGTCTGCCTGCACCACAATGCGGTCGCGCAAGCCGTTCAACATCAATGTCTGTTGTGCTTCAGCAAGTCCAAGTTCCCATGGGGCTCCTGCATGCTTCAAAGATGTCAATGGTGATGCACCAGTTCCGCCGTCGTGACCAGAGATAAGCACAACGTCTGCTTTTGCTTTGCTGACGCCAGCAGCAACTGTGCCAATTCCGACTTCGGCAACCAACTTCACATGAACGCGTGCCAATGGGTTCGCGTTCTTCAGGTCATGAATCAGTTGTTTCAGGTCTTCAATTGAATAGATGTCATGGTGAGGAGGCGGACTAATAAGTCCGACTCCAGGAGTTGAGTGACGAGTCTTAGCTACCCAGGGATACACCTTGTAACCGGGCAGCTGACCGCCTTCACCGGGCTTTGCACCTTGAGCCATCTTGATTTGCAAGTCATCTGCATTCACCAAGTACTCGCTAGTCACACCGAAGCGACCAGAGGCCACTTGCTTAATTGACGAACGCTTTGAATCTCCGTTAGCCATCGGAACGAAACGCTCTGGGTCTTCTCCACCTTCCCCAGTGTTGCTCTTCGCGCCCAAACGGTTCATTGCAATTGCAAGATTCTCGTGCGCTTCAGCAGAGATAGAGCCATAGCTCATTGCGCCTGTTGAGAAACGCTTCACGATTTCAGATACTGGCTCTACTTCGTCAATAGAGATTGACGGACGATCACCTGTGCGCAGATGGAACAAACCACGCAATGTTGCAAGGCGTTCCGACTGATCATCAACATCTCGTGTGTATTGCTTGAACACGTCGTACCGACCTGAACGAGTGGCGTGCTGCAAGCGGTACACAGTCTCTGGGTTAAAGAGGTGGTACTCGCCTTCGCGGCGCCACTGGTATTCGCCGCCTAGTTCAATGCGGCGATGCGAGCGAAGGTCAGGACGTGTTGGATGCGCCAATGCATGACGTGTTGCAACTTCGGCTGCAATCTCATCAAGACCAATACCGCCTAAGCGAGAAACGGTGCCAGTAAAGAATTCGTTTACCAATTCAGTAGACAAACCAATTGCTTCAAAAATCTGAGCACCCGTGTACGAAGCAACGGTGGATACGCCCATCTTTGACATAACTTTTAAGACGCCTTTGCCAGAAGCCTTGATGTAGTTCTTCACAGCCTTTAACGGATCCATTGATCCGAGCAAGTACATGTCATTCGAAATGATGTTCTCAACAGTTTCGAATGCAAGGTACGGGTTAATTGCACCTGCACCAAAGCCGACCAGTAAGGCCATGTGATGCACTTCGCGAGCATCGCCACATTCAACAACCAGTCCTACTTGAGTACGGCGCTTTTCACGGATGAGGTGGTGATGCACAGCGCTCGTCAAAAGCAATGACGGAATAGGTGCATACACCTCGTCTGAGTTGCGGTCTGACAACACAATGATGCGCGCACCGTTAATGATTGCTTCGGTAACTTCCGCACGAACATCATCGAGCGCTGAACGCAATCCGGCACCACCATCGGCGACGCGATACAAACCACTGATTACTACTGCAGCAAGATGTGGGTGCGTATTGTCATCATTGATGTGAATGATCTTTGCTAAGTCATCGTTGTCAATAATTGGAAACGGCAACACAAGTTGACGGCAGCTATCCGGCCCCGGAGCCAACAAGTTTGCTTCTGGCCCAACGCTCGTGCCAATGGCTGTAACAACTTCTTCACGAATTGCGTCAAGAGGTGGGTTCGTTACCTGTGCGAACAACTGCTGGAAGTAATCAAACAACAAGCGAGAACGATCTGACAACACTGCAATCGGAGTATCTGTTCCCATCGAACCAAGAGGTTCTGTTCCGGTACGGGCAGTTGGGGCAAGAATAACTTTGAGTTCTTCTTCTGTGTACCCAAACATCTGTTGACGACGCATCACGCTGTCATTGCTGTACACCACATGCTCACGGGCAGGCAACGACGACAATTCTGTGAGACCTTCTGTCAACCACTTCTCATACGGGTGCTGTGCAGCCAAATCTGTCTTGATTTCTTCATCATCAACAATGCGCCCGAGCGAAGTATCAACAAGGAACATCTTTCCTGGCTGCAAACGGCCTTTACGAATGATGCGTGATGGTTCGATGTCAAGAACGCCAGCTTCTGATGCAAGAACAACGAGGTCATCGTTCGTGACCCAATAGCGACCTGGGCGCAATCCGTTGCGGTCAAGGACTGCACCAATCAATGTGCCATCTGTGAATGCGATGTCTGCAGGGCCATCCCATGGTTCCATCAAGGAAGAATGGAAGCGATAGAAAGCACGACGTGCCGGATCCATGCTGGTGTTGTTTTCCCACGCCTCTGGAATCATCATCAACAACGCATGCGGCAATGAGCGACCCGACAAATGCAAGAGCTCTAGTACTTCATCGAAGCTTGCAGAGTCACTCATGTCTGGTGAGCAAATGGGGAACGCACGCTCGAGACCAGGAATCATGTCGCTGTCTAGCAATGCTTCGCGTGTTGCCATCCAGTTGCGGTTTCCTTGCACTGTGTTGATTTCACCGTTGTGTGCGATGTACCTGTACGGGTGCGCAAGTGGCCACGATGGGAACGTATTCGTAGAGAAACGGCTGTGAACCAAAGCGAGGCATGACTCCATGCGGTCATCCCACAAGTCGGGAAAGAAGTCTCCAAGCTCTGGCGTGGTGAACATTCCCTTGTACACCAAGGTACGTGACGACAATGAAGAGAAATAGGTACGCATGTCGCCAACAAGTGCAGACTCGATGCGCTTGCGTGGAACAAAAATCTTGCGATCAAGGTCAATGCCCTGCGCACCAGCAGGGTCATCAACAAAAAACTGACGGATGATTGGCATCATCGCGCGAGCAGATGCACCGAGACAATCCGGGTTGATGGGAACATCACGCCAACCAAGTGGACGCAGCCCTTCTTCGGTCATGATTTTCTCAACCGTCGCGGCAGCAGTTGCGGCACGAGTTGGATCAGCTGGCAAGAACACCAAGCCAGCTGCGTAAGCGCCAGCTACTGGAAGTGAAAAATCTACGACTGCGCGCAAAAACGCATCGGGAACTTGAATCAGGATTCCGGCACCATCGCCAGTGTCTGCCTCTGCACCTGTTGCACCGCGGTGCTCCATGTTGCACAGCGCAGTGATACCAAGCGTCACTATCTCGCGACTGCGCACACCTTTGATGTTTGCCACAAAAGAAACACCACATGCGTCGTGTTCGAAACGTGGGTCATACAGGCCGTGGGCAAGCGGGAGGTCTGGGTTCATAAGCGTTATGTCCTTACAGGAACCGTGCAAGCACGGCGGAGAATCAAAATGTGTTCTCCCGGGACAACGCTGGCCCGAGCAGAGTCAAGACTACCGAGGAAGGCAGCCCCTCACCAAGGGATTATTGGCTTACTTCGCGTCGATATAGGCAGGAGCGCGCTTTTCGAAGTCGCTCATGACTGATTCACGCTGGTTGTGGCCTCCTATGAGGCTGCCAATAATGCGGCGTTCGGCTGCGAACTGGGCGGCTGCAAAATCCATAGTCATACGGTTCAACAATTCCTTAGCCCCGCGCACTGCATCTGGGCTGCGCTTGCAGATCTCTGCTGCGTAGGCAAAGGCGTCTTCACGAGGAGTGTCTGACAAACGAGTGACGACACCAATTTCATGTGCTTCACGACCATCAAAGATGCGAGCAGACATCACAATGTCTTTCATGATGTCTGGACGAACAAGACCTTGAAGAAGCACTGTGCCTGCCATGTCTGGCACTAAGCCCCAATACGTTTCGCGAACACTGAACTTTGTATCCGGATGAGCGAAGCGAATGTCTGCACCGAGCGCAATTTGGCAACCGCCACCAAGAGCATGTCCGTGAACTGCAGCAATAACTGGCACTGGCACTTCCTGCCATACCCACGCAGACTGCTGACCAAGGTGCGTGATGCGGCCCTCTTGCATGTCACCGGCCGATGGCTGCTTCTCTGCTGAGTCGCGCTCTCCGCCACCAGCCATAGCGCCCATGGACGCAAGGTCAAGACCTGCACAGAATGAGGCACCTTCGCCCGACAGCACAACAACTCGAATCTTCTTGTTTGTCTTTAAGGACTCACCCGCGTCAACGATGGCCTGAAACTGCTCGCCGTCAAGGGCATTGCGCTTATCAGCACGGTTGAACCGGACATCGGCAATGCCGTCGGATATGGAGATTGTGACTCTGTCGCTCATTGCTTCAGTTTGTCACGCCTCGGCTGGTTATTTGTTATTCGGCGCGTGGCAGACTGCCTCCTATGCATTTGAACCTTTCAGCCGATGAAGTCCTCAAAACAACTCGCAGTGTGCGCAAGCGCCTCGACTTCGACAAGCCAGTAGAACGCGCCATTGTTGAAGAGTGCCTTGAGATTGCTCTCCAGGCCCCAACCGGTTCAAACAGCCAAGGTTGGCATTGGATCATCGTTGAAGATGCCGCAAAGAAAAAAGCACTTGCTGACATCTACCGCAAGAACTGGGAACTGTACGCAAACATGCCAGGTCG
>JBILOM010000131.1:0-3497 GCA_044374495.1 Ilumatobacteraceae bacterium | reverse complement strand
AACTGCGTTAACCATCAGTACTGCTGCCGCTGTAGCAACGAATGTCCAGTTTGGGACAATCACTTCGTCACCTGCGCCAACGTCAAGTCCCAATAGAGCGAGTTCAAGAGTATGTGAACCGTTAGTTACTGCAATTGCGGGGCCAGTGCCATGAAAGTCTCCCCACTGGCGCTCAAACTCTCTTACTTTGGTTCCTTGCGTAGCCCACCATTGACGGCTGTCGAGAACTTCAAGTACAAGCTGTCGCTCAGTGTCATCAAATTCCGGCCACGCGGGGAAAGGTGATGTACGAACTGGTGCGCCACCATTGATGCCAAGTTGCTCCATAGTCAAAAAGTCTAACTCAGTAACCATTGTGCAGATTAAGCGGGTTTACAATCGGACTGTGGCCGAATCATTGGGAAATAATGTGCAAATTGAAACAATGAAAATTGAAAATGGTTCGGGTCGAACAATTCTTTTGATATCTCCACATGCGGATGACCCAGCTTTCTTTCTCGGAGGAACCATTGCATTGTGGGCTGAAATGGGATGGCGAATTGTTTGTGTACGAGTGACTGATGATCGCTGGGATTCACATGGACTCACCGAAGCACAAACCATAAAGAACAACACTGATCAACTTCATGCTGCTGCATCAGTACTTGGCATCAGTGAGATTGTTGAGTTGGGTTACAACACTGACGTTCTCGGTGATGTCAGTGAAGTCGCACTACGCGAGAAGATCATTCGAATGATTCGTACATATAAACCGTACGCACTGGTTAGTTTTGATCCGTTCTCAATGTACGGAGAGGACAACGAGGACCATTTGGTAGTAGCCAAAGCCTGCAATGAAGCGTTCTGGACAAGCCAGTTTGATCTACATCATCCGGAACACTTTGCAGACGGGCTTGAACCGCATGGATGTTTCGAGCGTTGGTACTTCGGGCGCAGGCTTACAGAAATAACTCATGTAGTGGATGTGTCTTCTGTACTCGACAAGAAAGTACGCGCTGCACAATGCCACATAACGATGATGTTGAATTACGCAAACCAATTAGTCATGCAAGCAAGAACCGCTGGAAAGAAGGCACCACTTGCAGAAGAGGCTGTTCGATCAGGTGACCCTTCGCGAATGATTGATGTGTTTATTCGCCGTGGTTCTGAAGCCACAGGCTCACGTCACTCACTCGGTGCTGCAGAAGAATTCCGCATCATTCGTTTCGGGGGCCTTAGCGCCCTGCTTGAAGATTAGGTTTTACAGCGCTGATTCGATGGCCGAAATTACTTCGGGCGCATCAGGCGATGTCTTTGGGTGAAAGCGTGCAACAACTGCACCATCACGGTTCACAAGAAACTTTTCGAAGTTCCAACGAATGTCGCCATCTACGCCTTCGGCATCTGCAACCGGCGTGAGAGCGGAGTACAACGCGTGACGCGCATCGCCGTTGACATCAATCTTTTCAGTCAGTGGGAAAGTCACGCCGTATGTGGTGCTGCAGAAAGTTTGAATTTCTTCTGATGTTCCTGGCTCTTGACCCATGAATTGATTACACGGAACGCCAACAACAGTGAAGCCCTTTGCTGCGTATTGCTTCTGAAGTGCTTCGAGTTGCTCGTATTGAGGAGTGAGTCCGCACTTGCTTGCCACGTTGACAACCAATGTGACTTTTCCGGCAGCGTTTGCCAATGCATTGGGCTGGCCGTCAAGGGTGGAGATAGATGTTGCGTAAATGCTCATAGCCATAGTCAACCAACGCTTCTGCGTTGAGATTCCCTATTTGGCTAATTAATTACGATGTGCAGCGGCTAGTTCGGCCACTTCTTGCATGATTCGTGCAATGTCGAAGTCTTTTGGTGTGTACACAGCAGCGACCCCATGGCTGGTGAGCCACGCCCGGTCTTCTTCCGGAATGATGCCGCCGACAATCACTGGGGCATCACAGCCTTCGGCACGCAGGCGAGCAACGACATCAGGCACCAGTTTCATATGAGAGCCAGACAAGATGGAAAGGCCCACAACATCGGGGTCTTCGTCACGGGCACTTGCGGCAATTTGTGCCGGTGTGAGGCGAATACCGCTGTACACAACTTCCATGCCGGCATCGCGCGCTGCCACAGCTATTTGTTCTGCGCCGCTTGAATGACCATCTAGTCCGGGTTTTGCAACAAGGAAACGTGGTGGGCCACCAGGAATGGTGCGCACATAATCGGCAACAGCGGCAAGAGCGTTAGTACGGCGACCAACTGCTGCTGCAACACCAGTTGGCGCGCGGAATTCACCAAAGACATCACGAAGAACTTGTGACCACTCACCGGTTGTACCACCAGCAATTGCCAACTCAATGGAGGCTTCCATGATGTTCTCGTCGGTTTGGGCAGCAGCACGCAGGTGCGCAAGTGCTGCTTCAACGCGAGCGTTATCACGCGAGGTACGCCATGCGTTTACATCGGCGATCATTTCGGCTTCTACGGCCGGGTCAACAATCATGATGTTGTCAGTTCCACCCAATGGGCTCTCGGCAGATTCAACGTATGAGTTCACGCCAACAACAGTTTGTTCGCCATTTTCAATTCGACGTGTACGAGCAGCCATTGAACGGACAAGGCGACCCTTGAGCTCATCAACCGCATTGAACGCGCCACCAAGTGACAAAACATCTTGCAGTTCATCCCACGCTTCGTCACACAATTCTTTTGTACGGCCTTCGATGACTGTGGAGCCGTCGAAAATATCGTCGTATTCAAGAAGGTCAGATTCGAATGCAAGAACTTGCTGCATACGAAGTGACCACTGCTGATCCCATGGACGTGGCAAACCAAGTGCTTCGTTCCATGCAGGCAGCTGCACGCTGCGTGCACGCGCATTCTTTGAAAGCGTTACAGCAAGCATTTCCAGCACAATTCGCTGCACGTTGTTCTCAGGCTGTGCTTCAGTAAGTCCAAGTGAGTTCACTTGAACGCCGTAACGGAATCGACGTGCCTTTGCATCTTTCACTCCGTAGCGCTCGCGACCAATGCGATCCCACAGTTCGGTGAAGGCACGCATCTTGCAGACTTCTTCCACAAAACGAATTCCGGCGTTTACGAAGAATGAGATGGAGCCGAATACTTGGTCGAACTGCGCTTCGTCAACCTGTCCGCTTGCGCGCACTGCATCAAGAATGTCAATTGCGTTCGCAAGTGAATATGCGATTTCCTGCACCGGCGTAGCACCGACTTCTTGCAAGTGGTACGAGCAGACGTTCATCGGGTTCCACTTCGGCGCGTTATGTGCACACCATGCAACCATGTCGACAATCAATCGCTTTGAAGGAGCAGGCGGGAAGATGTACGTACCGCGAGACAAGTATTCCTTCACGATGTCGTTCTGCGTTGTGCCGCGAAGTTCGGTATCGGTGACGCCTTGTTCGCGAGCATTTGCAACGTACAACGCAAGCATCCATGCAGCTGGTGCATTGATGGTCATCGACGTGTTCATCTTTGCTGGTGGAATTGAATGAAGAAGAGTGCGC
>JBILOM010000030.1:0-12051 GCA_044374495.1 Ilumatobacteraceae bacterium | reverse complement strand
CATTGCTTAGCGCGGGTCGGGGTAAGCGTTCACTAAACGACGCAGGTTCGTATCGATATACGGGCGTGATTTACGTTGGCCGCCGCGGTCTTCAATAGCTACTTGCAACCGACGTAAACCGGCGATGACAATCTCTGGTCGTGGGGTGCGGCCCATTCCCACGCAGTCCTGTAACCAACCGGCGGGGCCTTGGTGGCCGCGTTCGTTATTGCATCGTCGACAGGCCGCCACTTCGTTCTCAATCCAGCTGGGACCGCCCTTGATAGAGGGCACCAGATGCTCGGTGGTGGCGGGGTTGAGGCGGTCGTCGAACCGCACCGAACACCAGACGCAGAGGTCGCCGTCGCGCTCGAGAATGGCCTCCATGCGCTGCCTGCGATCCATCTGACGGGGTTTCTTGTTATCCATAGCGCAAGGTAAGGGTACGGGGACTTGGGTGATGTGGGGCTTGGGGTTGCGGGCTCGGTCGGCGCTGGTTTTTGTGCCAGGTGGGGCGGTGGCGAGCACACATGAGGGGTATGGCCAGCCGTGCGGAATATAAGTAAATACTTATACTGTGGAATAGGCCGACGTGACTGGCCCATGGGCGGTGGTGGCCACCGAAGAGTTCGAGGAGTGGATGATGAGCCTGACAGACAAGCAACGCGACGCTGTGGAAGATCGCCTCGATTTGCTGCGTCTCCGTGGTCCTGCTTTACAGCGACCGATAGTCGGCCAGATCACTAACAGCAGACACAAGAACATGAAAGAACTGCGATGCACAAGTGGCGGTCACCTTCGTGTGCTCTTTATGTTCATGCCGAATCAAGAGGGTGTCATGTTGTTTGGTTGAAGCAAATCTGGTGAACGGGGAGATCCGAAGTGGAACGACTGGTATCGACATGCGATTCCAATTGCTGATGACTTAGCGGACAGAGAAATATCGAAACGGAGAAAACCATGACAAAGCAGACATACGAAGAATGGCGCGCGACACGTCATCTGCGACCCAATTTCGAGCAAGATCAGGAAGAGTCTTCAGATGATATGTGGCAGGAGATTGTGTCGTACTACATCAATCTGAATCGCAGGCGTCGTAAAATTACACAGAAGCAAATTGCTGAGGCCCTCAAAATTTCGCAACCAGGCGTGTGCCAGATGTTGAAACGACCCGCGACTATTGCCAAATTGTGGCGCTTGTCTGTTGCCATGGGTGGGGAATTGGAAGTCAATCTTCGATTCGGTGACAAGGTGTATTCGTTATTGAACGAACCGTTACCTGGTAGCGAAGAAGAATAACCACCTTCCACATTCCGGTGCACGTTTAGTGACAGGCTGTGTGAATGGGAAATCTTGAACAAATACTTGGCTATCAGGGCGCAGTGCGCGATGGCGATGCCGCAATGGTGGGGCAAGAGATTGTGCAGATGCCGTTCTGGACTCCTGAGTTTTGTGCAACATTGATTCAGGCAGCGCAAGCTGCAGGTGGGTTTGCACAGCAAAGCGATGACCCAGTGCCGGGGTATGAAATTTCGTTGGCAGCTATTGCGCCGCGGTTGTTTGAAGCAGTGGAACAAGACATTGGTATTCGTTTATGGCCGGCATTGCAACAGTGGTGGCCACTGATTGATTACCACGGTCTGCGTGATGCGTTTGTGATTCGTTACGCAATGGGTGAACAAGAAGAACTACGCATGCATCACGATGTGGCGCAAGTGAGCGCAAGCATCAAACTGAACGATGACTATGAAGGCGCAGTGCTGGAGTTTCCTCGACAAAAGTTTTCAAATGCAGACGTGCCTGTGGGCGATGTGATCGCATGGCCAAGTATGGTGACGCACCCTCATGCCAGCAGTCAATTGACTCGCGGTGTGAAGTACAGCCTCACCATCTGGTGTGAGCTGCCCATGATGCTTGACTAAGTCGAGGTATTAACTGCGTTTTTTGACGCGGATGGGGCGCTCTTCAGCATTGCGGCAAGCGCCAGTTTCAAGATCGAAACGCCAGCCGTGCAATGTGCACACCAAGTCGTCGCCATCGATTTCACCGAACACGCTGAGGTCGGCATTGCGGTGCGGGCACCGGCGTTGCACGGTGTAGTCACCAATTTCAATATCGCCTTCGTTCGAGGGGACGCCGTTTAGCTTGCTCTTGGCTTCGGACTCCGTGCGAGACATGCGCTCAACAGAGAGCGACTTGAAGAAGTTGTAGATGTATTCGTTGTAATCACCTGCACGCCATGCGGTGAAACGTGCCGATAGGAACAATGAGTTCGACCAGTCAACGGCGCGCTTGGCAACGACGTTCTCGACTAAATCACGCGCAATGTCGAAACGGAAACCAAATGGTTGATCTGTATATGGCTGCACGAGGCCGTCTGCGAAGTTCACATAGATCTGAATATCGCCAGCATTGATGAGGCAGTTGGCGCCAATGCCGGTGCGCACGCTGGTTGCCATTGCCATCAACGGTTCCCACCACAGTTTCAATGTGGCGATGATGTCTGTAGATGGCGAGGCCCATGAAGCGCGGGCATCAACAAGCCACTGTGCGTAGTCGGCTTGGTACTTCGTTAAGTATTCAGCCTTATGCGTGAAGATGCGCGTGATGTCTTCGCCCGACATTGGTTGTTCCACTGTGACACCGCCACCGAGAACAGTGAAGGTTGTGCCAGGAATAGTTGTTGCTGCATTCAGGCGACCTTCGTCTGACAGGCGGCGTTGAAACTCTGTTTGGTCTGGAAAGATACTGATCTCGTCGCCGGTGATCATGTTGAGACCGAACAGTTCAGGATCTAGGAAACATGGTGGACCAGCTGATGGCACAACAGTGGTTGCATGAATTGCTTCGACATAGCGAGTGGCACGCGCAAATTGGCTTTCCACTTTCTCTACACACAGTTGCTTCTTCTTCGCAGCATCCATTTCGTAGACCATGGGGTACCAAATGGCGCCAGAGAACTGCAACCAATGCAGGTCAACAGGGCCGTGTTCCAACAATGCAGTCAAATCATTGGTGCGGCAATCGTTTTGGTTTACAAGACGCGCTTCACCGTCTGACACCATGAGAGCTGAGTCACCACCAGGGCCATCGGTAATGGATGTCTCTGTATGAATAGCAATAGTGACATTCGGTGCAATGACATGTTCTTTGGTGCGAATGGTGCGAACGAAATTGCGAAAGCCCAGTTTGTTGAATTCGCGTTCCATTTCACGCGTGGGAAAATCTGGCAACAACACTGTGGTGTTCTTGTTCATGTGCTTCGTAAGGAACTCTGCGTCGAAATGGTCACCGTGTAAGTGCGAGATGTAGAGGAAGTCAGGGTTGCACACATCGTGCATGATGTCTGGCGCTAATTGATCATTACGTGGAAAGACAAACCACGAACCGAAGAACGCAGCTTCAAACCACGGGTCACACGCAATGGTGATTCCTTGCGTGCGAATGAGAATGCCAGCGTGACCAATAGAGATGGCCTGCATGACTAATTACCGAGGAGCGTCGGTGGACTGAGTTCCGCCGGTTGCAACGTGCTCGGTCCAAGCAGTGCCGTTCCAGTAGCGCAATTCAAAACGACCAGATGGGTCTTTGTACCAGTCGGCCGGAACGTTTGGTGTTGCACCAGTAGCAGTGGTGGAAGCAACGGGAGCTGCAGTAGTCACTGCATTGCCTGCTGCAGACGATGCTGCAACATTGGCCTTGAGTTGATCTGCTGTCATGCCGGCGTGTGGAGCAACAGATACATAGCCACTGTGGCGAATGAATGCATGGAACCACGCCGCACCGTCGAAGACGATTTCAACAACTTCCCAGCCTTCTTGGGAACGGCGCGTGAGTTCTGAAGCAAGTTGGTGAGGGTTACGGACCGATTCTGAAATGACGTCGTACGTGTACATAACTACAGACTAGTGCTGTTCGCCGTCGTGTTCGCCTGCAGGGTCTTCAGTACGCACAAGGCCATCAACATTGATGCCGTCTGTTCCGCCGTCGTACACAAGGCGTCCATCGCGTAGGGCGATGATTCGGCTGACGGTATGAACGAAAGACAGCTCATGTGTGGCAACCACCACAGTGGACCCGTGTGCAGTGGCATCAGCAAGAAGCTCGAGAAGGGCTTCCTTACCGGCAGCGTCGAGACCGACGAAGGGTTCGTCGACGAGTAACAAATCAAACGGGCGAATAAAGCCAAGAGCGATTGCAGACTTTTGTTTGAGGCCGCGACTGAAACGGTTTGGCATGTCATCTGCGCGGTCATATAAACCGAGATGACCTAACAAATCTGCTGCAGTCTGTTCCCAATCTTCAACGCCGTGCAAACGCGCGACATATTCCATGTGTTCCCACAAGGACAAGTCATCGTAAAAAGTGGGTTGGTCGGCGATGAAACTTAAGGCTGCACGTGCAGACAATGAACCAGATGGTGCGCCGCCGATGCTGACGTTGCCTGTTGAAGAATCGAGCAAGCCTGCTGCAATGCGAATGAGAGTTGTTTTACCCGAACCGTTGTGACCGATGAGAGCAACACGATCGCCGGTGTTGATTTCAAATGAAATGGGGTCTAGCGCTGGTGCAGTGCCGTAGGACTTCGACACGTTGTCGATGCTGAGTGCTGAGTGTTCTTTTGGTTGTGGAACATTGCGACGTGAGCGAGCCATGTTAGTTACCTTCGGCTTTCGATGTTTGAGCAGTTTTTTGTGCGTTGCGGAACCAGATGAGAATTGCGTCGCGTTGGCGAACCCAACCAGCGACAAGGCCGAGCACTAGCAACACGGCAAGAGATGCGCGAAGTGTGTTTGCGAAAATGAGACTGTCGGTTTCAACACTGCGCTGCAATGCAATAACAGGTAAGCAGCCGAGGATTGAGACGGCTGGTGGAAATGCTGAACGTATAACGGTGCCCATGCCGCTCATTTCTGGTGGCAATGCAAGACCTTGGTTTGCGCCACCCACAGGGTCTGGTGCGCCTTTCACGGCGTTAATGGAAGCGCCAGCAACACCAGCAAGAACTGCAGGGATTCCGATCATAAAGCCATATGCAATGGTGGAAACTTGCGGTTCAAGAACAAATGCAGTGAGTACACCAATAAGTAAAAATGGTGTCATTGCAACGGCAGGAACGATGAGATGTTTTGTCATTAACAATCCACGTTCGATAGGTAGCGCATCAGTGCGGTCTGGTTGATCAACTTCTTGTGACAACGGCTCTACAGCATCAAGTCCCACGATGAACATTAGGAGGCCTGCAACAACAATTGCTGGCGATGTACCGCGGAATGCCATTACCAAAGCAGCAGCCGCAGTGATGGTGAGAAGACTCATTCGCATGATGCGACGAAGTGGAAAGTGCATCAGGCTGCGAAGACCGCGACCAACAATGATGTCACGGCGAAAGAAACGCGGCACTTTTACCCACGGCTTGACGCGCATGTGTTCTTGACTGAGTTGACGGCGTAACAACACAACGGTGCGAATGTCTTGCAAGGTGACGG
Source organism: Ilumatobacteraceae bacterium (assembly GCA_044374495.1). Taxonomy (GTDB): domain Bacteria; phylum Actinomycetota; class Acidimicrobiia; order Acidimicrobiales; family Ilumatobacteraceae; genus UBA2093. The sequence goes on along the minus strand of JBILOM010000030.1, from coordinate 6,583 downwards.
CGAACTTCATTTGCGATACCAATGCGCTGCGACGCGACAACGCTTCAAGCGACAAGTTGCCGGCCAGGTACACAGCCAGCGCTGCGAAGGCCAATACGACAACAATGCCAATGACATCTTGTAGTTGAACGCCATCTAACCACCAACGGCTAATGCTGCCGACGAAATCAAATGGGCCCGCTGTGTTCGTGTCGCCAAATGTGACAGCAACTTGCCAACCAACTAGCGCAGTACCAATGGCAGTGGTGAGCCAACGCGAAATGCCAAGGCCATGAATTAGCAACGCTGCAATGACAAACAACATTCCCATGATTGCGCCGGCGATTGCGCCCCACAGTGCCCACACCACTAATGATGTTCCGGAAGATTCAACACGGCGGCTGAGTAATTGGTTTGCAGTTGCACCGGCGATGGCGCCCGTGAATGCGAATGTGCGCAGTCGTTGAATAGCGGGGTGGCGCAAAACTGCAGAGTGGGGAACTGGGGCCAACAGCACGTGGCGCACTTCGGGTTCTTCGACGGCAATTGGCCCGCCATTGGCACCACTGCGCAGGCCAAGGAACACGATGATGGAAGCCACGAGGCCAACGGCGTGTGGGGTGTTGGTGATCACATTCTGAAGATCAGTCCCGAGAAGTGGCTTGTCGCCCGAGAGCCCAGAGAGGAACAAAATGGCCCCGCCACCCAGAAATGCAGAGATATAGACCCGGTACAGAGCCTCAAACCAGTCCATATCAGCCACTCGGTGCTTGAGGCGCTCGGTACGCATGGCGTGGAGGGCATTGATGCCAAGGGACGGGGAACTCACGGGTTCAAGCCTGCCACTAATTAGGGGCAATGGCACCACGACGTGCCTGCCGATTAGGGCCAATACACGACAGAATGGGCGGGTGAATCAGGAAGCCTTCGAGCTGTTTTCGGCCATCTTGGCTCTTGCCACTTTGGCGGCCGGAATCATCACCCTCGCGGCCCTTGTGTTTGAGAAGTCGATGTCGTGGACTAGCAGGTGGCTTACTCAGGTGAGAGCCAGCGGTTTATGGATTATTTGCATGATCACCACCGGCGCCATGGTGGGAAGTTTGTACTTCAGCGAAAAGGTGGGCTTTGCGCCGTGCAAATTGTGCTGGTACCAACGCATTGCCATGTTCAGCATTGCAATCATCTCGTTTGTTGCTGCACTGCGTAACGACAAAAACATCGCGCGCTACACCATCGTTTTGGCGCCGCTTGGTCTGATTGTTTCTACGTACCACTACTTGCTTGAGTGGTTCCCAACCCTAGAGACCAATGTGTGCAGCCTCGATGTTCCGTGTACCGCAGTGTGGTTCCGTGAAATTGGCTTCGTTACGCTGTGTTTCATGGCTGGATGTGCATTCATTACAGTTATTGCTGTGTCGCTAGCGATTATTCGCGAACAAAAAATCGATTCAACTTCAACTCACCAGGAGAACTAATCATGGCTCAGAATCAGCGCAAAAAGAAGCAAAAGAAAGCTGGCGCATCAAGCGTTCGCGAAAATGGCAATCTCAAAGTCATCTTGTACATCGTGTTGGTAGTTATTGGTATCGCAGGTGCAGTGTCACTCGGTACTGCTGGCGGTTCAACAACGCCCGCCGCAAATTCTGGTGTAACAGTTCCTGGCGGAGTTGCTGCTGCAGAATTTCAAGAAGTGTCTGTTACTGGTGACAAACTGGCACCATTGCCAGAGAGTGGCGATGACCCTGCAGTTGGTACAGCTGCTCCCACACTTACTGGATACGACTTGGCTGGCCGCCCAGCAAAAATTGACCCAGGCTCTGACGGCAAAGCAACCATGGTTGTGTTCCTCGCGCACTGGTGCCCTCACTGCAACTATGAGATTCCAGTATTGAACGAATGGAAAGAAAAAGGTCTCGTACCGCCAAACCTTCGTGTTGTTGGCATCACCACTGCATCTCGTCCCGACCAAGCCAACTGGCCACCATCGAAGTGGTTGGTTGCTAAGAAGTGGACATTCGATCAGTTCGCAGACAGTGAAAAGCAAGATGCCTCTGCTGCATACGGTGTTGGCGGGTATCCGTTCCTTGTGTTTATTGACGCAGCAGGAAATGTAACCAGCCGTACATCAGGTGAAGTTCCGGTTGAAGAAATCACAACCAGAGCTAACGCAGCTGCCGGCGTAAAGAATTAGAACAAATCAGCCTGATCTCTTGAAGGTCACGGCGTAACCTTTCTTCTCGTGACATCAACACCACAACGCATCGGGTTCTTTGGCCCATTCGGTACTTTCACCGAACAAGCTCTGCTGACGCAGGCTGATCTTGCTGCGTCTGAATTGGTGCCGTACCGCAGTGTGCCAGACGTGCTTGATGCGGTTGCGCGCGGTGATATTGATGCTGGGTTTGTACCCATTGAGAACTCCATTGAAGGAACAGTCAACTTCACACAAGATGCTCTGATTTTTGATTACGAGTTATTGATTCAACGCGAAGTTGTTCTTGATATCGAACATTGCTTACTAGCAGCAGCCGGAACAACATTGGCTGATGTTTCAGTCGTGCTGTCTATTCCTGTTGCAACTGCACAGTGCAGCGCATGGTTGCGCGACACATTGCCAAACGCTGATGTGCAAGCAGCAAACTCAACTGCTGATGCTGCGCGCAGTGTGGGCGAGCGAAGTGCTGCTGGCGAAAAAGGTTTAGCTGCGTTAGCGCCTGCGAATGCAGCAGAGCTATACGGCCTCACTGTTGTTGCACGCGACATTGCAGACCATGCTGGCAACCAAACTCGTTTCGTATTGGTATCGCAAAATGGAATTCCGCAATCAACGGGTCATGACAAAACAGGCATCGTGGTGTTTCAGCGTGCCGATGAACCAGGCAGCCTGATTTCGATCTTGCAGGAATTCGCAGCCCGCCGCATCAACTTGTCGTTGCTGTCTTCACGCCCCACAAAAGCGGGTGGCCTTGGCGATTACTGCTTCATTATTTACGCTGACGGCCACGTGGGTGACGAACTAATGGCAGACGTTTTGCGTGACCTGCACACCAAGCAGGGTGGCGTGAAATTCCTTGGCTCGTACCCCGCTGCCGGGGACCAGGCACATACGGCACGGGAACATGCCGACTCCCGTTGGCAAGATGCCGACGACTGGGTTGCCCATTTGCGCACCCAAATTCGTGGCTGACTCGGGGTTTTAGCCCGATAGCGTGTCAGGCGGAACGGTGGCAGAGCGGCCTAATGCACTTGTCTTGAAAACAAGAGGGTTAATAGCCCCGAAGGTTCAAATCCTTTCCGTTCCGCCAGAAAAATACGTCAGCGCTCGTCACGCACAAACGGGATTCCCAATGACTTGGGAGCTCCTAGCTTGTTGCGTGTACTTGGCCGACTTAATGCAATCAGTGCAATCAACGTTGCCAAGTAGGGAAGCATTTGCATCAGTGCAGATGGAATGAACGTGATCTGTTCAGCCTGCAATGTGAACGGCAGTTGCAATGTGAAGCCGAACAAGATTGCGCCGAAGATCAGACGCATCGGACGCCATCCGGCAAACACCACGAGAGCTAGTGCAATCCAGCCAACACCGTTAGTCGTTGCTGCCTGATGCCATGCAGCGCTTTGCGCAAGCATGAGCCATGAACCACCGAGACCAACAAGTAATCCGCCGAACAGTGTGTAGCGAATACGAATTGATGCAACGGAAAGACCTTGTGCATCAACTGTTGCTGGATCATCGCCAGTAGCACGCAATTCCAAACCTGGACGACTGCGGAACAAATACAACGAAGACACAATCGCAATCACAATTGATGCATACGTAATGGGGTCTTGTTGAAAGATAACTGGGCCTACGAGTGGAATATCAGACAGTGGACCAAACGACAGTGGCTTGATAAGTGTGACTACGGTTTTTCCTTCAGCAGGCTTGCCAAGGAAGTTGGCTAGGCCAGTACCGAAAATAACTAATGCAAGGCCAGCAACAATTTGGTTTGCACGCAGTACTACAGACAGCACGGCGTGGATACCTGCAAGCAATGCACCCACGAGTGAACCAACAATAAGACCAAGCCAAATACTTCCGGAAGAATCGGCTGCAAGGAATGAAGAGATTGCTGACGTCAGCAAGATTCCTTCAATACCCAAGTTCAATACTCCAGCGCGTTCTGTAAACAGTGCACCTAACGCAGCGAGAATAAGTGTGGTGGCAATCGCCACCGAGTCAGCAGACGCTAAGACCCAAATGTTTCCGTTCATTGTGTGGCCCTCTCTGTGCGTACGGCATGGATGTGATAACGGCGAAAGGCCTCACCTCCGAGTGCGAACAGCAAGATTGCGCCCTGCAACATAACCCCAATATGAATTGGTGTGTCGGTAGAGATTTGCAGTTTGTCTCCGCCTGAACGTAGACCAGCAAACAGAATGCCGCTGACGATGATGGCAGAGAAGTTATTGCGCGCAAGTGCTGCGATAACGATTCCTGCATAGCCGTAGCCCAACAAAATGATGCCCGGGTCTAGGCGACCAAATGGCCCGACAATAAGAACAGCACCACCAAGACCAGACAACGCGCCAGAGATAAGCATCACTGACATCGTGGTGCGATTCGCGTTGATGCCTGCGTAGTGAGCCGCGCGTGGTGAATCTGAAATCACTTGAATGCGGTATCCGTATTCTGTTTTCTTCACTACCCAGAACAGCACGAGGGCGATGACAATGACTAAGAAAAATGTGGGGTAGAGCGATGTATCGCTGATGCCAGTAAGTGAAGCAGAATCTGGAACTAATCGACCCTGAGGGAATGCAGAGTTCTTAGTAACAAAGAAGCTTCCTGGTGAGTACACGAAATGCTTCACCAAACTTGCTGCGATGTATGTGAGCAACAAAGTGGTGACAATTTCGCTGGTGCCCAAACGAGAACGCACGAATGCAGGAAGAAGAATCCACAATGCTCCGGCTAGTGAACCAACAATAAGCACAACGGGAATCATGACGAATGTTGGCAACCGGTCACCGAGCGCGAGGCCAGCCCATGCTCCGCCAATCATTCCCAGATACAACTGGCCCTCGCCACCGATGTTGTACAAGTTCATTTGGAATGCAAATGCGGCAGAGATACCAGTGCAGATCAACACGGTGGATAAACCGAGAGTGTCTGTGATGCCGCGCGACGACGTGAAGCCGTCGTTCAACATGTTGGAATAGGTCTCGAGGGGCGAGTAACCCGTTGCAAGCAAGAACAAGGCACCAGCAACAAGGGCAGCTACTACTGAAAGTAGCGGCACAAGAATTGACAAGTGCTTTGGTGTCTCGTTGCGTTGCTCGAACACAATACGAATTGGGGAGCGCATTACGAATTTCCTTCTGGCTTTAGACCGGCCATGGCCGCACCAACCGTTGCTAGTTCTGCAGTTTCGCCTGGTGTCTCATGAACGACACTTCCGCGGTACAGAACGAAGATGCGATCTGACAATGACATCACTTCTTCGAGATCTTCTGAGATCAACAAGATTGCTTGTCCTGCGCTGCGTGCATCATCTAGAAGTGCGCGCACAGTTTCGATTGCGCCAACATCAAGTCCGCGCGTAGGTGAACACACCACTAACAATTTTGTAGCTGTGCGGCCGCCAGATAATTCACGTGCAAGAAGAACTTTCTGGGCATTTCCACCAGAGAGTTTGCGGGCCATGTGGTCTGGGCCATTGGCTTTGATTTCAAATTGTTCAATAAGGCGAGTCGCTTCTGGTCGCACGGTTGTGCGGTCGACAACTATGTGGCGGTCACGCGTAAGCAACAAGTTGTCGAGAATTGACATTGATGGCACAAGGCCCATGCCTAAACGATCTTCGGGAACATATGCCAAACCAAGTTCGCGCGCATGAATTGGACCGCGATCAGTTGTGAGTGAACCAGAGATAGCAATTGAACCGCTGGTAGGAGAAATAAGACCAGCAATAGTGTTAGCAAGTTCGCGTTGTCCGTTTCCGGCAACACCTGCGATACCCACCATTTCACCGGCGTGCACATTGAACGAGATGTCAGACAACACACTGACTCCGCCTACGGTTAGTGACAAGTCACGAATTTGCAGAACCTCATGGCCTGTTGCATGTGAAGCGCGTTGTGTTGTTAGTTCAATGTCTCTACCCACCATGAGGCGCGCTAATTCTTTGGTGTCTGCAGCGCCGCGACCAGAAACATGTCCGGTAACGCGGCCATTGCGCAACACAGTGACACGATCAGAAATCTCAACTACTTCACCAAGTTTGTGACTGATGAAGACAATTGATTTCCCAGCCTGTGTCATGGCGTGAACATTTTCAAATAGTTTCTCAACTTCAGCTGGAACGAGAACTGCAGTTGGTTCGTCGAGCAATAAAATTTCTGCACCTTGGTACAACGCCTTGACAATTTCTACGCGTTGACGTTGGCCAACTGAAAGGTCTCCGACAGTTGCGCCAGGCTCAATGGGCAAACCGTACGACTCGGCAACAGCTGCAACTTTGTCTTCAAGCTCGGAACGATTCAATCGGTATGAAAGATCGCGGCTTCCAAGAATGACATTTTCGGCAACGGTGAAACGTTCAACCAAACGAAAGTGTTGGTG
>JBILOM010000187.1:0-3513 GCA_044374495.1 Ilumatobacteraceae bacterium | reverse complement strand
GGTTGGGCAACATTGTTTGGGAAAGAAGCGACGACTTGGGTGCGGTTGTTTATCCATTTGCCAGAAAAATTGATGGTGAATGTGGCTCCCGTTATCTTCACGGCTTCACCGTTTGAGTCGTACAGAACCGATTTTCCCATGTGAGGCATAGTTACATTTGTAATTGTCTCGACGCTGGCAGGAATGGGATTGCAATCTGAAGTGGCCATAGCCTGATTAGGGGCCTCAGCGAATGTGACACGCAAGTTGGTCGAATCACTCACCGATTGTGAATTATTCGAGTCGTAATTCGGCGTGAAGTCGACTGAAACTGGGCATTTTGCCCAGACAATTTTTGAGAGTTTTTCGGTTCCAATATTTCCTGAAACGTCCGAGATTGAAAAGTTGCTAAACGCACTACGGAAGTCAGATTGCGTGGAGCGCTCAGTCCAACTATTGGTACTAGAGGAGCATCCTGTCGTCGTTTTGACCCAAGGCGTAACTGTTTGATCCCAACAGGTAAGAAGCGCAGTCGGTGCCTCCGCGTTTGCATCTACCGTGTCGAGGTTCAAGTCAAAAGAAACTATGTACTTGTCGTCTTTTCTAAAAGACGCATTTGTATAAGACTTATTGGGATCCCCTTCATAGATGTTGCTTTGAAACACGCCCTCATAACGCTGAACGTTCGTTTCAATCTCGGAGTTCCTCTGGCGACTGCCTGAGTCTGAACCACCGCACGCAGCAAGGGCCACAAGGCCTGCTGCTAACGCAATTCGAATGAATGACTTATTGATTTTCATAATGTTCCTTATATAAACGATTCGAACACTGCGAGAGTTGACGGTCGAATTCGGTAGCCCTATTGAGTAGTAGGTACAATTAGAGCATAATTTCAAGTAATTTACTACTCCAATTAAGTGAAATTATGTCTAAGTAGGGATGAACAGCGGCGTGCCGACCAAGTTCCACGGGACTGAAATCACCGCGAGAAGTGGGTCCTACGCCCAACATAAGCCCAAGAAGACGCAGCGCTGAGCGCAGTTAAGCACGGCGCACGTTTGTTCCGTTTTTTACAGTGATTTTTTTGACTTGCGGTACTTGATCAGGGCGATGATGACAAGAAGAACAATTAGTAGGAGTAACAGAAGCCAGAGACAATTGTTCTTCGATTTTCCCTGAGAAGCGGGTGCTGCACTTGCGGCAGTTGGAAGTTGAGCTGGACGCGAGATGACTTTGGTATACACCTCAACCGCACCGTTCTTTTTCGTTGTGGTGATCTTCATCGATGTAGCACCAGGTGGAATATTCACGAGGGTGGGTGGCGCGCCCGCCGACAAGTTTGTCGTGGCGCCATCCATGCTGATTGACATGGACGCTACGTCCTTCATATCCCCCATCACGATTTCCATCGTGGTGTTCGTTGCGGGTGCAATCACCGGTTTGTCATCATTGCGATCAAGATCTATGACTTCGGTTCGAGCAATGACATCCTTTGGCAGTGTTGGCGCTTCTTTACTAGCGCTGATTGTTTCAACAAAGACAAGTCCAAGTTCTGGCGTGCGACCGTCATCCAAGTTGCACGGGTTGACAACGTACATGTAGATCCCTGATGCTGGTTTCGCAATTACTTGGTCGGCGCTGTTGATTTCTTGCGTTGGCCCGACGTACCACAAAAGGTTGGGATTGCCGTTTGGACTGCCTTGCCCAGTCAATGTGTACATTCCCTTTTCGCATGTCAATCGCGACGTGGACGCTATTGCCATGTCTTCTTGAACTGCAGTAACTGTGAGACCATCCACTGCTTTAGGTCCGCAATCTTTGAGGCAACCCCACATTCCAATTCCGGCTTGTGCGGTCTTGCTGTAAACAATCACCTCAAATAGGTGCCATCCATCTGGTATGTCGAGTTCGACTGATTCGCTCTTTTTGATGACACGTGACGTGTTATCTACTCCATATACATATTGAAGCGCTAGACCGGTTGCACCTTCACACGTCGTTGTCAACTGATTCTCTTTGAGGAAAACCTCCTTTGGATGGCACATAAATGGTGCAGCGCCGATTGTGAAATCGACATAAGCCGCATCAGACATATCAAGGTTGCCGACTCGAGGAAAGAGGATTCGCGACTTCACTAGATAGTTACCCTCTGGCAAGTTGTAATTGAATACCTTGCTTCCATCCCCTGGGGTTTCAATATTGATTTGAGTCCTTTCACCGCTCACTTCATTTGCGAGGTCGGCAACTACTTCGGTATCCCCATCATCTTTGAGGCGTACAACCTTGAAGTCCAATGTTATGTTTTGCTCTTTTGAGGCAGTCGCTATGCACGGATGGTTGACAGTGATTGAAAAATCTTTATCTGGTTGATTCTCACCAATTGCAACTTCGGGAGCGCCAGTGCATAGTTCCTGCCAACGTTCACGGTCTACTTGTTCAACTGCAATTTCAGTTGTTGGTTTCTTTGGTGAATACACATGTACTGGTAACAGTGTTGCCAAACATCCAGCTGATTCGGACAAATCACTGAGTGGACAGAACTGCTTGATGGAATCGTTACCTTGATAATCCGAGAGGTCATATCCGATTGTTTTTATTTGTTCCGTACCCTTAGGACTGATTACAGGAAGCGTGCTGAGAGTAAACGCTGGGGAGTTGTCTTTTGTCCAGAAGGGGTGAAAGAAACAGTATTTCTCCTGCTTCTCATCGCAGGGCTCGGAAACTTCATCGTCGAACTTGAAATTAGTGAGGCGCGAATCAGAGATCGGCTCTCCCACAGTGGAGTTTAGGATGTCACTCAATGCAACTACTGTGGGCAATTGCCATGGCGCCTGAATATTTGCTGCTTCTGCTTCCGATGCACTGATGCGATTTTTTGTAGCGAACTTCCCACTTGTTGGCATGATTTCGTAATAAAAGTTTTCGGTTGACTTTGATACAACAACACTTCCGCCATTAGGTCCGGATTCACCAGTAGTGCAATAGCTGCCCGACTCACAATCGTTCTTCACTGTGCGGGTCACAACGTCGTCACCAATCAAAGTGCCCGTCTGGTCATACGACATGATGCTTACCTTCGAGGTTTTTCCCTCGGCGGCCGGCCACATGTCTGCAGTGATTTCCAATTTTTTTGGAACAGCACTCTTTGTCTCGCCATTGTCCTGGGAGAAGGTCACTGCCCCATCGCAGAATCTGACATCTGCAACATCTTCAATGTTTCCAACCACGGAGACACACGGTCCTGTGGCAAGAACACTGTTTCTTGAGCGCGTCGATGTTGAACTTCCTCCACATGCTGACAAGACAAGAAGAGCGGTTGTGGTGAATGCCAAGGCACGTGTGCTGAGTTTTTTCATAATGTTCCCCATGTGGACGCTTCAAGACTTGAAGCGTTGACACCAAATTAAATGCTTTGTTGAGCAGAGAGTACAATTAGAGCACAGTTTTCAGTGAGATACCACTCCAAGAAAAACAAAAACCCCCTACAAATGCAGGGGGTTTTTCTATTGGCGCGCTCGGCAGGACTTGAACCTA
>JBILOM010000174.1:0-3517 GCA_044374495.1 Ilumatobacteraceae bacterium | reverse complement strand
GAACCAGGAGAGCGTTACCGCCTTCGTAACTTGTCAAAGCATCAGCTTGTCAAGGGAACTGTTCACCCATACCGCGGTGAGTGGTTGGAATTCGACGTTGAGCACAAGCCAGGTAAAGACGTAACAGCAGGTACACGTGTTGCACGTAAGCGCCGCATGGGAATCTTTACTTTGTTGCGCGCACTCGGATACGACGAAGCAGGCGCACCTGGATTCCTCGATCGTTTCGTTCAGTACTTCGATTTCCTTGAAGGACAGTGGGAAAAAGAGCGCCACATCGCGCCAACCCGCGAAGAAGCATTGCTTGAAATTTACAAGCGCGCACGCCCAGGCGAGCCAGCGACTGCTGAATCAGCACGCGTGTACTTCGAAGGTGCATTCTTTGAAAATCGTCGCTATGACCTCAGCCGCGTTGGCCGTTACAAGATCAACCGTAAGTTGGGCGATGAAGTTGCAAAACTCACCAGCATGTTTGGTCTCACACCAGACCAGCTTGACCTTCCAACAGACGAGACTGAAGTTCTTACAAAGTGTGAAGTGTTGGCAGCAGTGTCATACATGTTGCACCTTGTAAAGCAAGAGCCTGGCTACCGTCTTGACGACCAGGACCACTTTGCAAACCGTCGTGTTCGTTCAGTTGGTGAACTCATTCAGAACCAAGTTCGTATTGGTCTGTCACGTATGGAGCGCGTCGTTCGCGAGCGCATGACAACGCAAGACGTTGAAGCCATTACGCCACAAACTCTTATCAACATTCGTCCAGTTGTTGCTTCAATCAAAGAGTTCTTCGGAACTTCTCAGTTGTCGCAGTTCATGGACCAAGTCAACCCGTTGTCGGGTCTTACTCACCGCCGTCGCTTGTCAGCGCTCGGACCTGGTGGTTTGTCACGCGAGCGCGCTGGCTTCGAAGTTCGAGACGTCCACTTCTCTCACTATGGTCGTATGTGTCCGATTGAAACACCAGAAGGTCCGAACATTGGTCTTATCGGTGCGTTGTCTTCATATGCACGCATCAACCAGTTTGGTTTCATTGAGACTCCGTACCTGCGCGTGCGCAACGGAAAAGTCACAAAAGAAATCCAGTACATGGCTGCTGACGAAGAAGAGAAGTACACCGTTGCTCAGGCGAATACGCCAATTGAAAAAGATGGTTCCTTCAAAGGCACGCGCGTTCTCTGTCGTCGTTCACCACAAGCAGCAAGCCTTGATGACTTGCGCAAGATGCTTGAAGCAGAAAGCTTCTTTGGTGCCACCACTGACATCGTGTCTGTAACACCAGATGAGGTTGACTTCATCGACGTTTCACCAAAGCAGATCGTTTCTGTTGCTACAGCTCTTATTCCTTTCCTTGAACATGACGACGCAAACCGTGCCTTGATGGGTGCAAACATGCAGCGCCAGGCCGTGCCATTGGTACGTTCAGAAGCACCGTACGTAGGTACCGGAATTGAAAAGCGTGCAGCTCATGACGGCGCAGACGTCATCCTTGCCGTAGATGATGGTGAAGTCACCGAAGTCTCAGGCGAAATGATTGTCGTTAAGTACGCAGGAAATAGCAAGGGCACCGAGCACAAGTTGATGAAGTTCAACCGCTCGAACCAAGACACCTGCATCAACCAAATCATCCGTGTTACTGAAGGTCAAAAAGTTGTGAAGGGCCAACTGCTTGCAGATGGTCCATCAACTGACGACGGTGAACTTGCACTCGGTAAAAACTTGCTCGTGGCACTTATGCCATGGGAGGGCTACAACTTCGAGGACGCCATCATCCTTAGCGAGCGCATCGTTCGTGACGATGTTCTTACATCAATCCATATTCACAACTATGAAGTTGATGCTCGTGACACAAAGCTCGGACCTGAAGAAATTTCTCGCGACATTCCAAACTTGTCAGACGAAATTGTTCGCGACCTTGACGACGAAGGAATCATTCGCATTGGTGCTGAAGTCAGCCCTGGCGATGTTCTTGTCGGAAAAGTTACTCCTAAGGGTGAAACAGAACTCACACCAGAAGAGCGCTTGTTGCGCGCAATCTTTGGTGAGAAGGCTCGCGAAGTTCGCGACACATCACTCAAAGTTCCTCACGGTGAGGGCGGGAAAGTTATTGACGTCAAGGTGTTCTCTCGGGAACGCGGCGATGAACTTCCACCAGGCGTGAACCAACTTGTTCAAGTGTTCGTTGCACAGAAGCGTAAAATCTCTGTCGGTGACAAACTCGCTGGACGTCACGGTAACAAGGGTGTTATTTCAAAGATCCTTCCAGTTGAAGACATGCCGTACCTCGATGACGGAACATCTGTTGACATCATCTTGAACCCACTTGGTGTTCCAAGCCGAATGAACGTAGGTCAGGTGCTTGAAGCGCATCTTGGTTACGCAGCACGTTGGGGTTGGACCGATCCAAAGACCGGAAACACCATTGGTGAGAACCCTCGCCTTGGAACTGAAAACAAGACTCGTTCAGCAACAGATCCTGCAACGTTCATTGCAACACCAATTTTCGATGGTGCTCAGTGGGACGAAGATGATAAAGCCGGAGAACATCCGACAATTCAAAAAATCTTTACTGATCACCTGAACGCCGACCGTGCCGATGGCAAGCTCGACGAATCAGGAAAGCCAGCCAAGCTCATCAAGAGCAACGGCAAAACGCAATTGCGCAACGGCCGTACCGGTGAGATCTATGACAACGACGTCACCGTTGGCTACATGTACATCTTGAAACTGCATCACCTTGTCGATGACAAGATCCATGCCCGTTCCACTGGCCCATACAGCATGATCACACAGCAACCGCTTGGTGGTAAGGCACAGTTTGGTGGCCAGCGCTTCGGAGAAATGGAAGTGTGGGCACTCGAGGCCTATGGCGCCGCGTACTGCTTGCAAGAACTTCTCACCATTAAGTCCGACGACGTGCTTGGTCGCGTCAAGGTCTATGAAGCGATCGTCAAAGGTGACAACATTCCTGAGCCTGGCATTCCCGAGTCCTTCAAGGTACTCATGAAGGAAATGCAGTCTTTGTGCCTCAACGTCGAAGTTCTCGACACTGCTGGCAAGGAAATAGAAATGCACGAATTTGATGATGAGATCTACCGCACTGCGGAAGAACTCGGAATTGACATCAGTCGTCCAGAGCGTGGCTCTGATGATGACGACCGTGACCGCCGCCCGGCGCGCGCCTACTGATCCACTGACTCGAAGGAAAAGACACTCCCATGCTCGACGTAAATATGTTCGACCAGCTCCGTATTGGGCTGGCAACTGCAGAACAAATCCGCTTGTGGTCTAAAGGCGAAGTAAAAAAGCCTGAAACCATTAACTACCGCACACTGCGTCCTGAAAAGGACGGACTCTTTTGCGAAAAGATCTTCGGACCTACTCGTGACTGGGAGTGCTACTGCGGTAAGTACAAGCGTGTTCGCTTTAAGGGAATCATCTGTGAGCGTTGTGGCGTTGAAGTCACACGTTCAAAAGTGCGTCGTGAGCGCATGGGCCACATCGAACTTGCTGCACCAGT
>JBILOM010000130.1:0-3522 GCA_044374495.1 Ilumatobacteraceae bacterium | reverse complement strand
CTTCTGCTGTTTTCGGGTCGGTCACAATTGCATCAACACGATTACGTACTTGGTTCATTTTTTCAAAGTCTGCATTTTCAACAATTGTGCCGATTTGTTCAAGACTTGTTCCGAGGCCGCCTTCTTTGCGCGCACGCAACATGAGGTTGCCAACAATTTCGGTCCAGCCATCATTTACAAGATCTTCAGTATCAAATACACCAGATGTGAGATTCGTAAAGTTCTCGTTACGACGACGCTGCCAACCTGGCTCTAATGAATTAGCCCAATCTGGATCTGTTGGTGTGTCGTTACGAACGTCAATGGACGATGGTGTGCGCTGGAACACAAACAATTGTTTTGCGCCTGCACCCAGGTGTGGCACAGCTTGTACCGCTGTTGCACCGGTACCAATGATGCCGACAACTTTGTCTTTCAGCCCAGTGAGATTTCCTTTGCTGGTTCCGCCGGTGTATTCGTAATCCCAACGACTGGTGTGAAACGAATGACCTGCGAATGTGCCGACGCCTTCAATGCCTGGCAATTTAGGGCGATGCAACGGACCATTAGCCATGCTGATGAAACGGGCACGAATTTCGTCACCACGGTTGGTGCGAATAGTCCATCGACGCGATGCTTCATCCCAACGCACATCAGTGACTTCTGTTTGCAACATCGAACGTGAATACAAGTTGAAGTGTTCAGCAATGCGATGACAGTGCGCCAAGATTTCTGGTGCAGGTGTGTACTTCGATGCAGGAATGAAACCTGTCTCTTCTAGCAACGGCAAGTAGATATACGACTCAACGTCGCATGCAGCGCCGGGATACCTGTTCCAGTACCACGTGCCACCAAAGTCGCCGCCCTTTTCAATCACAGTGAAGTCGTGAACTCCCGCTTCATGCAGTCGTGCTGCAACCAACATGCCGCCAAAGCCACCACCAACAATGGCAACCTGAACTTCTTTAACAATCGGCGCACGCTCTTCGAACTTGATGTATGGGTCTTCGAGATAGTGAGCAAACTCGCCCGCTATTTCTGTGTACTGCTCGTTTGCTTCAGCCCGCACTCGTTTGTCGCGTTCATCGCGATAGCGCTGGCGTAGTTCATCAGGGTCAAACCCCAGGTCGTCAGTTGATGTCTGGCTCATGCCTTAACACTATGTCTCGGTTCCCGTTGATACGGAGCCGAAGGTTATTTGTCAGCAGTGACGCGAGCGCGAGGGAAAACCCGCAAGAAGTTGCCTGAGTTGAACTTGTCAACAGATGCCTGAGGCACATCCTTCATGCATGACTCGAAGCGGGCAATCGGGTCACGGCCGCCTTCTGTATGTGGGTAGTCGCTCGAGAACAAATAAAGGTCATCATTTGACTGGTCGATGAGGCGAGAGACATCTTCAAACACGAACGGCGTGAAACCGAACTGTTGACGAATCTGCTCGGAAGGCGTCCGCTTGAAACCGCGAAGACGCTCGTCAACACGCGAGTAGGCCTTATGTACATGGTCAAGACGAACAAGCATTTCAGGAACCCAACCAGCACCAAGTTCAACTGACGCGAACTTCAAGTCTGGGAAGTCTTCAAGTACACCATCGAGAACCATCATTGAAATGAATGTTTCGATGCCTTGGTGCAAAACGGCAGCGTCACGAGCGCGAACGTTTTCTCCGCCGCCCATCCAGTCTTTGGTAACACCGCGACCTGTGTTGCTCCACTCTGGCTTCAGTTGCAATGGGTTTCCACCAACGTGAAATACAACGGGAACTTGCGCCTCTTGCAGTAGTGACCAAATCGGGTTGAAGTCAATATGTGTTGGCGAACGCTCGCCTGCCAAACGATGCGGTACCCACATTGCTTCAAGACCATTGTCGATGCTCCACTGCACCTCTTCTAATGCGAGTGCTGGATTCTCGAGAGGGATTGCGGCAACACCCATGAGACGATCATCGATTGAGCAGAAGTCAGCCATGTGGCGGTTGTGCGCACGTGCGCCGCCATAACGAACCTTGTCAGGAATTTTGCTACTTGGAGAAAACGGCATGTGCAAACTATGTGTTGGGAACACCAACTGCTTCTTGAAGCCCAACATGTCGTTAGCAATAACGCGGTCGTGCTTGTCAAATGCACCAAGGGCTTGAATCTCTTTGACTTCTTGAATCATGCGATCACCAAGAGCAATGAGAGACTCTTTGTGTTCGTCAGAGTGTTGTGAACCGTTGCCAACAATGATTGCGACTTCTTCGTCGGTCACAAGTGAACGGCCGTAATCAACTTCAGGGAGAAGGTCGCGCACGTCTGGGTCGGCAAACTTCTTGAGGAAGTCTGGAAGCTCCATGATGTGTGTATCTGCGTCGTAAAGAACGCGATCGCCTGCGTATGTCATTTGGGTCCCCTATCCCTCGAACTGTGGAAAACGGTACCACCCATACAGGCGGTAACAAAGAGGTGAACAGTTGGGTCAGGGCTACGCCCTATTGGGCACCACTCAATACGATGAACCTGTGCACATCACCACCCCCCAGATCGATTCATATCGACGTAATGGCTGGCTTTTGTGCCGCCCGTTTGTGGGCGGAGAGATTCGTGACATCCAGCAGTGGGTGGATGAAATTCAGCAGTGGCCCGAAAATGGCGATTGGTTGCACTATCGCGAAATGACGGAGGGCGGACCGAAACTGTGCCGCACAGAAAACTTTGTGCCATTCCATACATCGCTTCGTGAGATTCTGACTACTGGTCCGATTCTGTCAATTGTTTCAGCCCTCATGGGTGAACAGGCTGTTCTCTACAAAGAGAAGATCAACTACAAGTTGGTTGGCGGAGCAGGATTCCTTCCTCACCAAGACGCTCCGGCGTATCCGTTTATTGAAACGTCAATTTCATGCATGATTGCAGTCGACCAAAGCACAACGTCAAATGGTTGTTTAGAAGTTGTCGACGGACAGCATCATGAATTGCTGCCCATGAATGAACGTGGATGCATTGTGAACGACTGGGTGGAAACACATGAATGGCATCCAGTCGAGATGGAAGCTGGTGATGTTTTGTTCTTTCACTCGCACACTCCGCATCGCAGTGGTACCAATAATTCACAACGTGACCGTCGTGCCATTTACCCCACCTTTAACGCCGCGAGCCAAGGCGATCTTCGAAGCGACTACTACGAAGAGAAGCTTCGAATCTTTCGCGACACAGAACACCAAGCTGGCAATGTCCGTATCTCACTAATTAACGATTTCGAAGGAAAGCCCGTATGAACAAATTTACATCACTCATTGAAATTGAATCACTTTTTGAAAAATGGGGACAGCAGTTTTATAGCGAGAATATTTCTCAAACAGCCCACGCAGTGCAGTGCGCACAGTTGGCCGAAGAGGCTGACGCATCAAGCGCGCTTGTGCTTGCAGCATTGCTTCACGATGTCGGCCACTTAGTTGATCTTGAAGATTCATCTGGCAGAGAAGAACACGTCATTGACACAAAACATGAGGCAACTGCCGTTCGCGTGTTGGCTCCACTATTTCCACCCGCAGTTACTGCCCCC
>JBILOM010000029.1:0-12169 GCA_044374495.1 Ilumatobacteraceae bacterium | reverse complement strand
GGGGCCTTCACATCTGGAGAACCACTCTTCAAGTCGCGAAGGAACGTAAGTAAAGTTTTTGTGTCGTAGCTTTCAGGGAAACCTTTACGGTTCATGATGCCACGGTCTTCAAGAACAGCGTTCGGAAACAAGAAACCATCAGTGGTGATGAGGTCTACGCGTGGGTGTTCTGGCCAGCGCGCAAGCAATGCCTGCAAGATACGCGCGAAAGTACTTTTGCCTACGGCCACACTTCCAGCGATTCCGATTACATAAGGAACTTTTGGAGCCATTGCTCCAAGGAACGTTGCAGAAACTTTGTGCAAGTTCTGCGTTGCACTGACATACAAGTTGAGAAGTCGAGTGAGTGGCAAATAAACAGCAGCAACTTCATCAAGATCGATCTGATCGTTGATACCGCGCAAGGCAACAAGGTCACGTTCGCGAATTGTCAGGGGTGTTGCCGCACGAAGGTCAGCCCACTCTTCGCGGTCAAACGACAAGTAGCGGTCGGAATTGGGGGTGTCGATCACAACTAGACGCTACGGCTTAGGGGTTATCGGCGCCAAGGCGCGTTAGGGGACACAGCACCGGCACCTGCTGTAAGGACATCAACGCCATCAGCGGTGACCACCATGGTGTGTTCGAACTGGGCTGTGCGGCTGCCATCAGAGGTAACGGCGGTCCAATCGTCATCCCACATCTTGTGGCGCCATTCACCGCTAGCTGTAATCATCGGCTCGATAGTAAAGGTCATTCCCTCACGCAAGATCATGGTGTTACGTGGGTCGAAGTAGTGCAAGACCTGGATATCAGTGTGGAAGTTCTCACCAATGCCATGGCCAATGAATGCTCGAACGACTCCGTACTTGTGCTTCTTGGCATGAACTTCAATTGCTCGGCCAATTTCATTGATTGCAACGCCAGGCTTCACTGCTTCGATGCCGTACCACATGCATTCTTCAGTGACACGAATAAGTTGTGCATCTTCATCAGAAATGTTTCCGACTGCAAAGGATGCGTTGGTGTCACCATGAACACCATTCAAGAAAATTGTGACGTCAAGGTTGATGATGTCACCATCAAGAAGTACTCGCGAATCAGGAATACCGTGGCAAATTACTTCGTTCACACTGGTGCACACGCTCTTTGGATAGTTGTGATAATTCAAGGGGCTTGGATAGCCACCCATTTTGATGGTGAGATCATGAACGAACACATCGATGTCATCTGTTGTGATTCCCGGACGAACAAACTCGCCGGCCTGACGCAAAATCTCTTTCGCCGCATCGCCAGCAATACGCATGCGCTCGATAACTTCCGGAGTCTTTACGCGACCTTCTTCAAGACGAGGCACGCTTCCGGTTTCTGCATACGGTGGTTTTGCAATATTGGCCGGCACAGTGCGCATCGGGCTAATTACGCCTTGCTCAATACGACCCTCAGTGCCTTTGTGGCAACGCTTGTATTTGCGTCCACTGCCACACCAGCATGGGTCATTTGAGGCAGGAAGTATTTCCGGAGCCATATTCATACAGTAAAGACTACGGGCGAATGTGGCGCCCTTTGTGTTAGTTCGAGAGTGTCTCGACGGACTGGAGAGTCCAGCCATTACCCGCAACGCCGTCCGCCAACCAGTTGCGCAGGGCGAGGGTGGCTTTCACGTCGTCTTCGTTATAGGTAAGGAGTTTCTGTTGCATGCCGGCAGCATCACCAGGAATAAGTCCGCACGCTATTTGGTACCACACGATGGAGTTTCCGCCACCTGCATCGGACGCATCCCATGAAAAGCCGGCCAACTTTGCGACATCTTTCAAACCAGTACGGCGGGTTGGCCACAACAATGGTTTTGAAATTTCATAGAGATCAACCCAATGGGCGGCTGCGCCCAATTCATTGATTTCTTCTGGCGTTGGAACGCCCGGAACATCTTCATTTCGCATGGATGCTTCGCGCATACGTGGAAGTTCTGCAATCTTTCCGGAGTAGCAATACACGTTTGCGGTTTTGCCGTTGGCAGCTGCATCATCGAACTGCTGATGTAGCCATGCCCAGAACGCAGCCAACTGGCGGCCTTCTTCTTTCGGATCATCACGGCTAAAGAAGTGGAACGAAATGTATTCGCCCTTGTCATAAGAACCATCTGGTTGTTTGCGCGTGATGTACGCACCAAACAAGTACACAACATCGTCATTCTCAACATCGAAATCAATTTCGATATCAGCACGTGGGATTACAGGGGCACTTTGCCCGCGTGGGTAGAACGGATACTTACCAGCATGCATATCAACGCGCGCGGCATCAATGTTGTCTGCAAGAAGTTTGTATGTAGGTACTGCAAGTGTTGCGTGGTCATAAGACAAAAGGTCAGCAGTTGTATTTATGCCAATTGCTTCAAGCTTGTCGAGGCGTTTGTCTGACATCTTTGGCAACATAGACAATTCAATTGATGGGTCCTGCGTTGCGACATCAAACAACTCGCCAAGGCTTGGAGTAAGGCCCCATTTGTTTGCTGCAATGGCAGAACGAGGGTCAAGCGCAGCAAGTTGTGGGGTAGTAGTAATGCCACCCTCTTCCATCTTTCCTACATGTGTGACTGTGACACCAGAAAGAAGTGACACATGACGTTCGCGCACTAACTCTGCTTCACAAATGTCATGCCATACGCAGTCACGACATTCGGGTCGGTACACAGGTCGTGTGCATGCATCAAGGTCTTCGCGCATTGCAATAATTGCATTCCAACGCTTCTTCCATTCGCGTTCAATTATTTTCAGTGGCGACTGCTCACCATCATCAAGGCCGCGCCAGGTGAGGTTCCAGTCCTTGTCGATGATTCCGCCTACTGGTGCAATGTCTGGTGCGTAATCAAGATCAATCAGCATCATCCAGTAGTGCGCCAGCTGCAAACTATGTTCCGGTTTTGGTGATCCGAGGCCAATGTCTATGCGCTCACGATTCTCAAGCCAGGGTGCATCAAGAGGCGATACAGCCCATTTCTCATTGGCGTTACCTTCCAGGGGCTTTGAGTTCTTTACATCAACAGGAATGTATGCCCATTTGCCGTGGCGCATCTTTTCTTCACCAAAGCGAATCAAAATGTCGGGGCGACCTGAACGGTGATTAATGGTGGGAAGTGTTGGGCCAATGATGATGCGGTCACCGCGTTCCATTGCACGAATGGTTGCGCCTTCGACATCGTCGTCTTGTTTGCGTAATGACGAAACCTTGTGCAGGCGTTCTAATTCAGCGAAAACTTCAGTTTCAAAGATTTGACCTTGTTCAAAAAGGTGCAATAACTGATCGCTGGGTTCACGGCGCTTCGAAGTATCGATAGCCGGGTTGCGATTGTTGACTTCACGATGAGCACAACCAATGACAAAGCGGGCATCACCCTTATCTGTAGAGCGAAGCTGTGAATTAGACAATGAGGTTTCTCTTTTCGTGATATTGCCAAAATGCCGTGTGTTGGGCGTGACCCCGGCCGATGGTGTCTCCGCGGCCTAATGCTTGATCAGCAGCCGGAAGGTGAGAGTTCAGCGTATCGCCCACATGATCGCGAGTGATGAAAATGCACGCCGACTGATGACGTGATGCCATTACGCACAGACGACCAGTCTCAAGATCGAAGGCACTCGGAGTTTGCACTCCGGATAATGGATGCACTGCAATCATGACTGCACGTTCGAGACCTTGCCAGCGTTCTGGCGTTGTTACTCGAATGCCGTGTTCACCCGTTAACGCAGCAGGTAAACACGCCCTAATCGCTGAGTTCATCTGATTATGGGAGGACACGATTCCGATATCAGCCGCAGTGAGGGCTCTTGGTGCGTTTGTTTCAGCAGCAGATGTAGACACTTCACACTGCAATGCGAGTAGACGTGAAACGAAGTCAGCTGCAACTTGTGCCAATTCGGTATCCGTTTCGATAGGCGCACCGTCTGGTCCGGTGGGGTGGGTATAGATAACGGTGGAATGGTCATTCAGCGTGAGAATTGCTGAGTCCATTCGCGAATCTGTGGCTGCCTTAGTCGGGCGCAAGAATCGCTCGCCTTTTTCTGCATAGGCCGCAAATTCAAAGTCATAGAAGTAGTTCACCAACTCAACGGCATCACCCGGCAAACGGCGACACGTATCAAGTTCAAGCAACTGAGTTACCGCACGAAGGTCTGGGTTTTCCAGAGCTACTTCAGGGGCTGGTATGTGTGGTGCAACAGGCGATACTTCCCAACGGTCAACAGCAATAGTGACCGTAGGTGGAATCTGACCAGGGTCACCGATCATGACGTAACGGTCTGACACATCGCGCATAGTCAAGAAGTCAGCCCATGTCATTTGCCAAGCTTCATCAATAAAGAGGACGTCGTACTCATTAACAATCTCTACTAAGCCCAGCTTTGCAACAGTGCCAATAATGATTGATGGACCATCCGGCAAGAAATCTTTCTTGAAGATGATTTGCACATTGTCCGGTAGATCGCTGGGACGCTCGTACGTCTCGCTGGAGAAGCGAACAATCTCTTCTTCAGGGAAGCGAGCACAGAATCGATCACATAAGTCGTCAACTTGGTTGTTGGTCTGCGCAGCAATTGCAATGCGCTTGTCATCTGCAATCGCTCCGTCAAGTGCCTCCAGCAAGTTGTACGACTTTCCAGAGCCCGGCGGTGCTTTCACCACTGCAATGCGGCCAGTGCCCCGAATGAACTTTTGCAGTTCCGTATATATAGGTGTGCTCATTGGTCATCCCCACTTGCAAGCACTGGACCATCATCATCAAGGGCAGCATGGCGACGTGGACGAGCAACAATAAGGTCAGTGATGTCAGACCCAGATGTCTTCTTGCGGTGTGTCATGGTGGCGCGACGTTCATCAATGCCGTAGGGCATTTCATCAATGAGAACTAGCTCTTTTCCACGCCATTCCTTGCTTGTGGGTGCCATTCCGAGCGCGCCAGCTTTCGGCTTTGCGTTCTTCCACGTTGGCTTCAACATCATGGTGTGCGAATCAAAATCAATCTCATGTACTTCAAGAACGATGAGGGGTGTTCCAGCGATGACAAGTTTGTCCCCGTGTTTCAAAGTAGGAAGATCTGGGTAAGAAAAACTTACTTTCCACATTGGTGAGTCTGTAGCAACTGAAGTGATGGTGCAAATGACACCATGACCTGATGCAAGTTCTTCGCGCTGTAGTTCCTGATCACCATGTACCAAGAAGTGCCGAGCCTTTTGGTCTTGTGCCGAACGAAGTTGGTACGCAAAGCCAGCAGACCGTGCGCCGTAATCGGTGAATACGTTTGGCCAGAATGCATCAACTTCTGCAAGTTCGTTGAGTGCCTTCTCGCCCCAACTACGGAAAAAACTTTTTGCAGTGTCAATACGAAGTGACTCGACACCTGCGTTGACCGAACGTGAATCACTACGAATTGTTTCAGCGGCTTCACGCGCCAGGTGCCAACGCATGGTGAGTTCATCTGAAAGCGCCGTCTGAATATCGTCGCTTGTTTCACTCATCAATGAAGAGTTGTCTTCATTTCGCGCGCTACCCCACACAGAAACCAAGGGCTGCAAAACAGTGCGTTCAACATTCGGATCGAGAACTGTAGACACTGACAATTTCTCAGCGGCATGTGCGGCATCAAGCCGAGATTCACGAGTAGTTCCACCATTCAACCAACCAAGGAGATAACCAAGATGCGCTTGGCGAACAGGGGTGGAAGGGAAGATGTAGCAACTGCGTAATGCATCAGTGGCAGCAACAATTGTTTGCTGTCCAGGTCGTTGCGACTCGATGAATAAACAATTAGCAAGATTGCCAAGTGCATTCAACACTGAGATGTCAGGTCGGTCCCACGTAGAGCGCGCATATGCAGCTGCAATGAAATGCAGCATTTCAATGTGTGATGTTCCGGGTAGCCACACCTGGCGAAGTGGTTGTGTGGAATAAGCAGCAGGGCCATCCTCGGAATACGACGGATGGCGAAAATGACCAAGTATTGCTGGTGCAAATGCAGCCATCATGTCGGCAACTAGTTGACGGTTACGACCTTCGGGAACCGTGAGAACAGTGGGGCCGTCGGCGATGGTGCCATATGCAACACCCCACGGACGAGACTCGCCACCCATACGCAAGAACGAAACAATGAAGAGATCTTCGTCGTCTGCCACATGCATGTTGATGACATTGCCGCGCGCCAATGGTTCACCGATGGCCCACGCATTTAGTCGACGTACAGTTTCTAGCGATGCGCTCATGGCAGTGCCGGCAACTGTGATTGAAGGCGAGCAAGTAAGTCTTTTTCTGAAGCGGTGGCTGGTTTCTGACCATTCATCAGATCCTCAGCGCGTTGCAATGAAATGCCATTAAGAAATCGTGCAACGTCGTCACCCAAAACCACACCTTCGCTATTCGCTAGCGCTTTCTTGTAACAGGCATCTGCGCGCTCACAAAACGAGATACATGAATCTTGAAAATGTGTCGGGGCATTCAACACAAGTTCGAGAAGATCAGCATCTTCGGTGTCATCGGCATCACCGTATGCACCATCAAGCATGATTGCGGATTCTTCCATCAGTTCAAATCCACGACGAGCGCGTTCCAATTGATAACGCAAGTCTTCACCACTACGAACACTCGGTTGGTTTGAACCAGGGTGAGTGAGTATCAGAAACCCTTGCATCGAGACCGACACTGCATCAGCAATACCGAGATCTTCCAATGTGATTTCTAACGCATGAACGTATAGACCCATTTGTGCACGAGCAGTTGCAAGGTCGCTGCGGTGCGTGTGCCCACCTTGGTCTGCGTATGTCTTGATCTCGCCAACAGCAATGACTGGCTTGCCATCAACTGTTTGCACAGATAACACATCAATAATCAGAGTTGCTTCCGGCAGCATGACACCACGTGGAATACGAACAGTGAGACTTGATACTGCACCGTTAAATACGGTGCCATCAGCAAGCGACTGTAGAAATGCATGACCAGTTTCGGTTGCCACGTCAAGGCTTGTTAATGGCCCGCCATTAGATGTAGTGCGATGATCAGCAAAGTCAGTGCTGGTTGGCGAAATGACTTCAGCCCCACGAAGAGCTTCCAGCAATATGGGCGCACCATTGTTGATGAGGCTTGCTTCAAAGGCATTGCCGCGCTCGAGAGCAAATACAGATTGAGCATCGCGCGGGGCATTGGGGTTTTCGCGCCTGGCCGCAGCGCCCATTTTCACGTTGTGAACAGCTGAAGTGACATTCGAGTGGCATTCAGGATTACGTGCCCATTGTTCAAATCTGCGGCGAGTTTCGCGGCGTGCACGTTCTCTCTTGCTATCTGCCACTAGACCTCCTGGGACTTACAAACACTACTAAAGGGGTGTTGTTAGGAGTTTCTCGGCATGAAGCCTTAACTGTTCACCTAGGGCTTGGGATGTGCTGCGAAAAACTCCCATATTTTGGTCGCAAAAGTAGACCTAAGCGTAGGAATGTGAGCGCCATTCTCCATTGTCCAAAGCTCTACCTCTGAAGAATTCTGACAGTTGGTCCATGCAGTAACTGCTGTCTCATCTCCGGCAATGTTGGGCTCTAGGTCGAGCTTTGTAGAACGGGTGACGGCGTTTTGTGTGCATTGATTAAAAGTTGCCCATTGACTTGCAGAAGCAACCGCTCCTGGGTACGAGGTTCCAAGAATCTGGCCACCTTCATAAAGAATCGTCTCATCTTTTGTTCCATGCACTTGAAGAACGCTGACAGAATTTTTGGCTCCGCAATCCGCTGCCTTGAAAAAGGACGCGCCAGCAAGACTGGCGATGGCCGCAATGCGATCAGGATGTCTACATGCCATTCGATACGACATGAAACCACCATTGGAGTGACCAACAAAATAGATGCGTTTGGCATCTATGGAGTAATTAGATTCCATCTCCTTGAGAATTGAGAGCAAGTACACATCGTCCGCTACATCAGATGAAAAATCACAACACGCATCTGTCGCATTCCAGAATCGCCGTCCACTTGAATCAACCGTGCCGTCTGGATACACCAATATGAATTTGTTCGTTTCTGCAACAGATTCAAACTTCATGTAGCTCTCTTGCATTGCTCCCGTAGCGCCATAACCATGTAAAAGTACGACCAGCGGAAGGCTCGTACCTTTTGAATAGGACGATGGAATGAACTTGCTGTAGGCCCGTGCCGTTGAAACAACTGTTGTAGATGTAGTAGTTGGCAGTGTGGTTGATGGCGTCATTGACCATCGAGCCGAACCAATGGTGTAGCGGACCGGAGAACTAGATCTGCCGCTTCCATTTTTGTTTCGTGAAATTGCACGGATAGTTACTTGAGCCCTGGTTGGCATTCCGGTAATCGTGCAAGATTGTTTGCCGCTCAGTATTTTGCAGCTCTTATTGTTGGCAGTGACGAGCGTAGAAAGTATTGGCAATTTGCTGGTTCCCTTATTGACGGAAACACTGATTCGCAGGTCATAGGTTTTGCTGGTCTTCATAATCGACTCAACTGCTGTAATTTTCGGCGCTAAGGGAGTCGGTAATGGCGCAGCCTGTGAATATGAGTTGTGGCTGAAGACCGTGGCGACCAGAGCAAGAGCAGCAACGCCGAAAAGTGAGAAAGTTCTTTTGTTCATTATTGAACTTTTCTACTACAACGCTGGCTGCAATAGAGCACTTTCTCCCAGTCACGAGCCCATTTCTTTCGCCATTCAAAGGGCTTTCCACACGTCACACAGATTCGTGGCGCAAATCCGTTCTTTGTCTGTGCCTCGCGACTCATACAGAGAACACTATTCGTAGATCACTATCTAGCGAATATCATGGGTACGTGAATAAGAGCACCGTGTGGGTCTTTGGAGATCAATTGAATCGGCAAATTAGTGCTCTCTGTGAAGCACGGCCGGACACTCATCGTATTTTGATGATCGAGTCTCGTTCCAAAATTACATCGTGCCGTTGGCACGTACAACGTGCTCACTTCATCATTGCTTCCATGCGGCGCTTTGCGGCCGAACTTCGTGATGCAGGATTCCAAGTTGATTATCGCTTTGCTGAATCGATGAAGCAGGGAGTGCAGTTACATATCAAAGAATTTGCACCCACAAAAGTGATTGCGACCGAGCCAAACAGTTATGTAGCTCGCACACTTGTCTCGAAACTTGGCATCGAGACAGTGCAGTCGAATCAGTTTCTATGTCATCCAGACGTCTATAAGGATTTCCTCAAGGGTCGCAAGGCTTTGAAGATGGAAGATTTCTATCGCTTCCAACGCAAGAGACTTAATGTATTGATGGACGGCGACAATCCTGTTGGAGATCGCTGGAACTTTGATGAAGAGAATCGCTCTGGCCCTCCCAAGAAAGACCAAGACCGATGGCCAAAACCCGAAGTGACTGCGCTAGATGAACTTGATGCAGAAGTTCTCAAAGATATTTCGCAATTCAGTTGGGGAGTAGAGCCAACAGGTCAATGGGCCACCACACGCGCTGGTGCACTACAACGCATGAACTATTTCATGCAAAATCTTTTGCCGATGTTTGGCGAACACGAAGATGCAATGCTCGCTTCAAACTGGCATTTGGCGCATTCGCTACTTTCTCCGTATCTCAATCTCGGTCTGTTGTTGCCTGAAGAAGTAGTCGCTGCCGCGAGCAAAGAATTTGAATTAGGCCGTGTTCCTATCAGCAGTGCTGAAGGATTCATTCGCCAAATCATTGGTTGGCGTGAATTCATTTGGAACTGTTACTGGCAATGGATGCCTGAATACGCAGAGATGAATTCGCTCGGGGCAACGCGTGATTTACCGCAACTGTTTACAAACCCGGATAAAACTTCGATGGCTTGTATGAAGTCAGTTCTTCAAGGAGTGAATGAACGTTCATACTCTCACCACATTGAACGACTAATGATTCTTGGAAACTTCTCATTGATCGCGGGAATCAACCCGCAGCAGCTAACGAAGTGGATGTGGAACAGTTATGTTGACGCAGCCGAATGGGTAATGGTACCGAATGTTATTGGTATGTCTCAGTATGCAGATGGTGGCATGTTGTCTACAAAGCCATACGCAAGCGGCGGTGCATACATAGATCGCATGAGCGATCATTGCAAAGGTTGCGCGTATGACCGCAAGAAACGTGTTGGCGAAGATGCTTGTCCGTTCACCGTTTTGTACTGGGACTTCTTCCTTCGCCATCAAGATCGCTTCGTACGAAACCCCCGCGTCGCTCGCCAAGTCCGTGCGGCCCAGCAACTTGCAGATCGAGACGACCTGCAAACAACAGCAATATCTATCTTTTCTCGCTTAGACCGCGGCGAGCTCTAAACCGTCTATTCAGCTGTTGCAGTCACTGAATTTGTAGATAGGTCAGAACTAGAGAGATAGATAACTAGTATCAGTCATATGTCCCAAGTTGATAATTTTCGCCGAGCGTGTATGGAGAGCGTTGCTGGCTTACAGGCACGGATGATTCCTTTTGGACGAAAGACTCTTGAGCTGATTACAAAAGCGCTTTATTGGAGCCAATTTTTTAAGCTGACCCACACTTGTCCGCCACAATCAGTGGATTCCAAGTCAACCTTGATGATGTAATGGGAATGCAACGTATCACTAGCGTAGTCAGAGTCAAATACCTTAATTTCCCATATGTCATCTGTCGTTCGATTCGGGCCAAGTTGAGAATTAGCTGAATTTTCCAAGACGTAAGTTGTGGGTAGGTCTGGAACGCCAATCGCAGAAACAGATGCAATTACTGTTTGCGCTGCAGAAGCACTCATAAGGAGCCCGTAGGTGGGAGTAGAAGACTCTTTCCAACATTCCAAGGTGACCGTCTCTCCTAACCCAACACTATTACCTCGAGCTCCACCCAAGCTCATGTAGCTTAAGCCGTAATCCCGCCACAGCGCTATGCGTGCTCCTGTTGGACCAGTTGGACCAGTTGGACCAGTTGGACCTGTTGGACCGGTTGGGCCAGTCGCTCCGGTTGCACCTGTTGCTCCAGTCGGGCCAGTTGCCCCTGCGTCTCCGTTATCACCTTTTGCTCCCGTAGCACCTGTGTCACCTTTTGCGCCAGTGTCACCTTTAGCTCCTGCAGCACCCGTATCACCTTTAGCTCCTGCAGCGCCGGTGTCACCTTTCGCTCCTGCGGCGCCCGTGTCCCCCTTTGCTCCAGTCGGGCCAGTTACTACCGTTGTGCTGGTTGCGGCTTCGGTTCCAGAAGGTAACCGTAGGAGCCGCTCGGTTTTTGCACACTTGGCTTTAGTGACTTGCCGCATTGCACCGGACTTTTTGTTGACACAAATAAGTGTCTCGCGATTTACGGTTTCTCCGGTGGTGGCTTCGGTTCCAGAAGGTAACCGTAGGAGGCGCTCGGTTTTTGCGCACTTGGCTTTAGTGACTTGCCGCATTGCACCGGACTTCTTGTTGACACAAACAAGTACTTCGCGATTTGCGGTTGCTGCACTAGTCATTCCAATCGGGCCCATACCGATGAGCAGAATTAGACAGGAAGTGAGAACTGCTACGTGACGCTTGAAGAAGGAGGTTGAAAACATCTTTGACATTTGAAAGTACCTTGAGTTGGAATAGTAAACCAATAGGTTACTTTGTCCAACTCGGAGTCTGATGGGAGGGGTAGGGTTTTTGCATGTTCGGACGAAAGACTCCAGGGATGATTACACCAGCACAAGCTTTGCCGGGGCGCACAGATCAAACGATGCCAGTGCCAGAGGCTCATTTTGAAAAGGGCACGTCGCTGACGGGGCCGTGGGCGGAGAACATGCAGACACTTGTTGTTGGCATGGGTTGCTTCTGGGGAGCCGAGCGTATTTTCTGGCAGCAGCCCGGCGTGCATTCAACAAGTGTTGGTTACGCAGGTGGCTACACACCGAACCCTTCGTATGAAGAAGTGTGTTCAGGGCTTACGGGTCACACAGAAGTACTGATGGCCGTATACGACTCATCGAACGTTTCACTGATGGACATGTTGCGCGTGTTCTGGGAAAACCACAACCCGACGCAAGGCATGCGCCAAGGCAATGACATGGGTACGCAATATCGCAGTGCCATTTATTATGTGAATGATGAACAACGCATTGCCGCTGAAGAATCACGTGACGCGTATCAAGTGTTGTTGACTGATGCGGGCTATGGCGAGATCACTACAGAAATTGCACCGTTGACTCACTATTACT
>JBILOM010000162.1:0-3565 GCA_044374495.1 Ilumatobacteraceae bacterium | reverse complement strand
GCCCTGCGACTACCGTAGAGAACCGTGCCACGTAGTCATCCTTTCACCGCCCATGTTCCTTCTCTCACCAACAAAGAAGGAATTCTGTACGACGTTGTCGGGGTGGGTAACGCCCTGGTGGACATGATTGCCATGGTTGATGATGCTTTTCTTGCCTCAAACGACATGGTGAAGGGTTCGATGGCGCTGATTGAAACAGATCGGGCCGTGCACTTGTCAACTGCAGTCGGAGCAAGCACGCGTACCAGTGGTGGCTCTGGAGCAAACACAATCGCAGGTATTGCAAGCCTTGGCGGAGACGTTGCGTTCATTGGCAAGGTAGCTAGCGATGAATTCGGTGACGTATTTGCTGCTGACATGAAAACTGTTGGTGTTGATTTTCGAAGTGGCGCTCCTGATTCATCTGTTCCAACAGGACGATGCATCATTGCAGTTACGCCTGATGCTCAGCGCACTATGAACACGTTTCTTGGTATCTCTACTCAGTTGTCATTTTCAGACCTCGACTCAGACATTATTTCTGCAGGCGCAGTGTTGTATCTCGAGGGGTACCTGTTTGATCGCGATGAAGCAAAAGATGCATTCCGCAAGGCAGCAGCAGTTGCACACGCATATGGCCGAGTGGTGTCTCTGACGTTGTCAGATTCGTTCTGTGTTGATCGTCATCGTGCCGATTTTCAATCATTAGTACGCAACGACATTGATGTGTTGTTCGCCAATGAAGATGAATTGAAGTCTCTTTACGAGACAGAAGACTTTGACGAGGCAGTAGAACTATTGCGCCGGGATTGCCACATTGCAGCTGTAACACGTAGCGAAAAGGGTTCAGTAGTGGTGACGCGCGATGACATTCACAGTGTCCCTGCAGCTCCTGTTGCAAGTGTTGTGGATACCACTGGAGCCGGAGACTTGTTTGCTGCTGGGTTCTTGCGCGGGTTGACGCAGGGCAAAGACCTCACAAGTTGTGCTCGCATTGGCGCCATTGCAGCTGCGGAAGTGATCTCACATGTGGGCCCTCGGCCGTTGGTGTCATTGGCATCACTGTTGCCAGCAGATTTGCAGTAACCCCCGTAGCCTTTACGGCATGAGCGATACTTCAGCACTCACCGTTCTCGGTCAAACAGTTCACCATGCCATTGCACATGTGGAAGTGTTCCCAGCGCCCGCGCATGTTTCTTCTGTCACGTTTACAACTGACGAATTGTCATCAATCTGCCCGGTAACGCAACAACCAGATATTGCAACGGTTGTTATTGAATACGAGCCAAACGAATTCTGTATTGAGTCAAAAAGCCTCAAGTTGTACTTGTGGGGTTTCCGTGATCGTGCAGTATTCGCCGAAGCATTAGCTGCAGAAATTGCTGCTGAAGTTATGGAAACTGCCAAGCCCTATGCGGTACGCGTGCACCTGACACAACGTCCACGTGGTGGTATTGAAGTTAGTGCTGTTGCTGAAATGTTTAGCGACGCCGACTAGCAATTATTGCTTGCGTCCGCGTTCCATAATTTTGGCGCGACGCTCTTCCACTTTTTTCGGATCAAACTGGGCTTTGCGCCACGCGCGGCCATCTTCGGATTCGCGTTCCCACTTCTTCTTCTCAGCTGCGTGACCGGCATAGGTGGAACGAATCTGACGAACGCCGTCTTGTTCATTGCCGATGATGTCAAGAGCAATAGAGCGCGTGAATGGCATGAGGTCAACATGAGGAACTACGTGATTAACGAGTCCGAACGCCAACGCTTCTTCGGCCAACATGAAGTTTCCCGTGAAACTCATTTCGCGAGCACGACGAACTCCGATTGCTTGAGGCAACAATACGGTGAGGCCCCAACCAGGCATAACGCCAACGCGTGAATGCGTGTCGCCAAATTTTGCATTCTCTGATGCAATGAGAAAGTCGCAGTTCAACGCAAGTTCGAAACCACCAGTGATGGCTACTCCGTTGATTGCGCCAATGAGTGGTTTCTTCACCTGAGGAAAGGGGCCGCGGGCTCCTGAAGAATTCTTTGAACCGTCTGCACCGGTACCGCGCAAGTTGCCGCCAGTGTCTCCGAGCTCTTTAAGGTCGAGCCCTGCACAAAAGGCTGGGTCTGTGCCCGTGAGGATAATGACATCAACAGAGTCGTCTTTGTCGGCTGTCTTCATTAGAGCTGGAAGCAACTTCAGCACTTCACTGCTGAGGGCGTTGCGGGCTGCAGGCCTATTCATGGTGATGGTGGCGATGCGCTCGCTCACCTCGTATAAAACAACGTCTGTACTCATGCCTTCACCGTAGGCGACCGAAGGGGAAAATACCTAGGCCGGTGTGCGAAACTAGCAACCATGAGCCTTGTATTACTGACCGTTACTGACGGCGTCGCAACCCTGACCCTGAACAACCCTGACGAGCGAAACACTTTGACAGCACCGATGGTGGCTGAAATTCTCGCTGCGATGGACACCATAGAAGGCGACCCTTCCATTGGTGCCATTGTTGTCACCGGAACTGCACCAGCGTTCTGTGCAGGTGCGAACCTTGGCAACCTTGCAACGGCCTCCGGCCAGAGCCTCGGCACGATTTACGAAGGGTTCTTGCGAATTGCTCGTAGCCCTCTTCCAACAATTGCAGCAGTGAATGGTGCAGCTGTTGGTGCAGGAATGAACTTGGCACTTGGGTGTGACGTGCGCATTGCTGCGCGCCGTGCAAAGTTCGATACTCGCTTTTTGCAAATTGGTATTCACCCAGGTGGCGGACACACATGGATGTTGCGCCGTATCGCCGGACCACAAAATGCTTTTGCAACCGTGGTGTTTGGTGAAGTTCTCGATGGTGCCGAAGCAGAACGTATTGGTCTTGTGTGGAAATGCGTAGACGATGATCAGCTGTTGATTGAAGCCCAGAAGATGGCAGCACGTGCCGCAAGTGTGCCACGTCCATTATTGGAGAGCGTCAAGAAGACCATTCAAGACATGGCAGACGTAGTGACTCACCCTGAGGCAGTCGAGCGTGAACTCGTGCCTCAACTGTGGAGCACGAAGCAGCCGTGGTTCGCAGAGAAAATTGCCGCGATGCAGGCAAAGATCACTAAGAAGTAAATCTGGCACCAGTAATGGTGTAATAAAAAAGGCCCGAGTCATTACGACTCGGGCCTTTTTCGTTGTAATTGTTTAAGGCAGCAATGTGATGCGAATTTTTTGTGCTGAGTTTCCACCTGGTCCAGATGGTTCTACCTGCACGTCGAAATCACTCGCTCCAGGGGCCCATGCGACCCCTTTCGGAGTAAAGCATTTCTCACCGATTGCCCATGTGAGCAACACGGTGGTTGGTTTGCCAGCGTCAAGAACGGTGTCTGAAGCCATTTCCTTGTCGGTCACTGTCAATTGGTCGCATTTACCAACTCCACTGACATTTGGAATATCTGGTGTGTACTTAAAACCAGCAAGGTCATAGAACTCACCAGCTTCGCCGTCCATTGCCAAACGTTGAGGACGCAATACTTTGAGATACAACGTCTGTGCTTTTCCGACGCTGATAGTTGGCTCGGTGATACGAGCACCTTCTGGACCAGATGTGGAGTTGTTGTA
>JBILOM010000028.1:0-12214 GCA_044374495.1 Ilumatobacteraceae bacterium | reverse complement strand
CCCATCGTCTAGTGGCCTAGGACACCACCCTCTCAAGGTGGCGGCACGGGTTCGAATCCCGTTGGGGCTGCCAATTGCTTTTCGCTATGCACTGTTCCTTGTTGGAGAACGGTTTGCAGTTATGTGTCTCCCACTGTACCTGACCCATGGGTCAACTAGTTTTGTATGCAGAGTGGTGCCCTAGAGAATGTTTTCTCTGTTCATCTGATGGGAAAACTATGACAACACAACAAGAAATCGAATCCTGGCTATGGGAAGCAGCAAATATCTTGCGCGGCCCTGTCGACCCTGCGAACCTGCGTGACTTTGTTTTCCCGCTTCTGTTCCTCAAGCGTCTCAGCGACACCTGGGACGAAGAGCAAGCTAAAGCTGTTGACAAGTTCGGTAAGGACATTGATGATGAAACGGCCAAGGATTTCCACACGTTTCAGATTCCGAAGGGATGTCATTGGGCAGACTTGCGTCGCGCAGCAGAAAACCACGGTGTTGTTATCCAAAACATCATGCAAAAGATTGAAGTTGCTAACCCGGAACGACTCGCTGAAATCTTTGGGTCTGCACCGTGGGCAGATAACAACAAAATGCCGCGTGAGCGTCTTGAGCGTTTGATTGACCATTTCAGCCAACGAGACCTCAGCCCTTCAAAAGTCTCGAACGACCTTCTTGGAGGTGGGTATGAGTATCTGTTGAAGCGTTTCTCAGATGAAAGCGCCACATCAGCTGGTCAGTTCTTCACCCCCAGAGCTGTTGTGCATCTTTTGGTGCGCATGTTGCAGCCAAAGCCAACGGATTCTGTGTATGACCCTGCATGTGGTTCTGCGGGCATCCTCATCGAGGCCGCTACTGAAGTTGTTCAGTCAGGCGGCAAAGTTGCCCGGATGCGCTTCTACGGCCAAGAAGTCAACCAAACATCTGCAGCTATTGGTCGCATGAACCTTTTGATTCACGAAGTGGAAGATGCACAGATTCGTCGCGAAGACACACTTCGAAATCCACGATTCACTGACGCCAAAGGCAAGCTCGACCAGTTCGACATGGTCGTAGCTAACCCTCCATTCAGTTTGAAAGATTGGGGCGCAGACAAATGGGCAACAGACCCACACAAACGAGCACTCGGAGGCGTACCGCCCGCAACTAAGGGAGACTTTGCATGGGTGCAACACATGATTGCCTCAATGAAACCCGACACAGGCCGTGTAGGTGTTGTAATGCCACACGGTGTCTTGTTTCGCGGAAGTAGCGAAGGGGCTATCCGTCAACACTTAATAGAAAACGACATGCTCGAAGCAGTCATAGGCCTTGCACCAAACCTCTTCTATGGCACAACTATCCCGGCGTGCCTATTGGTTTTCCGTGCCAACAAGGACAAAGACCGCAAGAAACATGTCCTGTTCGTAGATGGTTCAAAAAGATTCACAAAGGGCAAGAACCAAAACGAGTTGTCATCCTCGGATGTTCAAGACCTCTACGACGCCTACCTCACAGCAGAAGCTGATGAAAAGGAAGATATTGCAGCGCGACTTGTTCCACATGATGAAATTGCTGCTAACAAATACGACTTAAACATCGGTAGGTATCTAAAAACTGCTGCGGCTGAAGTAGTTGATGTCGCAACAGCACTCTCAATACTTGATGAAGCTCGGATAAATCTATCTAAAGCAGAAACAGCGATGCTTGAAAGATTAAAGGCCGCTGGCTATGCGTGACGGCTGGACCGAAACCATTCTGGGCAATGTTGCGATTTTGAATCCCAAAGAAGGTGCCCTATCTCCTGATGCGCCGTTTATTCCAATGGACGCTGTGCACGTAGGAAAACGTTTCGTTCAATATGTTGAACCTCGTGGAGACAGAAATGGCGCACGTGCCGCCACTGGAGATGTCCTTTTCGCACGGATTACACCATGTCTGGAGAATGGAAAAGTCGCGCAGGTACAAGACGGAATCGAAAAATGTGGCGGTTCAACCGAATTCATTGTGATTCGAGGTACTCAAGTTTTTAATTCTGATTTTGCCTACTTCTGGGCCACTTGGGATGCGACTCGGAATAGAGCTGCAGGACTGATGACGGGCACTACTGGTCGCCAACGCTTATCCGCAAGTGACCTAGGAGCAATGTCTGTCCATCTTCCGCCGTTGGCAGAGCAGAAGCGGATTGTGGATGTGGTCTCTTCTGTTGATGCCTATATTGATGCGTTGCAACAACAAGTAGACACGGCCCGTACAGCACGTAACGCGGTGCTGCACGAGTTGCTTTCTGCTGGTGGCGAGGACTGGACTGAAACCACCCTTGGACTCCTGGTATCCCTTAGAACGGGGAAACTGGATGTCAATGCAGGAGTTGAAGATGGAGAGTTCCCGTTCTTCACTTGCTCGCGGGATACTTACAAAATCGATGTTGCTGCGTATTCGGGAAAATCTGTGATTGTCGCTGGCAATGGTGATTTGAACGTCAAGTATTATGAGGGAGAATTCAACGCCTATCAGCGAACGTACATTCTTCAAGCAATTGATGAATCTGTGCTGAATCCAACATTTCTGTTTCATTTCATGGACAAATACCTTGAGACTCTGCGGAATGACACTCAAGGCTCGACCATTCAGTATCTAAAGAAAGCGCAATTCACTGAAGCGCCGATTGCCTTGCCGTCGCTCGTGGAGCAGAAGCGGATTGTGGAGATTGTGACGTCTATGGATGATGTGATTCAGTCGACGGAACAAGCTGTAACTGACGCAAAGAAACTGCGTTCTGGTTTGTTGTCAGATTTGTTGTCGGGGGAGCATGAAATACCAGCGTCGTATGATGTGTTTGTGGGGGCAGCGTGAGTCAATTGAATGAGGCCACTATCCAATACGGTTTAGCGAAGCATTTAGAAAATCTCGGCTGGGTATATGCCGATGACGATTCGATTGGTCGT
This sequence comes from Ilumatobacteraceae bacterium, assembly GCA_044374495.1. Classification (GTDB taxonomy): domain Bacteria; phylum Actinomycetota; class Acidimicrobiia; order Acidimicrobiales; family Ilumatobacteraceae; genus UBA2093. The sequence goes on along the minus strand of JBILOM010000028.1, from coordinate 9,299 downwards.
GGTGTTGATGGGGTTTTCATTCTCGATGACCTTGAAGCGGCTCTTGTTCGGTTGAATCCTGAGATTGCAGCGGTGCCTGGCCGTACGGATGAAGTGTTGGCGCGATTGCGGGCTGTGTTGTTGGGTGTGCGTAACGATGGGCTTGTATCGGCGAATGAAGAGTTTGTGCAGTGGATGTGTGGTCGGCGAACTGTCAAGTATTTAGGTGAAGATAAAGACGTTCAGGTTCGTTTGATTGATTTTGACAATCCAGCATCGAATGTTTTGCGTGTCACTACTGAAGCAACGTTTCATGTGGCTCGCGAGCGCCGTCGTTATGACATTGTGCTGTGGATTAATGGGTTGCCTGTTGTTGTGGGGGAGATGAAGTCGCCGGTTGGGGCGCAGATTTCATGGCTGAATGGCGCTTCAGATATTCATAACGCGTATGAACGTAAAACACCGGAGTTTTTTGTTCCGAACGTGTTGTCATTCGCTTCCGAAGGGCGTGAGTTTCGCTATGGGGCTGTGCATCAGCCGCCTGAGTTGTGGTTGAACTGGTCGTCAACAACTGATGTGATTATGCCTCCGGGCATTGCGAACGTGTTGCGGTCTGCTGAGTTGCTTCTGACACCTGCGATGGTGCTCGATATTCTGCGGTCTTTCACGTTGTATTCGTCACGGCCAACAGCTGCTGGTGCGTTGCGGTTGAAAATCATTCCGCGTTATCCGCAGGTGGAAGCAGTTGAGGCGATTGTGGCGCGATGCCGTGACCCAAAGAAACGCCAAGGTTTGGTGTGGCATCACCAGGGGTCAGGCAAGACGTTTGCGATGGCGTATGCGGCTGCGAAATTGCGTCATCAGACAGATTTAGATGCCCCCACAATTGTGGTGGTGTTGGACCGGTTGGAATTGATTCAACAAACAGTGTCCGAGTTTAAGTCTGTTGGTATTCAGTCTTTGAAAACAGCAGAAACAAAAGAAGAGCTACGCCGTTTATTGCGTGACGATGCACGTGGGGTGATTATCACCACTATTTATCGTTTCGCTGAAGCTGGGTTGTTGAACGACCGGGAAAACATTGTGGTGATGGTCGACGAAGCGCACCGCACCCAAGAAGGCCGTTTGGGTCTTGATATGCGCGCTGCGTTACCGAATGCACGTTTCATTGGTTTAACCGGAACACCAATTTCAACTGAGGACCGCAATACGTGGGCGATGTTTGGCGACCCCGATGACCCCGAAGGTGCGTTAAATCACTATTCAGTTGAGCGTTCTATTCATGATGGTGCGACATTGCCGGTCCATGTGGAGACGCGACTGGTGAATTTCCATTTCAGTAAAGAAGCGTTGCAAGAAGCGTTTGACAAGTTGGCTGATGATGAAGGTTTAACTGAGGAAGAAAAAGGCAAACTTGCTGCTAAGGCGTCACATATTTCGGTGGTGGTGCGCGACAAAGACCGTATCGAAGCGATTTGTGCAGACATTGTTGACCACTATCGCAAACGTATTGGGCCGCTTGGTTTGAAAGCCCAAATCGTTGCGTATGACCGTGCAACATGTGTTGCTTATTACGACGCGATATCTGCCTTGTTGGAACCGGGTGAAGAAGCAGCTGTTGTGATGACAACAGCCAAAGGTGACCCACAAGACTGGGACCGTTGGAACATGGATAACGCCCAAGAGGCCGTTATCAAGGACCGTTTCCGCGATATTAGCGACCCGTTGAAGTTTGTCATTGTGACCGCAAAACTCTTGACAGGTTTCGATGCTCCTATTGAAGGGGCGATGTATCTCGATAAACCATTGCGCGCTCACACGTTGTTTCAAGCTGTATGCCGTACGAACCGACGCTGGACAAACCCGTTAACAGGCCAACAAAAGCTTCACGGGCTCATTGTTGACTATGTCGGCCTTGGTAAGGAGCTCGGTAAAGCACTGGCGACGAAGCCTGTGATGACTCCTGGTCAAAACCAGGAAGACGTTGAAGTGTTGCTGTCCGAGTTGATGGCTGAAGTGGCAAGCACGATTAAGCCGTTTGCTGCTATTGACCGTGATTCACCGATTTTCAATCAAATTCACGACGCGCAACAGATTTTGGATAACGCTGATAAGCGTGATGAGTTCGCAGCACAGTTCATGCGGTGTCAAGGGTTGTTTGAATTCTTATGGCCTGACATGAAACTTCGCCCTCTTGAAGAGGATTATCGGTTTCTGGCAAAGGTGTATGCCTCGATTGCACCGAACAAAGCAGCTGACATGTTGTTGTGGCAAAAACTCGGCGCAAAAACCATGGAAATAGTTCACGCTCATCTCACTGGCGTCACCATTGATGCGAATCAGCTTGAGAAAGTGGCGATGGATGCTGGTGTTTTAGAAGCACTGAAAGACGTCACTCTTTTCCCTCAAGGACCAACGTTGGGTAAGCCTCTACCAACGGCGTTAGAGGTGCTTCAGAAGCTCGAAGAGCGCATTAAAAAACGTTTTAGCACCGATGAAGGCGACAAAGTTTGGCGTTCATTGTCGGAGCGTTTAGAGCTTCTCAGGTTAAGTCGTATTTCGTCTGCTGAAGAAAGCGTGGACTTTTTAAAGCGTCTGCTTGAGCTAGCTAAGGACTTGTTGGAAGCTGAAAAAGCTGATGATGAGGGCCGGATAGCTGATGTCAAAGTTGTGGACCCACGTAAAGGTGCTTTGACACAGATTTTTGAGTCGTACAAACCTGAAGGAGTACCGGTCGTAATTGAAAACGTAGTGGAACAAGTTGATTCACTCGTCACGCCGGTGCGTAACACGGGTTGGCAGTCTTCACACCCTGGCGACCGCATGGTTCGTCAAGAGTTGCGGCTAATTCTGAAGAACAACGGCCTGCCACCAGCCGGCGAGTTGTTTGACCACGCCTATGCGTATATCAGCGAGAACTACTAACTGTCATCAGCAGCAATGGCCGGTGAAGTATTAATTTGTTTTTCTGTTTTATTCCAAACTCGGTTGGATAGATAACCCACCTGATTGATGGTGTCGCAGAGGTCCTAATTCGTGGTGTCTCGGTTATTACTTCGTATGACGATGCTGATACTTCCCGGTACTTTTTGCTTCCGTAGGAGTTTACGAATTTGGCATTTTTGAGGTGTATGGGGGTACCGGGTGGCAAGTTGAGGATTGACGTGGCAGCTGTTGGTCTCTTGATTCGAACGGTGTATGTATCTCGTCCTTTTTTGGTGCCGATGATGCATTGTCCTGAGGAGAAGATTGTTCCAGGGTGTGGTTGCCAGTGGGGTTTGTTGCCTTCGCTATTGCGGCGTTTTTCTCGAAGTTGAGCTTTGAGGGGTAGTGACGCTACGAATGGGGAAGCTATGACCGCGTCTAGTGATGGAGGCGGTATGTGTTGAGTCACTGATTGAGGTTGTGTATTGCGGTGCTTCTTTTTGGGGGGTCGTGAGTTCTGTCGAGTCATGTTTTTCTTTCGTTATCACTGGGGGTGAGACCAAGGGTTAGTTCGGTAGAGAACGCCCTATCTGCATTTTGGAATGGCTTCGCCAATGCACAAAACGTTCTCTACGGTCCATCACTGGCGGAGCCGACAATGGGAAGTCGTGTTCGAACGCATCTGTGGTCATTAACCACTGACAATCCGGGGTATGCAGTGTATGTCGCCCACATGTTGGTAAGGATTCCTTGCACCAACACACACATTGCGCTTTATTTTTGTTCAGCTAATGAACTTTCATTCATCAATTGGGGGCACCTTTACTATAGCACCAAGATGTGTCGTTGGCAGACAAGAGATGTGATAAATCGTCAATGAAACCAGTGCTTTATGGCTAACTTATTTAATAGCTGTTTAATTAATGTTTTCAAAAAAACTAATGATGAAAAGTTTCTGAGAACTATTTACACACTTTTGTTGGGTAATTAAAGTGGTGTATCGCGGTGAAGCTTGCTGGCGCTTCCGCTGCTTGTGATGGGGTTGTATACGCGGTAGTACATCTCGAGTGCTTCACGGATTATCGCGCCACGTGTCCGGTGGCGTGACAGTGAGAGATGGTTCACCTTGGTCAAGAGGGCCTGGTTGAGCCGAAAGGTAAGTCGAGGGTATTTATCCATAGATATGTCCTTAAACAGTGAGATGTCCGCCATTTAAGAATCGCATCATTTCTGCCGCCGTAGGGGAGCTATGACAGAAAGTTGCGTTTTACTTATCTCGGGGCTGTCCGAGAAGAAAATTCTGCGAGTTGATATACAAATTCCAGGCAGTGACAGCACCTGGTGGAGCATGACGCACGTTAACGAAGCTGTTGTATATCGCTGTTAGGGAATTGGCGAGACCATTGACAAGTTAATAGTTAAAAAGTTCGCACTGGACGCACGTGGTAAGTGCGGTACTTGTAATCAGCGTCATTAACGCCGTTACTGAAATTCAGGCACCACGCGGTAGCGTCGCCTCCTTCAGTAGAACTCCAATAATAGGCAGCTGAAAAACCAGTAATCACATTCCTATGGAGGTACATCTGCTGTAGCTCACCTCTTGATGGCAAAAACCAATCCCCATACACAACCCCGTTCACAGTTGCTATGTATGCATCTGCAAGATTGCCCGCCCCTGTTAAACAATGGTCCATCAACAGAGATGTTCTGTTAGCACCATCCATCATGCCATACCCACCGGAACCTGATTCCCAAGTTTCTTGGTGGTCACACCATTCAGAGGTTGGGTCGCCCAAAGCCGACGACCATGTTGACGGTGCAGCCTCGTAAAAAAGTCCAGTTGTATTTTTTGAGGTTGACGGAGTCGCAAAGACAATTCCACCCCCCGGACCTTTTAATCCAATTGCACATGCCGTTGTTCCGTTATCGCCGCATATGTTTTTGATTTGAGAGTTTGTGTTAGCACCACTCGTGCCTGAGTCGCCTTTTGTTCCCGTATCGCCTTTAGTTCCCGCCGTACCCGTGTCGCCTTTTGTACCTGCAGCACCCGTGTCGCCTTTTGTACCTGCAGCACCCGTGTCGCCTTTTGCACCTATGTCACCCTTTGCTCCAACTGCACCGGTGTCACCTTTTGCTCCTGCTGCACCCACGGAACCTGGTAATCCTTGTGGGCCCATTTGATTCCATGACAGTGTTGTTTCTGTTTTCTTATTGCATGACCCTTTTGCGATGTAGCGCATGACACCCGTTTTCTTGTTTGCACAGGCTTTAAGAGTTGTGTCGCCTGCGGCGTTAACAAATGACACTGCACCTACCGATACTGCGGTGATAACCACACCAAGTGTGAATGCGCCTAAACGATTGAACTTCATTTCAAGTCTCCTTTGAGAGCGTGGATGATGTTTATGACTTTAATGCCCCTTGGAACAGCGGGTTCTGTTAGGCGGCTATGTGAATGAATCCACTGGTGCTACTGAACGATGGGCCGTGGTGGCACCTGGAGCCCAACTGACGCCTCAACATTGCGGACGTATATCGCCTGAGGCTTTTCTACGCGCTGTTTAGATTTATCTACTTGACGGTTATCTAATGCGACGGGAGGGTAAGAGATAACAACCAAATCAGGAGATTCGACACTGAGGTATTGAAGTCAAGTAGATAAGTGACTTTTCGGTGCGTTGGCGGACTCACCGCACCAGCCGACTCTGTTTAGGGCCGATATCGCTGTGGGGGATTGGGCGAGCTTTAGACAAGTCAATAGTTAAAAAGCTCGCACTGGACGCACGTAGTAAGAGCTCGACTTAATGGTGTTGAACTGGTCCCCGTAGCCGAAGTACTGGTACCACGCGTAGTTCGCGTCGAACTCAGACGAACTCCAATAGTTGTCAGACGCAAAACCACCAATTGCAGTCTTATTGACATACATCTGGTTCAGTTCACCCTTTGATGGCAAAAACCAATCCCCATACACAACACCATTCACAGTCACTGTGTACGCATCAGCAAGATTTGCTGCTCCGCTCGTACACACACCCAACATCACAGCCGTTTTGTTAGCACCATCCATCGCGCCAGTCCCAGCCGCCGCGGAAGCAACCCCCAGCAAAATACTTGTGTTGTTGCACCAGGCCGACGTTGGGTCACCCGACGGTGACGACCACGTTGACGGTGCCGCCTCATAAAACAAACCAGTCGTATTACCCAGTGTTGATGGAGTCATAAAGACAACCCCACCACCAGGACCTTGCTGTCCTACTGCACAAGCGGTCGTTCCATTAACACCACATATGTTTTTGATTTGTGAATTCGTGAGAGCGCCACTCGTACCAGTCGCACCCGTGTCGCCTTTCGCACCAGTAGCACCCGTAGCACCCGTCGCACCAGCATCACCAGTGTCGCCCTTCGCCCCCGCTGCGCCCGCAGCACCCGTCGCACCAGTAGCACCAGTAGCACCAGTAGCACCCGTGTCGCCCTTCACACCCGCTGCGCCCGCAGCACCCGTGTCGCCCTTCGCCCCCGCTGCGCCCGCAGCACCAGTCGCACCAGTAGCGCCCGCAGCACCCGATACACCGTCAGCGCCAGTTTGGTTCAACACCACTTTTGTTTCTGTTGCGGTGCATTTACCATTCTTGGCATAACGCAACACATTTGTTTTTTTGTTGGCACACACCGTCACAGTCTTCGTTGATGATGCTGCAATCACGCCCACACCTCCACCAACTGTGACTCCAGCTAACACACCAACAAGAAGTAACACCCCTGCTGTACGACGCGAATACGACCGGGATTTAGACAAATGATCCATCTCCCAACTATAGATTTCCCAAGGCCCCTCCCCACAACAACCGTTCCAAAAAACAGCGTTTCGCGTTCCAAACGTTGACTGAATCCCCTGCCACAACCCCATCAACATTGGGGTTTGGAACTACGCGATTGAGGCGATGAACAAAAGCGCGAGAACTACGAATGCTGGAGCGTTTAACTTTGCGCCGGGAGGAGTTCTTGTGGAGGTCACGCTCAAGACTCGGCTGGCAACAAAACGCATCACTGGGTCGAACGCGAGGGTGAGCACGATCAATGGCGTAAAGCCTGGATAGCGAAAGAACAGCACTATAAGAAGCGCGCCAAGAATTAATTGAATAGCTCCCCATTGATGAAACATCGCAATGATGTTCTTTCCGCCTTCAACAGAAGTGTCTATGCCTGCGATGCGCTCAGCTCCTCCATCAGCTGCAAACAAGTGAATACTGCTACGCACTACAACCACGAATAAAAGCAACGCTGCGATTATCCGAACGAATTGAGAACCTTCGAAAATAGAAGGGTCCGTTGGAAATACTTTATTGAAATCTAAATTCATGATTGCTCCTAGAGCGCTGAGCCCAAATTGGCCAACTGAACGTTGCTTCCGAGCATCTTAAGAGAAAGACCTTTGCTGCTAAGCGAAACAGACTGTACTTTCAGCCCATTAGGAGGCGCCAGAGTCCGCTGGCTCCTGTTTTTGATCTGACTTTGCATATCTGAAGGCAAGGAAGACGCAGGAATTTCCCTGCCCATAAACGAAACACTTTGAATTTCAAAATAGAGCTGGTTGTTTGCATATCTTGGACTCAACACCGCAGTTCCTGCACCACCTGGGCCTACAGAGACATGCAATGTGTTCCCCACAATTCTTGGATCATTGAACTCTGCTGACTCGACCAGTGATGATTCAGGAATTGTGGCTGTTACGTCTAATGATCCAATAAGTGTTGGTTTAGATTTACTGATGTTTTTTGCAGTAATTTTCAGCGAAGTTTTTGTGTTGTGTTCTTTGAGGAAGTAACTCTCAATGTCAACAATTACTTGCTTGATTGAGTCAGATGTGATGTTGCTTGGCAGATCCGCCAGTGGGATAGAAGCTCGCACCCCAGATGCCTTTGGCATCTCTCGTTCCACGCGTGAAGTGACTTGCGATGAAACAAATTTCTGAGTGGCCACTGTTCCACTCAATAGAAAGAGTGCGAATACTGATGTTGTTATTGTTCGTTTTCTCATGTTGTATCGAATGTATATGCCATGCACAATGCAAGCAAGGCAGGACATGTGATTCACTAAATTTGAAATGCGGTCTATTCCCCCACCCCAAAAATTCGTCGTGTTGATTGCGAGTAGCCTGCCAATTGATACTGACGTTACATATAAGAGGTTGTCATGAACATGAAACAGAGACTTGATGATCTGCTTGCAGCAGGCGTAATGAATGGCCACGTGCCCGGAGTGGTTGCTGCGTTGGTAGACAAAAATGGGTTGACCTACCTTGGTTCAGCCGGTGAACGAACAATCGGTACAGGCGACGTCATGACTACTGACACTGTGGGCGCCATAGCTTCAATGACGAAGGCAATAACCGGCGCAGCTGTGATGCAATTGGTTGAGCAGGGTCATCTTGATCTTGATGCACCCGCAGAAACATATTGCGAAGAGTTTGCATCGCCACAAGTACTTGATGGATTTGACGAAGCTGGACAACCAATCTTGCGTGATGCTCATTCACAAGTCACGCTGCGTAATCTGTTAACGCACACTTCCGGCTATGCATATGACTTCACGGACTCGAACCTTGACAAATGGTTTGGAGCAACTGATGCGCCGCGAATGTCCACAGGGCGTGTCGCATCCCTCAACACTCCTCTAATGTTTGACCCTGGTACACGGTGGCTATATGGGGTCGGCATTGACTGGGCAGGACTAATTCTTGAGCGCGTTACTAAAACAACACTTGGCGATTACTTCGCCGAGCATCTCTTAGAACCGCTGGGAATGGTTGACACTGGCTTCACCTGCACTTCAAACATGTTGGAGCGTAAAGCAGCTCTGCATCTCCGCACACCAGATTCTTCTTTCATGTCATTTCAAACGCCGCCAGCTGAGAATCGTGAGTTTGAAAGTGGCGGCGGCGGTTTGTTCTCAACAATGAGTGACTACACGCGATTCATGCGCATGATTCTGAATGATGGAGAGTTCGAGGGCACTCGAGTGCTTAGCGCGGAAACCGTTACTCAAATGGCGACGAACAATATCGGAGACATCCGTGTTGGGGAACTCAAGTCTGCGAACCCTGCATTCTTCAGCGATGGTGAGTTTTACCCAGGCGTACCAAAAACGTGGGGCCTGACGTTCTTGATCAACGAAGAGCCCCTACCAAACGGATGTCCTGCTGGTGCACTCACTTGGGCGGGTGCGTTCAACAGTTACTTCTGGATCGACAGGACAACCGGCATTGCAGGTTGCTACATGAGCCAAGTACTTCCGTTCTTTGACGCACAAACATCTGGCCATTTCTTTGACTTCCAAACTGCGGTCTATTCGTCTTAGTTAATGAGATAATTGAATTGGGCTAGTGATTCTTGGGC
>JBILOM010000128.1:0-3579 GCA_044374495.1 Ilumatobacteraceae bacterium | reverse complement strand
CTGTTGTTGGTGGATCCCTGGGCGGTATGCAGGCACTTGAGTGGGCAATTACATTTCCTGCGCGTGTGCGTGCACTGATTGCTGTGGCCACGTGTGCTGAGGCGAGTGCACAACAGATTGCATGGGGCTCAATCGGTCGACGTGCGTTACTGATGGATCCTGCGTATCAGAACGGCGACTATTACAGCTCTGGCCCTGATGGCGGACCATGGAATGGTTTTTCGGTTGCACGCATGATTGCGCAAGTCACCTTCAGAACTGACTCAAAGTTCAATGAGAAGTTTGGCCGTCAGTTGAAAGACCAGAATTTCAACTCTGATGGCATAGACCTTTTCTCTCGATTTGAAGTTGAGGGATATCTCGACCACCACGGAGACCGCTTGGTTCGACGATTTGATGCGAACAGTTATCTGTACATCGGTAAAGCAATGGACCTACATGACGTTGGTCGAGGTCGAGGTGGGCTCGATGCTGCTCTCGCACGCATCAAGGCACCCACACTGACCGTCAGCATCGACTCAGACATCTTGTATCCCGCGTATCAGCAGCAGTTAATCCAGTCACTATTGACGAACAACGACCCGCGAAACGCTCACAAAGAGATTCAAAGCGTCGAAGGGCATGACGGTTTCCTGATTGAAGTAGTGGCCGTTGGCCGACATATTTCTGATTTCCTCACTGCCACTGAATAATTGGTTCCCGAGCAAGGGGAGACACGCTTTCGGAGCGGGTGCGTGAAAGAATGGCAACCGTGACTATTGGGCTACTTCTTGCATCCAAATTGTCGGTCAATCTGATCGGCGGAGGCTTAGTCATCCTTGGCATGGCACTGCTTATTGCAACACTGGCTTTCTGGCGATCAGCAGTAGAAGATCCGGCCGTGTTGGCACCACTTGAGATTATGGCTGACAGGTCTTTCGCACGTGCTGATCAGGCCAAGAGATCAGAGATGCTGAATGACGTTCGTACAGAAGGTGCTGAACCCATCATTAATCACATTGCACCTGCTGCACTGATGCGTGAACCGATTTCGGAACCTGAAAAACCATTCCATGATCCGTACCCACACGATGATGATGCAGTTGATGTTCTGCCACCCATCATTGACCCTCTTCTCATTCAACAAAAAAACAAGGAGTAAGCCATGGCTGCATTTGATCCAAACGAAATGATTACGCGTTTTCGCGACAGGGCAACAGCGGTACGCAAACGTCCGTTGCCTCCAATCGCTGGTGAAGAACGACAGTTGTTCATCGCCAATTCGGAAACCGACTTTCGTGATTTTGCAATCATTGGTGATGCAGTTGCGTCGCTAGAAGATGGAATTCTGACTCTTCGTATTGATTTGAATCCTCCGTCGAAGTGACCTCAACGGACGCTTCGGTGAAAAGTTCTTTTCGTAATCGAGAAGACATTCATGTACTTGCAGCAATTCTTGCGGTGACGGCGTGGGGTATCGGCCCTATCTTCAACAAAGCTTTGTCTGTTAGTACATCCAGCATCGTTTTTTACCGAATGCTCTTTGGTTTGCCAATCATGGTGTTAATGGCCTACATGAATGGTGGAAGCTTGAACAAGCACGTCATTCGAAAAGCAGCCCTGCCTGGTTTCATGTTCGCAATGTCATTCATCACCGGTTTTGCCACCGTGAAGATGACATCAATCGCTAACGCGACAATGGTCGGAACTCTTCAGCCTGTTTTGGTTCTGTTTGTAGCGCCGAAGCTGTTTGGTGAAAAGATCACGTTACGAAAACTTGCGTATTCGATTAGTGCGATGGCAGGCGTATTGGTGGTTGTAATGGCAGCTGCTTCAACGAGTGGCGCACATTTGGACGGCGACCTTCTTGCTGTTCTGAACGTAGTTATCTGGACCATTTATTTCGTCATGTCGAAGAAAAGGCGAGATGAGGGAATTCACTCGTGGTCGTTCATCGCGGCTGTTTTCTTTTGTGCCGCAATTATTGTTTTGCCGTACGGGGCGATAACAAGCAATGACCTGGGTGCAATGCATGCCAGCGATTGGTGGTACATCATTGGAATGGCATTAGGGCCAGGTGTAATCGGCCACGGAATGATGACATGGGCACAAGGCCACATCGATGTGTCGCTCGCGAGCATGCTCGGACTCATCAGTCCGGTTATCTCCTCAATCTTGGCGTGGTTTTTCTTTCAGCAGTCGCTCACCCTGCTGCAGTTACTGGGTGGGGTCATTGTTATGGCATCCCTGACGGCCCTTGTGCGTTTACAGGGCAAGATGAGCGCTGAAACGCTTGTGGTGCAGGAGACATAGGGCAAGTGGCACCTCGGGCCATTCTCGCTATGCTGTAGTTCCACGCGGATGTGGCTCAGTGGTAGAGCATCACCTTGCCAAGGTGAGGGTCGCGGGTTCGAATCCCGTCATCCGCTCCAAAGATGTAGGCCCCCTATTTACGGGGGCCTTTGTCGTATCTGAAGGGGGCTCAGATGGTTCAGTTTGGTGTGCACGTAGGGGCTCAGAACGCCACAGTTGAAGAACTTCGTACTTTGTGGAAGTGGCTAGATGAAGCGGGTGCCGACTGGATCTCGCTGTGGGATCATTTGTACGAAGCGCCTCCTGCTGGCGGAACGCAACCGCATTTCGAAGCGTTCTCAATGTTGGGTGCTTTGGCTGTTGATACTCATCGGGCGCGCATTGGCTGCTTGGTGTTTTGTTCGCAGTACCGCAACATCGGCGTACTTATGAAGGGCGCCATTTCTGTTGATCATCTCTCTGGGGGCCGATTCGAACTAGGTATGGGTAGCGGTTGGCACGACCAAGAAGCCGCAGCTTTTGGCATCGATTTCCCATCGCAAGGGCAACGTTTCAAAGTTCTTGAAGGGCAGTTGCAAGCAATCAACAAGTGGAAGGCAGGCGAGCGAGTTACTCAATCAACTCCCGGAGTTGAATTGCGAGACGCTTCAATGGTGCCTGGAATCCGTGGTCGCATGCCCTTATGGATTGGCGGGCTTGGTCCGAAGCAGACATTGCGTATGGCTGGAACGTATGCAGATGGTTGGAACGCGGCATACGCGAGCCCATCGCAGTACAAAGAACTAAACGGCATCCTTGACAACTGGTGTGCCGAAGCCGGACGTGAGCCATCAGCCGTTGAACGCAGTGTCAATTTGTCATTCGGGCTTAGTACAGATGATGTGGGCGTTGTGAAAGACCAGTTGCGCACGCAATGGGGTGCAGCTGCTGATCGAATAATTGCGGGTTCATTGCTAGGAAGACCTGAAGACGCCATGGAGCAAATTGCACCTTTCGTAGAAGCGGGCGCACAGCTAATAAATGTCGCGATTCGTCCACCGTGGAATCAAGATCTACTTGCAGAATATTTCGAGACCGTAGTTCCCATGATGAAGAAGGAATGGCCGTAGTATTCGCCTATGAAAATAGGTGTACAACTTCATCCCCAAGCAACAACAGTTAAAGCAATGCGCGAATCATGGCGCGCTGCAGATGCAATGGGTGTTGATTCATTGTGGGTCTGGGATCATTTCTATCCGCTGTACGGAGATCCAGAGGCGCCGCACTTCGAGGCCTACACGCTTCTCG
>JBILOM010000127.1:0-3609 GCA_044374495.1 Ilumatobacteraceae bacterium | reverse complement strand
ATGATTTGCACTTGAAGTGCAACCAGTGCCAACCCACAGGCAAGACCAACTGTGATGCAAACGTTCAATCGTTTCTCGATTACTTCAATGTCGCGGATGCGGGCAACATCTGACCAGCCAGAGCGAGGTAGATGTTCCATGAGACTCATAGTAAGTCCCTTTTTGTGGTGTTGTACAGATATGTGTGCATTTGTTGGAAGTAGTTGGAAGCCTCTGGGTCAATATCAAGCAGATATCGTGACATTGATGTCGTTTCGTGATGCTGCACTGAGCTTTCAGATGATTGAAGGCCCCGGATCAGGAAGGCAATTTACTGCCAGACGTCGAGTTCGTTTGGGTGATGCAACGCCGAATGGACGCTTACGTCTTGATTCTGTTGCGCGCTATTTGCAAGATGTTTCTAACGACGACACACGCGATGCCGACTGGAGCGACCCGCACTGGTGGGTAGTGCGTCGCACCGTTATTGATGTGCATCAGTTTCCGGAATACATGCAAGAGATTGATCTCACTACATGGTGTGGTGGAATTGGTTCACATTGGGCAGAACGGCGTACGCGCATTAGCGCAATTGATGGTACGCCATTGATTGATGCGGCGTCGCTATGGGTTCATGTTGATGAAGCCACAATGCAGCCAAGCAAAGTACCGGCTGATGTTGTTGACATATTGGGTGCATCTGCAGGTGGTCGCGATGTGAATGCACGGCTTTTGTTGCGCGACAAGCTGTTTGACGAATCAAACATTGAAACATCACCATGGCCTTTACGTTTTGCCGACTTTGATGCTGTGGGGCATATGAATAACGCCGCATACTGGGTAATTGTTGAAGAGTTTCTTGCAGCACACCGTGATGTTCGTGCACCACTTCGTGCAGTCGTAGAACATGTTGTGCAAGTAGAACCTGGACAGGAACCAATTCGACACATTGCATCAGGCCGTGACGACCTTGAATTACAACTGCGTGTTGGTGCAACTATGCATGCAGCTATGTGGTGCGGACTTAATCCTTAAGTACGTATTCGTACGCGCCATCTTTGTCGCGACGTTCAAAATCACCAAGAATACGTAGGTGTTCAAGGTGTGCGAAGGCTTCGCTGTCAGCCATGGAGCCTTGTGCGCGTGGTGAGAACAGATGGGTAGAAAACTCCATCACAGTTGCCGGACGACTGAGGTCTGCACTGGTATCGCGGAGTTTTTGCAAACGTTCAACGTGATGATCTTTGATGGCTTGGACTCTGTCGCCCACATTTTCAAACGGGGTTCCGTGCGCTGGCAATGCAATATTGATTTGATTCGCAAAATTCCCGATTTTGTCAAGGGAGTCAAAGAACAAAGTCAGTGGGTCGCCGTGTGCAGTAAGGCCGCTGATGTGCGGAGTAATGGTGGGCAACACATGGTCACCGCTGAGAAGGGTGCCTGTTTCTTGGTCAAACAGGCACAAATGGTCGTGTGTGTGGCCAGGAGTGTGCACGGCTATCCATTCGCGACGAGCGAACTTCATGCGGTCAGATTCATTTAGGCGCACCGATGGTTTTGGCACCTTCATAAGTTTCGGAAACTTACGTGCAACGCGCATGCGTGCTTTGCGCTGCCAGGGCATATCCATTGCTGGTCCGCCCCATGGTGGAGCATCAAATGGGCTGCGCATCATGAGAGCTAAGTCCTCAGCATTGACATCGGGTGGTTCGGTTGGGTCGTAGAACGTACGGAACAAACGGTGAGTGATGATGTCAGCACCGGATTCATTCTGCAGTCGTGCTGCACCGCCGTAATGGTCGGGGTGACTGTGGGTAACAATGATTGAGTGCACGCGCTTCAAGGGCACACCAATAGTTGACAAGCGATCAGTGAGTGCGGCCCATGATTCTTTTGTGGGAAGGCCAGGGTCTACAACCGCAACACCGCGCTCATCTTCTAAGACGTACATATTCACGTGGCCGAGGCCAGTGATATTTGCAGGCAACTGCGTACGCAAAATTCCGGGTGCTACTTCAACAATCTCATCGGTCGCTTGAAGTTGCTCAGACTTCAACGGGCGAGGAGTGTCTGTGCTCATTTGCTCGGTTTCTTCACTTCAGCAGGGTCACGGAAAATCAAGTTGCGGTAATAACGCATTTCCTCAACGCTGTCACGAATGTCATCCATGGCACGGTGATTCTGACCAGCATTGATTTCACGCCCATATGCAATGTTCGGGTACCAACGCTTTACCAGTTCCTTCACAGTGGAAACATCAACACAGCGGTAGTGCAACCAGTGTTCAATCTCTGGCATGTACTTTTCAAGAAAGCTTCTGTCTGTGCGAATGGAGTTTCCGCACAACGGAATCTTTCCTGATTCAGGACTGTGTTCCTTGATGAAGTCGAGAGTCTGTTGCATTGCGTCGTCGTGGCTGATGGTTGAAGTTTTAATCAGTTCAAGCAAGCCTGATGTGGTGTGCATCTGGGTGACGAAATCGCCCATGGAAGCCATGGCTTCTTCTGGCTGGAAGATAACTAGGTTTGGGCCCTCGGCGATGATGTTCAGCTCATCGTCTGTGACAAGGGTGGCAATTTCCACAATCACATCGGTCTCAGGATTGAGGCCTGTCATTTCGAGGTCCATCCAAATCAGCACTTCTCCAATCTAATTGGCATTGCTTGATTGCGCCTATAGCGGAGACGGGCAATAGCGTAGAGATGTGCCGAACATTCACATCAAGCGCCTCGACGCCGATCTTCCCTTGCCCAAATTGGCACATGCGGGAGACGCCGGCCTTGATATCTACTCATCAATCGATGTGGTGTTGGCACCCAATGGTGGACGTGCATTGGTTCCAGCAGGCATCGCCATTTCCATACCACTCGGATACGCGGGCTTTGTTCTTCCACGCAGTGGGCTTGCTCTGAATCACGGCATCAGCGTGGTAAATGCACCTGGCCTTATTGATTCGCATTATCGCGGCGAAATCAAAGTGGTTATGTTGAACACAGATCAGAGTCGCCCGTATCACGTGTCACGCGGTGACCGTATTGCGCAGCTGGTGATTCAACGTGTCGAAGAAGTGACGTGGACTGAAGTCGACACACTTGATGACAACGACCGCGGTGGCGGTTTTGGCCATTCCGGCCGTTAGTTAATTCTTCGGAAGACGAATTGAAAGTGCGCCGCTTTCAGTAAGCGCTGCAACTTCTTCAGCGCTGACTCCTAGGAGCCTTTGCAACACTTCTGCGTTATCTTCACCACGGAACTTAGGAATACCTTGTGTTGAAACATCAGCACCCGAGAATTGCCACGGTGCATTCGGAATGCGAAAAGTGCCGCCAGAACGATCATCAATTGAAATGATTGCATTGCGGTCGTGTGCCCATTCAGTCTCAGCAAGGTCTGTCATCTTGCGCAACACGCCCATTGCAAGTCCGGCTTCTGCGAATGTGTCTTCAATCTCTTCTGCTGTCTCAACGGTTAGAGCCCAATCGCGAACAACTTGTTGAAGTTCCGCAAGATTGGCAAGGCGTTTAGCAACAGTGTCGAATCGCGGGTCCGTCAGCATGTCGGGGCGCTTCATTGCTTTTGCGAACAAGTCAAATGTTCCGCGTTCTGCAGGATGTCCACTAACAACAACCA
>JBILOM010000126.1:0-3626 GCA_044374495.1 Ilumatobacteraceae bacterium | reverse complement strand
AGAACGACCGGCCTTGGCCAGACACGATGACAACCTTCACCTGACGCTGTTCATCAAACCACCGTGCTGCAGATGCCAGGTCCTGTAGAGCCTGACGCGACAATGCGTTGAGACGCTCAGGGCGAGCCATTTGCAGGCGCCCGAGCGAGCCTTCTACTGATACTTCAAGTGTCTGAAATTGGGCCATAACGGCGCCTCCTCAATGGTTCGACACAACATGCCGTGCCATAAGGTTTAGTTCGTACACCACAGGTGGCTGAAACCCAGCCCCTGCAGCCAAAGGAGACCCAATGGAACGTGAAGCCTGGATTATCGACGCAGTTCGCTCACCACGAGGAAAGGGCAAAGACACCGGCGCCCTTCACAACGTGCACCCGCAGCGCATCCTCGCCCAAGTTCTCAATGGCCTGAAGGATCGTGTCGGTTTCGACACTGCAGCAGTCGACGATGTCATCATGGGTTGCGGCGCTGGCAGCGGCGACCATTCCATGGACATCGCTCGTATGTCAGCTCTTGATGCTGGCTGGGCTCTCGAGGCTCCTGGAGTCACGCTGAACCGCTTCTGTGGTTCTGGTCAGCAAGCAGTGAACTTCGCAGCCATGGGCGTGTTGTCCGGCATGCAAGACATCGTTGTTGCTGGTGGCATTGAATCAATGTCTCGTCCATCACCAATGCATGTTGATGGTTTCACCGCTAACAACAATCACCTGCGTGATCAGTACAACATGGTTCCGCAAGGAATCTCTGCTGACCTCATTGCAACTGTCGAAGGCTTCACCCGTGAACAATGTGATGCACTTGCAGTTGAGAGCCAGCGCCGTGCAGCCGTTGCAATTGCAGAAGGCCGTTTCGAGCGTTCACTGATTCCGATCTATCACGACGACGGAACTCTTGCACTTGCAGTTGATGAGCACCCGCGCGCAGGCACAACTCTTGCCGACCTTGGAAAACTCACACCAAGCTTCGAAGGTATGGGCGGATACAAAAAAGATCCTGAAGGTCTCACCATTGACGAAACTGCACGCCTTGCATACCCTCACATCGCAGGTATCAATCACGTTCACCACGGCGGCAACTCTTCTGGTGTTGTTGACGGCGGTGCAGCAGTTCTTGTGACATCACCTGACTATGCAAAAGCTCACGGCCTCAAGCCGCGCGCGCGCATCATCATGAGTGCTGTTGCTGGTACAGAGCCAGTCATCATGCTCACAGCGCCTGGACCAGCCGCAAAGCTTGTACTGAAAAAAGCTGGCATGACATTCGACGACATTGATCTCTTTGAAGTCAACGAGGCTTTTGCTGCTGTTGTATTGAAGTTCTTCAAAGACACTGGCGTTGACCCTGCAAAGGTCAACGTGAACGGTGGAGCAATGGCTCTTGGTCACCCAATCGGCGCAACAGGCGCCATGCTTATTGGCACTTTGGTCGACGAACTTGAGCGCCAGAACAAGACAACTGGCCTTATCACCATGTGCACCGGCGGTGGCATGGGTACAGCCACCATCATCGAGCGAATCTAATCTCGCGCCAGCAGCCGCTGGCGTACAGTAGTGACATGTCAAGCAATCTTCTTCACTCCTTTGCAAAACCATCTTCTGACGCATTCATCAATATGGTGCGCGGCGACATGGCCTTGCTGTGGGACGACAAGGGCAATGAATACATCGACGCCATCGGCAGCCTCTGGTATTGCCAAATTGGTCATGGCCGCAAAGAGATGGCAGATGCAATTGCCGCCCAGGTAGGCACGCTTGAGACATACTCAACTTTCGACCCATTTACTAACCCGCTGGCAGAAGCCGTGGCAACCAAAGTGTCGTCACTATCCCCTATTGCTAATTCACGGGTCTTTTTGTGCGGCAGCGGATCAGAGTCAATTGACACAGCAATGAAAATTGCACGCACCTCACAAATTCAGGCAGGTCATCCTGAACGCAGTGTCATCATTACGCGTAACCGCGGCTACCACGGCACAAACTACGGCGGTACCAGTGCCCAGGGTTTGCCGCTTAACAAGATTGGCTACGGAACACTTCTTGAAGGCGTCATTCAAGTTGATGCTGATGACATTGAAGCCATGTCCATCGCGTTCGAACAGAACAAAGGCAAAGTAGCCGCCATCATTGCTGAGCCATTGCAAGGCGCAGGCGGCGTGTGGCCATCAAGCACTGAATACCTCACTGGCCTACGTCGTCTCTGTGATGACAACGGTGCGTACCTCATTTTCGATGAGGTCATCACTGGCTTTGGTCGACTTGGCGAATGGTTTGGCGCCACGTATTACGGCGTCACTCCCGACATGATCACGTTTGCCAAGGGAGTCACAAGCGGTTATCAACCTCTTGGTGGAGTCATCACTGGTGAAGCAATCAACAACGCGCTCGCTACTGACCCAGCATTCTTTTTGCGTCACGGATACACCTACTCAGGTCACGCCACAGTGTGCGCAGCCGCACTTGCCAACATCGCCATCATGGAACGTGAAGGACTCGTTGAGCGCGCGAAACATATTGGTGCACGAATTGAACAGGGACTTCAGGCCCTCAGTGCCGACGGCACGCTCACCGGTTACCGCGGTGCTGGTGCAATTTGGGCTGGCAAACTTCCAGACGACATGGACGCGACTGTTGTTCGTGACGCCATGATCAAGAAGGGCGTCATCGCCCGTTCTATTCCTGGTGTCATTGCAGTCTGCCCACCATTGGTAATCACAGACCAACAAGTCGACACTGTGCTTGACGTACTTGCGTCGGTAGTCCAGAGTCTCTAGGGCAATCGACGAATCAAACTGCTGGTATCTAAGCGCCCAGCACCATCTGCGTACAGTTCGCGGTAAAAACCAAGCACCAACTCTGCAACAGGCAATTCAGCGCCATTTCGTTGGGCTTCTTCCACACAGAAACCCAAGTCCTTGATCATCCACTCAACAGCGAATCCGAAATCAAACGAGTCATCAACCATGGTGTGACCGCGGTTTTCCATCTGCCAGCTCTGTGCTGCGCCTTTTGAAATCACATCAATCACTGCATGTGCATCAAGCCCGGCCTTTGTTGCAAACGCCAAACCTTCAGCAAGCCCCTGCACTACCCCAGCGATACAAATCTGATTCACCATTTTTGCCAACTGGCCACTGCCAACATTACCCAAACGAACACACGACCGTGAATACACCGCAGCAACAACTGCAACATCAGCGAACACTGTTTCAGAATCAGCCCCGCACATAACTGTCAGCGCGCCATTGATTGCACCAGCTTGCCCACCCGACACAGGCGCATCAACAAACCCGACTCCGGCTGAAGAACATGCCAAGGAAATCTCGCGAGCAAGTTCAGCACTTGTTGTGGTGTGATCGACAACAATCAAACCGGAATGAGCGCCAGCCAAAACGCCATCAGGCCCCATGACAACGGCACGCACGTCAGCGTCATTGCCCACGCACAGCATCACAATGTCTGAATTGGCTGCAACTTCTCGCGGGGTAACAAAAGCTGTTCCCGAATGTTCAGCTACCCAGGCATCTGCACGTGCAGATGTTCGGTTGTAGACAGAAACTGAATGACCTGCAGAAGCAAGATGTCCGGCCATGGGATACCCCATAACGCCTAGACCACAAAAACCCACAC
>JBILOM010000125.1:0-3635 GCA_044374495.1 Ilumatobacteraceae bacterium | reverse complement strand
CGCTGGCAAGGGTCATGAAACGACTCAGGAAGCTAACGGCGTGTTGACCCCAAGCAGCGATGTAGCCATCGCTGCCCGAGTGTTGCAAATACGAAAGGAGAAAACGAAATGATTGCAGTCCTAATCGCAGGAGCCGTCGCCATGGCGTTATCTCTATTTGGAACACGTGCGCTGATCTCATTTTTTGACTCAATTGGGAAAGGCCAGCCGATTCTTGGTTCTGATGACCATGGTCCTGTCCATCACATGAAAAAGCAGGGGACAGCCACGATGGGTGGAATTGCCATCATGCTGTCTGCGTTCATTGGGTGGGCCGTAGCGCACTTGCGCGGGGGAATAGCACTCTCTGACCAAGCAATGATTATGTGGGCCATCTGTGGGGTTTTGTCTGTCATTGGTTTCCTCGACGACTTCTTGAAAGTGCGTAATGCGCATAATCGCGGAATCTTTTGGAAGAAGAAGGGTTACATCACCTTTGGTCTTGTAGTTGTGATGATGACATGGCTGCTTCTGGGCACGGGTGTTAGTGAGACATTGTCCTTCACTCGTTTTGATTTCCCAGGTTGGAACTTGTCGCCAGTTCTGTGGGTTGTATGGACTTCTGTCATGGTGTGGGCAACAACAAATGCAGTAAACGTGACCGACGGGCTCGATGGGCTTGCAGCAGGTTCTGCATTGTTCGGATTTCTTGCATTCACGGTGATTGCATATTGGGCGTTTCGTAATCCTGATATTTACAATCTGGTCAACCCGCTTGACTTAGCAGTGTTCTCTGCGGCAATGGCAGGAGCGTGTGGCGGGTTTCTCTGGTGGAATGCTGCGCCAGCTCGAATTTTCATGGGAGATGTAGGAGCGCTCGGTATTGGTGCGGCTTTGGGCTTGTTGGCCGTAACTACAAACACTCATATGTTGCTCCCACTTATCTGCGCGCTGAACGTAATGGAAGCTGGATCGGTTGCTTTGCAGATGGGCGTATTCAAAGCATCGGGTCGAAAGAAGCGATTGTTCCGTATGTCGCCAATTCACCATCACTTTGAACTTCTTGGGTGGCCCGAGACAACCGTCATTATCCGATTTTGGATTTTGTCGGGCATCTGTGTGGCGATCGCAGTAGGAATGTTTATTGCAGACTTCACGAACATTGCCGATTCCTTTGCCGGGAGGTGACATGAAACGAGTAGCGGTTTTCGGTCTGGCCCTAGCCGGAGAAGCAGCTGCGCGTGCATTGACTGGACGAGGTCTTGAACTTGTTCTGTCTGATGATGCAATCGTGGATGAACATCGTCGTCTTGCAAGTGAACTTGGTTGCGCAATCGTGCCAGTTGCCACTGATTCCGACATTGTTGCTTTTCTTGACGGAGTTGATGTCTTGATTCCTGCTCCGGGAGTGGCGCCTCACCACCGTGTGATCGTTGAGGCTCTACTGCGCAACGTATCTGTCCGCACCGAAATTGATATCGCTTATGAATGGGAACAAGAGAGAATTGGAGGTCCTCGACCAATTCTCGGAGTGACTGGTACGGATGGCAAAACCACGACCACGATGATTACTGCAGCCTTGTTGCGCGGCGGCGGCCGTTCTGTTGGCGAGGTAGGAAACACTGATCTTCCTTTTATGGCGGCGATTGAACAACCGTTTGATGCTTTTGTTGTTGAGTGTTCAAGTTTCCGCCTGCAATACACAAATGTGTTTCGTTGCGACGCATCCGTATGGCTGAATCTGGCTCCGGATCATCTTGATTGGCACGGTTCAATGGAAAAGTACGCGGGAGCAAAACGTCGACTGTGGGCATATTCACAACCAAGTGATGTAGTGGTTGCCCCGACGAACAATGAATTGATTCTTGAAACAGCTCGTGCTACTAAATCTCGCTGTGTCACGTTTGGTCTTGATGCTGGCGATTACAAGGTGTCGTCCGGGTCGCTGATTAGTCCGCACGGAGAGATTTGTTCCGTTGATCAATTGTGGCGTTCACTTCCACATGACATCACTAACTCGCTGGCTGCTGCAGCTTTGGTTATTGAATCAGGGTTGAGCGCTGTGGGTGATGTAGCTAAGCCACTTCATCATTTTGAGTCCGCACATCATCGCATCGAGTTGGTCGGTGAATTCGATGGCTCTTCTTGGTACGACGATTCCAAAGCAACGAGCCCTCACGCTGCGCTTACCGCTATTCGTTCGTTTGAACGCATCGTGTTGATAGCCGGAGGCCGCAATAAAGACCTCGATCTGTCACAGATGGCTACTGAGCCACAGCGAATGGCAGGAGTCGTTGCAATCGGCGACGATGCCGACTCAATTCGGCGAGCTTTTGAAGGTGTGTGCGCAGTTCGTGATGCAGCTTCAATGGACGAAGCGGTTACTTTTGCACATGGTTTCGCTAGAAATGGCGAAACAGTCCTGTTGTCTCCTGGGTGCACAAGTTATGACTGGTACAACAATTACAACGAACGTGGTGACGACTTTCAGAACAAGGTGCGTAAGTACTTCAACCAGACAGAATCGAGTTCATAATGGTCACAGATAACAGATCTACTCAAACTCTTAAGGAACGCCGTCTAGCAACGCTTCGCCGTGCCGGAGTTGCAGACCGACATCGCGTCGCCTTAGAAAAACCATCTGCAGCGTTCTACTGGATTCTCATCATCGTCACGTCGTTTGTCATGTTGGGGTTAGTCATGGTGCTTTCGTCGTCTTCCGTAACCAACTTGCATTCTGGTGGTTCGGCATGGGCAATGTTTCAACGCCAGTTGGTGTGGGCTGCGTTGGGGGCAGTTGCGATGTGGGCTGCCTATGCGTTCCCATACGAAACATGGCGCAAATCTTCGCTGTTAATGCCAGTGGTTCTGACAGTGGTGGGATTAAACGCTGCAGTGATTCTTAAAGGTGCTCTCGTAAACGGCGCTCGCGCATGGCTAGACATTGGTCCGTTCCGGATGCAGCCATCAGAGTTCATGAAAATCGCAGTTGTGCTTTTTTGCGCCAACTTGCTCTCGCATCGACATCGTTCGGTTCAGATTACGAGCATTGTGTTGTGGCCGATGATTGCCGCATTGGCCGTTAGTGCCGGATTATGTGCGCTGCAAAAGGACTTCGGTGGAAGTTTGATCTTTGGTGGCGTTGTTCTTGTGATGATGTTCATCGCAGGACTTCCGGCACGTCAACTTGTTGCCACCACATTGAGTGTTGGTGTTCTCGGAGTGTTTGTGCTTAATTTCGCTAGCAATGCAAGTGCTCGAATGTTTGCTTTCATGAACCTAGAAGCAACAAAAGATGACACCGGGTATCAGGTGTATCAGTCGTTGTTGAGTATCGCCAACGGTGGCTGGTCTGGTACAGGTATTGGATCTGGCACAAGTAAATGGGGTTACGTTCCTCTTGCATACAGCGACTTTATTTTTTCTGTTATTGCTGAGGAGATGGGAATCTTTGGATCCTTAATGGTCATCGGTGGTTTCTTGGCATTGGTTATTTTTGGTCTTCAGGTCGCCTTGTCGGCACCAGACACACACGGTGCATTCATTGCTGGTGGAATCTCGGCGTGGTTCGGAGTGCAGGCGCTGGTCAATATCGGTGGAGTTGTTGGTGCACTTCCGATGACCGGATTAACACTTCCTTTCCTGTCATACGGTGG
>JBILOM010000159.1:0-12556 GCA_044374495.1 Ilumatobacteraceae bacterium | reverse complement strand
CTGCATCGCTGACGCTTGCGCCACCTGCAATTGCTTTTGCAACGCTTGTCGCCAAAATGGGAACAGAGCCCATGTTGACAAGACCAACGCCGGACTCTGTGCCGCGCTTCCATGCAGCTACACCGACAATGGCCCAGTCTTGAGCACGACGATTGAACTTCTGAAAGCCCCATGTTGCGCCGTTCATTTTCGGAACGCGAATCTCTGTGAGCATTTCATCAGGAGCAAGTGCTGATTCGAGGAAACCAACATAGAAATCTGCAGCTGCAATTTCACGTGTGCCGTTCGGGCCTTGCACAACATATGTTGCACCAAGTGCCAAAGTAGTTGCAGGCAGGTCAGAAGCTGAGTCTGCGTGTGCAATGGAACCACCGATGGTGCCGCGATGGCGTACCTGTGGATCGCCGACGTGGCTAGCAGCGAATGACAGCAGGGGAGCATGCTCGGCAAGGATCGGTGATTTTTCAACGTCCATGTGACGAGTCATTGCGCCAATTGCAATGTGGCTACCCGCATCGCGGATGTATGACAGGTCTTCAATACGAGCAATGTCAATAAGTACTGCTGGTTGCGCAAGGCGCAACTTCATCAGTGGCAACAAGCTGTGGCCACCAGCAAGGAACTTTGCGTCTTCGCCGTACTCGCCGACAAGTGAGATTGCTTCAGCGGCAGATGATGCGCGCTTGTAATCGAATGGTGCAGGAATCATGAGTGTCTCCGACTTACTTGTTGTTGGCGCATGCGAGCACCGACTTGACGATGTTGTGATAACCGGTGCAGCGGCACAGGTTGCCTTCAAGACCAATACGAACTTGCTCTTCTGTTGGAGATGGGTTCTCGTTCAAAAGACCAATAGCTGCCATAACCATGCCTGGTGTGCAATAACCGCACTGCAAACCATGGTTCTCCATGAATGCTTGCTGCATTGGGTGCATGACGCCGTCTTTGGCGAGTCCTTCAATAGTTGTGACAGAGCCGCCGTCTGCCTGAACAGCAAGCACGGTGCAGCTCTTTACTGATTCACCATTGAGGTGCAATGAGCAAGCGCCGCAACTAGAGGTGTCGCAACCAATATTGGTGCCAGTGAGGCCGAGTGATTCGCGCACGTACTGAACGAGCAGGGTGCGTGGTTCAACATCACTTTCGTGTGTGGTTCCGTTGACGGTAATGGTGACCTTCATGATGGCTTCCTTTGTGTGTAGTTCTGTGTAAGTAGTAGTTGGTTATCGTGCGGACTGAATTGCAGCCCACACCTTTTCAGCGGTGGTTGGCATGTCGATGTGCTTGACACCGAATTGAGATACAGCATCAACAACAGCTGACTGCACTGCCGGAGTAGCTCCGATTGTGCCCGATTCGCCGATTCCCTTTGCACCAATCAAGTTGACAGGAGTTGGTGTCTCCATGTGTACAACAGTGACGCTTGGAAGTTCTGCAGCCGAGATGAATGCATAGTCAGCGAGGTTTGATGTGATGGGGTTGCCATCTGGGTCATACGACACTTCTTCAAGAAGCGCTTGTGCGGCGCCTTGTGCAACGCCGCCGTGAATTTGACCTTCAAGCAACATTGGGTTCAGTACTTTTCCGGCATCATCACACGCGGTGTGAGCAATGTGAGTAACTTTGCCCGTTTCAACGTCAACTTCAACAACTGCAACGTGAGCTCCGAATGGGAACGTAGCGCCAGAAACGTTGATGACATCAGAATGGACAAGTCCGCCTGATTGCTTTTCAGCAAGCGCAAGTTCTGCCCATGTCTTTGCAACAGCTGGAGTACCTGCAACATGGAAGCTTCCGGAGTCTTTGTCAAGAACGATGTCTTCTTCGCTTGCTTCGAGCAAACGAGCAGCAACTGACTTTGCCTTGTTCACCAATTCGGCAGCAACTGCGAACACAGCATTACCGCCCTGTTGCAATGAGCGTGATCCCATTGTTCCGGTACCGATTGGCACAAGGTCTGTGTCGCCCCATACCAATTCGATGTTTTCAATGGGGATACCGGTTTGTTCATTGGCAAGCATTGCCCATGATGTTGCGTGACCTTGTCCGTGTGGCGAGGTACCGGTGTAAATAAGGGCGTGTCCGTTGTCTTGAATTTCGACTTTTGCAGATTCGCCATTGCCAACGCCACCAGTGATCTCAACATAGACACTGACGCCGATGCCGATCTGCTTTGCTGCGCCGCTATCGCGAGCTGCTTTCTGCTTTGCACGCCAACCTTTGTAATCAGCAGCTTCAAGAACCTTGTTTAATGACGTTTCGTAGTCACCAACGTCGTAGGTCTGACCGATAACTGTTGTGTGCGGTGTGAGGAACTTCGGAATGAGGTTCTTGCGACGAACTTCAACCGCGTCCATGCCAACTTCAAGAGCGAAGATATCCATTGCGCGTTCGATGGCTGCTGTTGCCTCTGGTCGGCCGGCACCGCGGTACGCAACTGTTGGTGTTGTGTTTGTAACAACTGATGTTGTGCGGCATTCGATGTTTGGGATGGCGTACACGCCAGACGACATTGGACGTGTCATGAATGGCGCAAGGATGGTTCCCATGTCAACCCATGAACCTGAGTCTTGAATAGCCCAGAATTGGTAGTGAGTAACTGTGCCGTCGCGCTTGCCACCAATGGTGACGTACTGCAATTGCGCACGACCATGTCCAAGGCCAACCATTGACTCGCTGCGAGTTTCACGCCAGCGAACTGGAGCATCAACACGCTTTGCAATGACGCCCAACAAGAGCTCTTCAGGGTACGCACCGATCTTTGCACCGAAACCGCCACCAACATCTGGAGTCTTCACATGAACCATGCTTGGGTCAACGCCATTTGTAGCAGCAAGTGGTGCAACTGCACCTTGTGCGTGCTGAGTTGAGAGCCATTGTGTAAGTCGGCCATCTTTACCCCAAGCTGCAGCAGCACCACGAACTTCGAGTGGGCATGGTGCAACGCGTTGGTTGATGAAGCGACCTTTGGCTACAACTTCACAGTCAGCGAAGTATGCATCACCGGTGTTGTCTGGCAGACCAAGAACCATTGAGTCGAAAACAACATTGCTTCCGCATGCCTCGTACAACAAGGTTGTGCTGGACATTGCTTCTTCAAGATCAATAAGTGCAGGAAGCACGTCGTAGTCAATGATGACGGCATCGATTGCGTCTTCGCCCTCTTCGCGGGTTTCGCTGACAATGGCTACAACTGGTTCACCAACAAAGCGCACTTTGTCGGTAGCGAGAAGTGTGCGTGTGGCTGCAGGGTTGTATGCAGATGGCACGAATTCAAGACCGAGGTCTTTGCCTGTGAACACAGCGACGATGCCTGGCATGGTTACAGCATCAGAAGTATCAATAGATGTGATGTTGCCGTGTGCGACAGTGCTGCGCACGTACGTGACATGAAGCGCACCGTGAAGCACTGGTTCATCTAGTAGGTCATCGACGTACACGCCGCCTGTTGTAAGAAATTTCGGATCTTCTTTACGAAGAACCCGATTCCCAAGAATGCTTCCAGCCATTTCCAAACCCCCGTGGTCGTTAAGACAGTAAAAGGAACACTACCTAGTGAAATTGGGTGGGCTCGCATGGAGCCGTTGCGGTTCAGCCTTAGGGGGCTAGTGGCGCAAGTGGAGAAGATGGGGTGCCATTGGTGGCATTGCGCACCGTCAAGATTTCGGTAATCAATGTGTATGGCCATGTGGGTGGCAGGTCCGTTGGCAATTTCGGCATCGGGACAAGAGACAGGCGCTGTTCTCCCGGCAAGACATAACCCAATTGGGCGCGAGCTGCATTGCGAATTCCCTCGGGGGTTTGCAGGGCATTGACTTCGGTCTGCAATTGCTCATTTGCATCGGCAAGAGCAGCGAATTCTGAGTTCTTTTCAGCAATTGCCGAGCGTTGTGTCACGAAGTCCATCAACGGGAAGAAAAACAATGAGGTGCCGCCTGCAACGACCACGGTTGCGAGAGCCAAACGGGCAACCCAGCGAGTAAGGGGGTTTCGTGCGATGCGCTGATCGAGCGGGGTGGGGCGTACGAGTGAACTTGTGACATCGCGCGTGCGTGATCGCAGGCGCGAGAGGGGGTTCAAGATACGTGGAGCCACGTCTCTATTGTGGCGTGTAACACGGGACCAACCGTGGCACACGAACAGATGTTCGTTACTTCAGGGGCGCGAGGGCACTGCGTCCGCGGAAGCGGGCTGTGTCGCCGAGCATTTCTTCGATACGTAGAAGTTGGTTGTACTTCGCCACACGGTCGCTTCGTGCAGGTGCACCAGTTTTGATTTGGCCGCAATTCGTGGCAACGGCGAGATCGGCAATTGTTGAATCTTCGGTTTCTCCACTGCGATGGCTCATCACGCTTGTGTATGAATGGCGTGTTGCCAATTCAACTGTGTCGAGAGTTTCGCTGAGAGTTCCAATTTGGTTGACCTTGATAAGAACACTGTTTGCAACCGACTGATCTATGCCCATTTGTAGGCGACGTGTGTTTGTAACGAACAAGTCATCGCCTACCAATTGAATACGTGAACCGAGAGCAGCAGTCATCTGTGCCCAGCCGCTCCAGTCATTTTCTGCCATGCCGTCTTCAATGCTGACGATGGGGTAGCGATCAACAAGCGATGTCCACCACTCAACCATTTCTGGTGCGGACAAAACTTTTCCTTCACCCTTGAGGTGGTACGCGCCGTCGCGGAACAACTCGCTCATTGCGGGATCAAGTGCAATTGCAATGTCTTTACCTGGTGCGTAACCGGCCTTTTCAATTGCCTCTACAAGAATTGCAACTGCTGCTTCATTGCTTGACAAGTTTGGGGCAAACCCGCCCTCGTCGCCAACGGCTGTTGACAGACCGCGATCAGCAAGAACCTTTTTCAGAGTGTGGTAGGTCTCGACACCCCAACGAACTGCTTCGCGGAAACTTGGTGCACCAACTGGCATGATCATGAACTCTTGAAGGTCGACGTTGTTGTCTGCATGAGCGCCACCGTTGATGACGTTCATCATGGGAACTGGCAGAACGTGTGCGTGTGGCCCACCGATTGCGCGGTACAACGGCAGTTCTAGTTCACTGGCTGCGGCGTGGGCAACAGACAAGCTGACTCCGAGCATTGCGTTTGCACCGAGGCGTGATTTGTTTTCTGTTCCGTCAAGTTCAATTAGTGCATTGTCGAGCGCACGTTGATTCGTGGCGTCCATACCAATTGCAACTTGAGCGATGAGGTTGTTGACATTTTCAACAGCGCGCAAAACGCCCTTACCTAAATAACGCGAACCGCCGTCACGTAGCTCAACGGCTTCGTATTCACCTGTTGAAGCACCCGATGGAACGATGGCGCGACCAGTTGCGCCACTGTCAAGCACTACTTCCACTTCGACTGTTGGATTACCGCGAGAATCTAAAACTTCGCGGCCGACTACTTCGACGATTTCACTCATTCCTAGAACGCTAGTGAGTTGGGTGCGACTTGACCACTTCCCATAGTTCGTCTAGCTCTGAAGCGGACAAAGATGCCATTTCGAGACCCTGGCTGGCCGCTAAGTGGGTGACTCCTTCAACCCGCGCACGAAACGTAAAGACCGCTGAGCGCAATGCGCTCTCTGGGTCGATGTCGAGATGACGAGCCACATTGACAACAGCAAAAAGGAGATCGCCTACTTCCGCCATGGTGGATTCTGGGTCACCGATACCAATGGCGTTATGCACCTCTTGCAGTTCCTCGGCAACCTTTTCTAATGGCCCATCTGAATTGGCCCAATCAAAACCCACGCGAGACGCACGTTGTTGCACTTTGGTGGCAAACGACAACGCAGGTGCCGCTTCAACGAGGCCATCGAAGGGGCCAGAGCGATCTGGCTTTTCCGCCTTCTTGATTGCTTCCCAATTGTTCTCGACATCTTCAGACGACGAGACAACAACATCAGAAAAAACATGAGGATGTCGTGACACCAATTTGTCATGAACTGTGCGCGCAACATCAGCCATAGTGAATCGGCCTTGCTCTTCAGCAATTGCAGCGTGGAATTCAACTTGGTACAACAAGTCACCGAGTTCTTCAATGAGGTCAACATCGGTTGACGGATCATTTTCATTCAGACGAGAGATTGCATCTACAACTTCGTATGTCTCTTCAATGAGGTAGCGCACTAAAGATTGATGCGTTTGTTCGGCATCCCATGGGCATTCTTTACGTAATGTGCGCGCCAGTTCGTGAAACTGTGCCAACTCGTGAGCCACTGGTGTACTTAAATGCGGAATGTACATAGAAGTGAGATGGTCGGCTTCAAGGGTTCTATCCATGTTGCTCCACGTTGTGTGGGCTATTTGTTCGTCAGGTAGACCGAGGTGATGAAGCAAGATGACTTCGGTGTGCGGGTCTGGGTCATCAATAGACAATTTGATATCCGACAACACCCAATTGGCGTGCGTGTGGGCCACAAGCATCGGCCCTGAAATGCCTGCAGCAGCCTGAGCAAAGACATGGCCATCAATAAGCCTGACGCCGGCTTCGATCGGGTCAATATTTAGGGCTCTCCACACATCTTCCAAGAATGAAACTGCGGGAAGAATGACAAGTTCAATATCATCACGTGCGCGCAAATGAGCAACTGACTTTTCAAGCACAGTTGGTGAGCCTGGAACTGCGTACAGCACTTCGCCGTTTGCCGTGGCCGCTTCGACCAACGTGAGCGCAATATTGCGATACACATCGTCGAATGATGGGGCACTGTCGTACAGATGGTCGAAGGACGTTGCCTCAGTGACTAAGTGTGCAGATGGGTGATGAATAGTGCGTAGGAAACGCACTTGAATAGAACTAATTGCAGCAAGCGTGTCAGCAGTGATGAGGCCTTGATTACCTGGCCCGAGACCGACGACAACGATGCGTGGCATTAGCTAATGGTGGCGGTTGCGCCGTTCCAAACTCCGTATGTGGAATTGACTTTGATGTCAGCTTGAGACATGTAGCCGGCAAGAAGAGTTGCACCAGGATTCTCGGCAACAACAGTTGCGACAGAATCTTTCACCTCAGCAAATGGAGCACTCAAAATGATGTGGTATCCAAATGAACTCTTAATTGGCCCTGTAGCAACGCCTGGCTTTGCAGCAACTGCGCCAATCATGAAGTCTTTATCGAAAGAGGTTTGCAAGTTCGCGAGCGCTTGACATGGCTGATCACCATTGGCCAATGAGCCACCTGATTTGTCTGCACCCGGCTCTATGGATTTCTTTGCTGCTTCGTCTGCGAACTTGGTTCCGGCCTTCAAGTCTGCAAGGACTTCATTTGCTTCAGCTTCAGTTTTGACCAGAATGTGACTGAGGCAAAGTACTCCGGCAGATGCAGGAGAATCGGAATACAGTTTTTCAATCTTGTCGATTGCTGGCGGAGTCATTTTCCGCAAAGTGACATCAGCAATGTTGAAGTTGACTAATGCATCTTGAAGTTCTTTTGGATACGTCGGGAACTTCTCGTCTGCATTGGCATTCTTCAGAACTTCAGCCTTGTCGGCCTCAAGAATTTTCACGTCGTTATCTTTTATGAATTGAAGAAATGCTTCGTAGCGGATGAGAGTGCGCAATACGACAATTGCGTCTTCTGCTTTGATTTTGCCGTTGATGGCTGTGAACTGTCCGGCTGACATCAGAACGTCTGACAACTTGTTGAAGTCTTCTTCGGCGTACCCAGTGCCATTGACGCTGAATGCATCGGACGACGACGACACGCTGCCACAGGCAGTCAGGCCGAAAAGACAAGTAGCTACAAGCGCAGCTGCGAAACGGGAAGTACGGGGGCTCTTAATCACAGAGAAACCTTAGTCGTCTGAGGGGTCAAAAAGGCCCTGTAGTAGTGCGATGACCGTCACGGCAGGGTTTGCCCCACGTGGAATAGGCAGAGAAATGAAGCCGGGCTCGTCTTTGTAGACGGCAACGGATGCGAGGCGACGCAGAGTCATGGTCTGGCTGGCGCGCAGTTTTATTGGAGAAATTCGGATGGTATTTCCGTTGGTGACAATCTCTGTGATTCCGAGACGCAGGCACTCGACGCGCAATGCCCCCACCGAAATAAGTGCTTGGGCTGGTCCTGGTAATTGGCCAAAACGATCGCGCCATTCCGTTTCAATGTCCGCCAATTCCTCAGAAGTGCGCACGGTTGCGAGGCGGCGGTACGCCTCAAGTCGCAGGTCTTGGCTAGGTACGTAGTCATCAGGAAGATGGGCGTCCATGGTGATGTCCACTTTGATCTCAACTTCGTCTGCGACTGATTCGCCCTTCATTTCAGAAACTGCTTCTGTAACAAGTTGGCAGTACAAGTCATAACCCACAGCTGCGATGTGTCCGCTTTGTGATTCACCGAGAAGGTTTCCGGCACCTCGAATTTCTAGGTCGCGCATTGCAATTTTGAATCCGCTTCCCAAATCAGTTGATTCACCAATGGTGCGCAGGCGTTCATACGCCTCGTGCGAGAGCACCTTGTCTCGCGGATGAAAGAGATATGCGTATGCGCGATGCCCGCTGCGCCCAACACGTCCACGCAACTGGTGCATCTGGCCGAGACCAAGGAGGTCTGCTCGTTCCACAACAAGAGTGTTAACGGTTGGCATGTCGATGCCGCTTTCAATAATGGTGGTGCAGACCAACACATCGAAGTTACCTTCCCAGAAATCAAGAACAATCTGTTCAAGCGTGCCTTCGTCCATTTGTCCGTGCGCAACTGCAACGCGTGCTTCTGGAACCCACTCACGTATCTCTGCTGCACGTTCTTCAATGGATTGCACTCGGTTATGAACCCAGAACACCTGACCTTCGCGAAGCAGCTCACGACGAATTGCTTCGATTGCTACTTGTTCGCTTTGTTCACCCACAAAAGTAAGAATTGGCTGGCGGTCTGCAGGTGGTGTTTGCAGTAAAGACAAATCGCGAATTCCTACAAGGCTCATTTCGAGCGTTCGCGGAATTGGGGTTGCAGACATTGACAGAACATCCACGTTTGTTTTCATGCGTTTCATAGCTTCTTTGTGCTGCACACCGAAGCGTTGTTCTTCGTCGACCACAAGAAGTCCGAGGTTCTTGAATTCAATGCTTTCCTGCAAAAGACGATGTGTTCCGATAACGCAATCGATGTCGCCAGACTTCAAACCAGCAATGACTTTCTTTGCTTCAGCATTTGTGAGGAAACGCGAGAGCACTTCAACCTTGATGGGGTAGCCAGCAAATCGTTCTGAAAATGTGTTGCCGTGCTGTGTCGCAAGAAGAGTGGTTGGCACTAGTACTGCAACTTGTTTGCCGTCTTGAATTGCTTTGAATGTTGCACGTACAGCAACTTCTGTTTTTCCGAAGCCAACATCGCCGCACAGCAGGCGATCCATTGGTACTTCGCTCTCCATGTCTGTCTTTATTGCTGCAATGGCGTCTAACTGATCTGGGGTTTCAATGAAAGGGAAAGCATTTTCCATCTCTGATTGCCATGGTGTGTCAGGGGGAAATGCGTGGCCGACCGCAGTAACGCGGCGTTGATACAGCAGTACCAATTCTTGTGCCACTTCTCGAACAGCAGAGCGCACCCGGGATTTGGCACGAGCAAAGTCTGAACCGCCCATGCGATGCAACGTTGGTGCTTCTCCGCCAACATATTGACGAATGACGCCAATTTGTTCCGTCGGAACATAGAGCTTGTCACCACCCTTGTAGGCAATAAGTAAGTAGTCACGTTCGACGCCACCAATAGAACGCTTGACCATGCCTTCGTACTTGCCAACACCGTGATGGGCGTGCAACACGTAGCCACCCGGCTGCAAGTCTTCAAAGACTGTGCCAGATGATCGTGCTTTGGTGTGGCGCGATGACCGTGTGCGACGGCGCCCACTGAGATCAGCTTCACAAATGATCGCCACACGAGAATTGGGAAGAGACGCGCCGCGTGATTGTGGAGCAAAGGTCACCCATGCACCCGGAGTAGCGATTTTCTTCGCGTCGTTAGTTGCAGTGAAATCAATTCCGTGACCACGCATCATGTCGACGAGTCGTGGAATCGATTCAGGAGTTTCTGCCGTTACGACAATGCTCCACTTTTCACTGAGCATCTCGTTAATGCGGCGAACAAATGATGCTGGGTCATGAACGATTGGTCCCCAGCCAGATGCAGGTACTGCTGGACCATCAACTGATTCTGCTGTGGGAATCAGCGAAATTGTTGGGGTGCGGTTACTTGTTGAAAATATGCGCTCGGCTTCAACATGCAAACGCGGGAAGGACACGTTTTCATCACGTGCCCAGGAGGTTGCCAGTGCTTTTGCAAGGTCGTCTTCTTCTGCAAGAAGGTCACGAGCACGTTCGCCCATTCGTCGCGGTTCCACCATGATGACTAATGCGTCATCACCAAGATGGTCTGTCAGTAAATCATCAGACTCAGTTAGCCACGGAAGCCAACTTTCCATACCGTCAAATATTTGTCCTTCTGACAAGCGTTCCCATTGCTCGCGACCCCACGGTTCTGTAGCAATCAGTTCACGAGCTCGATCTTGTACGCCGTCGACATACAACAATTCACGCGCAGGAAAAATACTTACTGATGTGATTTCATCTGTGCTGCGCTGGTCAGACACAGTGAAGTGTGTGAGTCGATCAACATCGTCTCCCCACATGTCGACACGGATTGGCTCGTCATCTGTGCTGGGAAAAATGTCAACAATTGCGCCACGACGAGCAAACTCACCGCGATGCTCCACAATTGTTTCTCTGCGGTATCCGCACTGCACGAGTTGCTCGCACAAGGCGTCGATATTCAGAGTGCCGCCAACAGAAATCTGAATTGGCTCAAGGGTTATTGATCCGGGTGCAAGTTTCTGCAATAAGGCGCGGGTGCCTGCCACGATGACGGCAGGGGCGTTCTTTCCTTGTCGCATTCGCCACATGGTGCGCATACGTGAACCCATGGTGAGAACCGCGGGGCTGACGCGTTCAAAGGGGAGTGTTTCCCACGATGGGAAAAACTCAATTGCATCAGAACCGAGAAATGCCGCGAGATCTTCTGCAATTGATTGCGCCATGGTTCCGGTGGGAGTTGCGATGACAATGGGGCGACGCGTTGTGTTGTTGATGAGAGCAGCAAGAACTGTTGCGCGTGCAACTTCCGGAACTGCAAGTACCGCATCGCGCTGACCTGCAATTGCATCGATGCCTGGTTCGTTAGCTACCTGAGTGGCGAGCGTGCCAAGTGGATGCGGGGAGAGAGAAGAAGTGCTCACCGTCCGTTGAAGTCCTGCATTGCAGCTGCAATTCCGCCAGAAATAATGCTTTCAATTGCATCAACAGCGACTTCAACCGCAACATCAAGAATGCGACGTTCAGCTGCGGGAATAGAAGACAACACATGGTCGGCTCCGACATCTTTCGACGAAGGTTTACCGACTCCGATGCGCACCCGAACATAATCATCAGTGTGTAGATGCGCAGAAATTGATTTCAAACCGTTGTGTCCGGCTAGTCCGCCACCAACTTTGAGCCGAAGGATTCCTGGCTCAAGATCTAGTTCGTCGTGAATAACGATGATGTTTGCTGGGTCTTCAATCTTGTAACGACGTGCCAGTGGGCCAACAGCCTCACCCGAATCATTCATGTATGTAGTGGGAATCGCGAGAACAACTGCATGGCCATTAATGCGTGTTTCGGCAATCTGTGCGCGGTCGCGACCTACTTTGAGTGAGACTCCGAGACGTTTTGCAAGAACTTCAATTGCATCGGTGCCAACATTGTGACGAGTACGCGCGTATTTCTTGCCCGGATTACCAAGACCGACAATAAGTGTGCGTTCCATGTCGCCTTGTCGGGGAGCCGATCGGCGCAACATGATGTGAAAGTAAGAAACGACCCGAGAGTCGTGGCTTAGTTGCTGGTTTCGGCTGCTGCTTCGCCAGATGCTGCGTCACCAGCGGCTGCTGCTGCTGCTGCATCAGCGGTGGAACCGCGCGACATCAGAACGGTTGCAATGAGCATTTCTGGATCGCCAACTGCGACAACGCCTGCGGGCAATTTGAGGTCTGCCAAGTGAATGACTGATTCAGGTGTGAGGTCTGTGATGTCGATAACGATTTCGTTTGGAACATTTGCAGGAGTGGTACGAACTTCAATTGAGTCAACCGCTGCGTCGACGAGTCCGCCAGCAGCAACTACTTGCTTTGCAACACCTGTGAGGTGAACTGGAACGTGCATGACGATTTCTTCTGACAGGTTGATCTGTACGAAGTCGACGTGGCTGACGTTGCGACGAACTGGGTGACGCTGCATCTCTTTTACAACTGCGTTGTATGAAGAACCGTCAACAGAGAGAGTCAAGATTGTGTTCTGGCCAGCAGGACCTGACAGTGCAACGCGAAGGTCACGACGAGCAACAGACAAAACGACTGGTGTCATGCCATGGCCATAGAGGATGCCAGGAATGCGATCGGCGGCGCGCAGACGACGCGATGCTGGGCTTCCGGTTACACGACCGGCTTCGGCTGAGAGAGTTGCTGTATTCGACACGGCTTCTGAGTCTATGACCTGAACTGGCTACTGCCACAGGG
>JBILOM010000173.1:0-3678 GCA_044374495.1 Ilumatobacteraceae bacterium | reverse complement strand
TCTGGAGTGCCAGCCGGAATGTTTCCAAATCTAACGCGAACTGCGTGGGTCAATGTTGACACTGGGTTCCACTCAGCAAAAGTTTTCAGCACTCCCGGCAAAGTATTGGACGGAACAAATGTGTTGGCAATGAAGGTGAGCGGGAAGAGCACAATGAAAGTTGCATTGTTAACCACTTCCGGTGACGGAACTAGCAGTCCAAGGCACGCCATTACCCATGAAAACGAGTACGAGAAGAAAAGCAGCAATAGATAAGCGACTATTGCATCAAGTATTGAACCTCGAATGCGCCAGCCCACTAATAATCCCGCCAACGACATAATGACGATGGATAACAAGTTGTATACAACGTCGCTTGCTGTGCGACCTGCGACAACTGCCGAACGCGACATAGGAAGTGATCTGAATCTGTTAATTAGCCCTTTTTGCACATCTTCTGCCAACCCTGATGCGGTGAAGGTAGCGCCGAAGACCACGGTCTGGGTAAAGATTCCGGCGATGAGGAACTCGCGGTAGTTGCCGCCTGGAATATCAATTGAGCCGCCGAAAACATAAGCGAAAAGCAAAACGAACATAAGCGGTTGAACAATGACGAAGACCATCACTTCGGGCACGCGGCTGATGCGAATTGTGTTTCGTCGGGCGATTGTGGTTGCATCGCGAATCATTCTGATCATGACTGTTCCTCCTGCGATTTGTGTCCGGTGAGTTCCATAAAGACATCATCAAGAGTGGGACGCCTGAGACCAATGTCAAGGATCTCTACGTTCTGTGCGGTGAGTTCTATCATCACTGCGCCGAGTGCCTCTACACCTTTTGCGACGGGAATAGAAATAAGTGCGTCTTGATCGTCGGTACGGATAGCACCAATGGCAAATGGCCGAAGAATGTCCTCTACACGCGAGAGATCACTGAGCAACGCAAGGTGAACATCAAGATGTTCGCCCCCAATACGGCGCTTCAACTCTTGTGAGGTGCCTCGCGCAATCGCTCGCCCGTGATCAATCACAACTATCTCATGAGCTAATTGATCTGCTTCCTCTAGATACTGCGTGGTGAGAACGACAGTGGTGCCTTCAGTAACTCGCTCTCGAATCACATCCCACAGTTCACCGCGGCTACGGGGGTCGAGGCCGGTTGTTGGCTCATCGAGAAACAAAACCGGGGGATCAGCGAGGAGCGCTCCGGCAAGGTCGATGCGGCGTCTCATTCCGCCAGAAAAAGTCTTGAGTGGTCGATTGGCTGCCTCGGTCAAGCGGAAGCGCTCAATAAGTTCGTGCGCTTTCTTTCGAGCCGCAGGGCGACGCATTCCGTACAAACAGCCGATCATCTCGAGGTTCTCCAACGCAGTGAGATGTTCATCAACAGCGGCGTACTGGCCCGACAATCCAATCAATGACCTCACACGCTGTGGTTCACTCAAGACATTCACTCCTGCGACACGTGCTGTTCCAGCATCAGGTGCGGTGAGCGTAGTGAGAATGGAAACTGCGGTGGTCTTACCGGCACCATTCGGACCAAGCAGCCCCAGAACAGATCCTGTTGGAACTGCGAGATCAAGGCCGTCGAGCGCCACTACTTCTCCGTAGTGTTTGGTTAGCTCACTCGCTTCAACGGCGAACTCACCTGTGTATGTATTTCGTAGTGCATCGTTCACGGGGCAAGCCTATATCTGCAGGTACGCATAAATTATTCAACAAAGTCACCGAGATGGATGACTATTTACTAGGTAAAAAACGACGTAATTGAGCTCTCACTATGTCGTCTAGATGACGAGACAAATCCGGGCCGACTCCGCTTCGAATATCAAAACCTTCAACATGCATATGTCGAGCGCCGTGCCTGCGAAGTCCTGACTTCATGGACTTCACAAGTGAATCGGGGCCACACATAACAATGTGTGCGTCTTGCAATCGTGAGCCACCTATTGCGGAAATGACATGGTCTGGCTGAAGGCGATTTTTTTCATCGGACGCTTGAACATGCAAGTGAATTCGGCCTTCGCGGTCTGCAGCTTCAAGCATTTCAATTGCTGGAGCATTCTGGCGAGACGGCACACAATAAAAAAGATGTGGGGTGGGGCCATTATCCGGCAGCCGCGAGATAGACGTCCCAAGGAACGGAGTAATTCCCACTCCGCCAGCAACCCAAACAACATGATCAACAGGGTGACTTGGAATAGGGGCCAGATGTCCGTAGGCGCCTTCCACAACAACGCGGTCACCAACAGCAAGTGAAGTGATGAGACGATGAGTCCAGTCACCTAAACCACGAATGACAAATCGAAGGCACTGTTCATCAGGTGATGACGCAATAGTGAACGGATGTGGCTCTCGCAAGCCGGGAACTTTCACTTTTAGAAAAGCAAACTGACCTAATTGATACTTGAGTTCCGGTCCAATTGGTTCAAGTTCAAGAGTGAGCACATTGCCGCTGACCTCAATCTTGGAGACAGTGTGAAGTTTTCCTTTTCGAAACATGTCGCGCCACAACACTCGGTACAACCACGCCGCAAGACCAAGGAACATGAAGCCTGTAAACCATGAACCCCAAAATGAAGCATTGGCGTAGGGCTTTGTGGATGTGTAGAAATGCCAACAAGAGAATGCATACGGTAGAACAAGAAGTTTGTGGGCGAGACGCCACCATCGAGTGGGAATCCATCGGAGCAAACTGATGACTACAAGGATGTAGAGCAGAGTTGATCCAGTTTCCGCTAAATCTTCCGCCGCGTTAGCAACACTGCGAGAAGCTCCGCGTATTCCTTTTACGTCATCAACCATTTCTAAGTGGAGCCACATTGCTCCGACTGATAACGCACCGAACCAGCGGTGCCACACGTACATGCGATCAACTCCGCCAAAGATTTGTTCAAGCGGCAATATGCGTGTCGATAGAAGGTTGCTCCAGGTCATCATCATGATGGAGACGGATCCGATGAACAATGCAAAAGCAGCATTCCCGTCACCAACTGTGTTGGTGAATGCAAACCACCCAACAAAGATTGTGAATACTGCCATCACAGGCCCAATCCATGTGTAATTCACTCGCGACACGCGCGGCATGACTGGCTTTGTGAGACGCCAGTCTGAACGGGTCCCAAGAAGCGTCGTGATGAGGGTTTGAACTTTCTCAACAACGTTTTGAATCACTGAATGACTTTACTTCAGCACCTCAGACTTTGGGGCGCGAGAACGCTTATTGTCAACCAACATCATCCGGAGTTAGGGCTTCCACACTTAGTTGACGTAACGGGCCCGTAAAACCGACCAATAATGTGACGCCGATAAAGAGAGCGCCAATCCAAAACAGCAATGGCGGAATTGCTACTGATTGAACAATGAGGCCAAGCGCCAGAGTGCCTGCAGGTGTTGCGAGATACATGAGCGAGAACTGTGTGCCAAATACTGGGCCATGTAGGTGTTGCGGCATTCGTTGTTGGACAAGAAAGTTACTCATAGGGCTCACAGGCCCATAGGCCAGCCCGAGTGCAAGCCCGAGAAGAATAAAGATGATGGCGTTTGGCAAGAACGCCATGGCGCACACAACTGCACCGATAAGCGTCATGGAGATGATCACCATATCGCCAGGGGAGAAGACCCGAACTGCACGATGAAATTGAAGTGCGCCAATCACAATGCCCACAGACATAGCCGATAAAACAAACCCGAGTGTTTG
>JBILOM010000124.1:0-3689 GCA_044374495.1 Ilumatobacteraceae bacterium | reverse complement strand
TTAGGCGCAGTTGGCGGTGGCGCCCACGGCGACACAGAACATGTTGTAGTGGCAACGATGCCGCAACGTGCAGCGCTGTTAGCTGGCTTGTGTCAGGAATTGTCTTCGATGGCCAAGAGGCCACCGCTTGGCAACGTGCCTGCACCGCGATAAACCTGCAACTTTGCACGGCTGTCGTCGATATCAAGGTTGCGCATGGTGAGTTGACCAATGCGGTCAAGCGGTCCAAACGCTGAATCTTCAACACGCTCCATACTGAGACGGTCAGGTGCGTATGTGAGGTTCGGGCTCGTCGTATCAAGAATGCTGTAATCGTCTCCGCGGCGCAAGCGCACAGTGACTTCACCGGTGATTGCAGTGCCCACCCAACGCATCAGTGGTTCACGCAACATCAGTGATTGAGGATCAAACCAACGACCTTCATACAACAAACGACCAAGGCGGCGGCCCATGGTGCGGTAGTTCTCAAGTGTTGCTTCGTTATGAATGCCGGTTGCAAGGCGTTCGTATGCAATGTGCAGCAACGCAAGTCCAGGTGATTCATAAATTCCACGGCTCTTTGCCTCAATAATGCGGTTCTCAATTTGGTCGCTCATGCCAAGACCATGTCGGCCACCAATGGCATTTGCTTCTAAAACAAGATCAACCTGTGATTTGAATTCTTTGCCGTTGATGGCAACGGGAAAGCCTTCATGGAAACGAATGGAAACAACTTCAGACGCGATGGCAATGCTTTCGTCCCAATGGGCAACACCCATGATTGGCTCGACAAGCTCCATGCCGTTATTCAGTTCTTCCAAAAGTTTCGCTTCGTGAGTTGCACCCCAAATATTTGAGTCTGTGGAGTACGCCTTTTCTTTCGACGCTTTGTATGGCAGTTTGCGAGCGGTAAGAAACTCGCTCATCTCGGTACGTCCACCCATCTCGTCAACAAAGGTGGGGTCAAGCCATGGCTTGTAGATGCGAAGAGCGGGGTTCACCATGAGGCCATAGCGATAGAAACGCTCAATGTCGTTGCCCTTATATGTACTGCCGTCACCCCAGATATCAACTGAGTCCTGACGCATCGCACGCACGAGCAATGTTCCAGTTACGGCACGACCTAATGGGGTGGTGTTGAAATATGTTTTGCCAGCAGTAGTGATGTGGAATGCACCACACTGCAATGCAATGAGCCCTTCATGAACTAGTTCTTCGCGGCAGTCAACAAGGCGCGCAATTTCTGCGCCGTACTCTTTGGCTCGGCCAGGAATACCAGAGAGATCAGTTTCGTCTGGTTGTCCAAGGTCTGCTGTGTAGGCACAAGGAATAGCGCCCTTTTCGCGCATCCATGCAACGGCTGCTGATGTATCTAGGCCACCAGAAAATGCAATGCCGACGCGTTCGCCTGCGGGGAGGGTGGTAAGTACCTTTGACATTCCCTTAACGGTACTGGCGCATGACCACGACTACAGCGATGGATTCCATCAGGGCTGCGATGCCAATGACGACAACAGCTAGAGAGATTGCTGGGTTCGACGCCAGTTCAGCAATCCCAGTTGCAATCAGTGCAAGTGAGCACACCCAACTAGTGGTTGTCATATGGCGCGGATAGCGCAATGTAGCCACCAGTGGGAGAAGGACGATGGCAAGTGGGATCGTGATGAATATCGGAGATGCGGGTGAAGATGACGGCCCCAGCCACCAGATGGGTCGTCCGATAGTGCGGCTAGAAATGGCCACAGCGAGAAGAGCCCCGAATACGCCCGCCCATGTAATTGTGGAGACAGTTCGCCACCCGTCGCTAGGGAGCACCTCGATTGGTTCGGGGGGAGTGTCGAAATCCATAACTGCCACCGTACTCAGCCTGCATCCATGAGAAGCGACACCTATGGATAACCTGCATTCGTATGGAAAAGTCGCCATTCAATAAATTGTCGATCTTTTTCCCTATGTGGAACGAAGAGGCATACATCGAACGCGCAATTGATGCAGCGCGCGAAGAGTGTGAAGACCTGATGGCTCAAGGGGACATTGCTGATTACGAAATGATTGTGATTGATGATGCGTCAACTGACAAGACGTTAGAAATTGCACAACGTTTAGCTGCCGAAGATTCTCGAGTAAAAGTGGTGCACCACCCTGAGAATCGCAAACTCGGTGGTTCGATGAAGTCTGGATATGCAGCAGCTACTGGTGATCTAGTTCTGTATACCGATGCAGACTTGCCGTTCGATATGCACGATGTTCATAAAGCAATGAGACTGCTTCGCTATTACAACGCAGATGTTGTTAGCGCCTACCGTTTCGACCGTACCGGAGAAGGTTACGTACGCACGGTGTATTCGTTCTTCTACAACATCATGGTTCGAGTGTTGTTTGGTATTCGTATGCGGGATATCAACTTTGCTTTCAAGTTGTGTCGTACACGTATTTTTGACCATGTTGAGTTAAAGAGTGAAGGATCATTTATTGATGCCGAATTGGTGGTAAAGGCTCAGAAATTTGGGTACTCAGTAATTCAATTTGGCGTTGACTACTTTCCCCGTACGCGAGGGGTCTCAACACTGTCGTCTCCTTCGGTAATCATGAAGATTTTGAAGGAAGCTCGCCAGCTTCGACGCGAAATTCGAGGCATTTCGCCCGTTGTTTAGGCCGAAGGCAGTCCGGCCCAATGCGTTGGTAGCGTTTTGGTGCTGTGTCTGAACCCCTTGAGCCCGAACTTGCAATGCCTGTGCACCAGTCGTGGTGGGTGCGGTGGCGTCAAGCAATCATTACAACAGTGATTTTTGTGGTTGTCGGCACTGGAGTAGCGGTCGCAAATAACAATCAGAGTCCCGCAACTACCACTACTACGGCTGTTACTGCACCTGGATTCTGTCCATCTGACGCACCAATCACGTGTTACACATTGACACGAACAATTCGCGACGGCATGAAGGGCGCAGATGTTCGGCGCCTACAGCAACGTTTGAAAGATTTGAATTTTGATCCGGGCCGCATTGATGGCATTTATGGTGGCGACACCATGATGGCGGTGTGGGCATTTCAAGCACTTGTGCAAAAAATGACCCGTGACACCATCGTTGATTTCGTGACACCCGTTCTGTGGGAATCGATGCGTGGAAACGTGACCATTACGCCTCGTCGTCAACCCGGATCACCTAATCACGTTGAGGTGTACCTGCCCGAACAAGTAATGGCTGTATTTAAGGGAAAACAACTCTTGCTTGTTACTCACATCTCCACCGGCACCAACGAGAAGTGGTGTGAAGAAGTGACAGTCGACCCTGGCGAAGAGGGCAATAAGGGTGCAGTGCCAATCAAAATGGGCATTTGCGGAGAAGCAATTACTCCTGGCGGCATCTACTACTTCTACAACCGCAAACTGGGACTGCGTGAAAGCAAGTTGGGCACCATGTGGAATCCGGTGTATTTCAACTTCGGCATTGCAATTCATGGCGCAATGATGGTGCCGAAAGAACCTGCTTCTCATGGCTGCGTGCGTATTCCTATCTTTATTTCGAACTACTTTCCTGCGCTGGTGCAATACAACGACCGTGTGTATGTGTTTGATGGCGTGAAAGAGCCCGAAGAATACGGTTCTGTAACCCCACCGTGGGACAAGAAAGATCCGAACTACACCACGACGACATCTTCGACCTCCACAACTTCAACAACACTGCCTAAAACGACAACTGTGCCTGTGG
>JBILOM010000123.1:0-3692 GCA_044374495.1 Ilumatobacteraceae bacterium | reverse complement strand
TCAGTGAAATGATGTGCAGTACTCAATCCAGCGAAGTCCGGCGAAACTCCGGCACTGTCTCGCAACGGTGATGCTGGTCGGAGAAATCCGATCCAGACAAGTCCGGTCGCCTGTTTGTGTATGCGAATAACCGAACCTCGAAGGAAGGGCGGCCCGCGGAGAGTGCAGCGTCAGCTGTTTTCACTGTGACCCACTCTTCTTTCTCCAAATTCCCGGAGGAAGAACCATGTCAATTATCAGAATGTCTCGAATACGAGCAATTACCGCAGCAGTAGCTGCAACATTTGTCCTTGCGGCTTGTGGAAGTGGCAATTCAACGCCCGACACCACAGTTCCCGAAGTCAGTGTGCGCATTGTCAGCTTGTCGCCAACAGCAACAGAGATGTTGTACGCCATTGGTGCAGGCGACCAAGTTGTTGCTGTTGACTCGCTCAGCACATACCCAGCTGAAGTAGCAGACAAAGTAACGAAGATTTCAGCGTACGAACCAAGCGCAGAAGCGATTCTTGGTTACACGCCTGATGTTGTGTTGATTTCAAATGACATGAACAAGATCACCGAGCAATTGGAGTCAGTTTCTAGTCAGAAAATCACCGTTTGGACAGGTGCTGCCGCCGCAACATTGGATGATGTCTACAAGCAAATTACAGAACTTGGTGCGCTTACTGGCCATGAAGATGATGCTGCAACGTTGATTGAATCAATGAAGTCACGCATTGCTAAGGCAACAGAAAACATCTCGGCTCCTATGTCGCCAAAGTCGTATTTCTACGAATTAGACAACACCCTGTATTCAGTAACTTCAAATACTTTCGTTGGTGCATTATTGAAGCCGTTCGGTTTCACAAATATCGCC
Organism: Ilumatobacteraceae bacterium; assembly: GCA_044374495.1. GTDB lineage: Bacteria > Actinomycetota > Acidimicrobiia > Acidimicrobiales > Ilumatobacteraceae > UBA2093. The sequence goes on along the minus strand of JBILOM010000123.1, from coordinate 2,836 downwards.
GACGGTGTTGAAGCCGGAAACGATTACCCGCAACTCAATGCTGAGGTAATTGCAAAGGCGAACCCTTCAGTTATTTTCCTGGCTGATACCAAGTGCTGCGCGACTAATGCTGCAGAAGTAGCCAAGCGTCCAGGCTGGGCAGGTATTGATGCTGTGAAGAACAACCAAGTTGTTGAACTTGATGATGACGTTGCGTCTCGCTGGGGACCACGCGTTGTTGACTTGGTTGAACAATTTGCAGCAGCAATCGCAGCAGCAAACAAGTAGTCATCACTGATGTCAACCTCAATGAGCATGCGAGGCGCAAGCCGGTGGTGGATACCTTCTGCTGTCGTTGCACTCGCATGCTCATTGTTGCTTGGCTTGATGATTGGGCCTGCTGGCCCAACATGGTGGCGTGTGCCACTTGAGCTAGTAGATCGCTTGCCGTTTTTCTCAGTTGATAGTGGTTTGACTGCAACCGATTGGTCCATCGTGTGGCAAATTCGTGCGCCACGTGTGGTGCTCGCTGCCATCGTTGGCTCAACATTGTCTATTGCTGGTGCCAGTTACCAAGGTGTGTTTCGTAACCCCTTGGTCGATCCCTACTTGTTAGGTGTCGCTGCAGGCGCTGGTCTTGGCGCAACAATTGTGATCACTGTTAATCGGTCTGGCACAAGCAGTTGGATTATTGACCCGTTGCCAATGATCGCGTTTGGTGGTGGCCTGATTGCTGTGCTTGTTACATATCTCCTTGGCACAACAGCAAAAGGTGAACGTAGTTCCACAAGTCTTGTACTTGCCGGAGTTGCGGTCACATCGTTAGCAACAGCTGCTCAGACATTCCTCTTGCAACGCAACTCTGATGTTGTTCGTCAGGTCTATTCGTGGATTCTTGGCCGACTCTCTAGTGCCACATGGAGCGATGTTCGTTTGGTGCTTCCGTATGTAGTTTTCTCAACGGTTGTGCTGTTGTTGCATCGTCGTCTTCTTGATGTATTGCGTGTTGGCGACGAAGAGGCAGCTGCGCTGGGCGTCAACGTGTCGCGCGTTCGACTTGCAGTTGTCATCGCAGCAACTCTTGGTACGGCGTCTGTTGTGGCAGTAAGTGGCCTCATTGGTTTTGTTGGCATCATCGTGCCACATGCGGTTCGACTAGTTGTTGGCGCGTCTTACCGACTCGTGTTACCCATTTCGTTGCTGTTTGGTGCTGCGTTTCTGATACTTGCTGATATCCCAGGGCGAGTGTTGGATAATCCGGCAGAGACTCCAATCGGTGTTGTCACCGCATTTCTAGGAGCTCCATTTTTCTTGCTTATTTTGCGTACACGAAAGAATGAACGATGACATCTTTAGCGTTTGATCAGGTCAGAGTGGATTATGCCAAGCGCACTGCGGTGGCTTCATTTACTGACACAGTGAAACCAGGCGAATGGTTGTGCATCATCGGGCCAAATGGTGCTGGTAAGTCGTCATTGCTGCGTGCCATTGCTGGTGTTGTTCCGCATTCGGGTCGAATTTTGGTCGACGGATCACCATTAACTGCACGTTCGTCTCGTCGTCGCGCTCAATTAGTCGCGTACGTACCGCAGTTACCCGTGTTGCCATCGGGAATGACAGGCGCAGAATATGTGCTGCTTGGTCGTAACCCATTTGTTACACATTTTGGTCGCGAATCAGAACTTGATCATTCAATGGTTAATGACGTTATTGATCGTCTTGACTTAGCCACACTTGCAACGCGAGATGTCGACACATTGTCGGGGGGCGAGCGTCAGCGTCTCGTTATCGCTCGCGCCATTGCGCAGGAAGCACCAATTTTGTTGCTCGATGAACCAACGGCAGCTCTTGACATTGGTCATCAGCAACAGGCGTTGGAACTAGTAGACAAATTGCGCCGCGAACACGGACTTACGGTGGTTTCTGCAATGCATGACCTCACATTGGCTGGCATTTATTCAGACCGTTTGATTCTGATGCACGCTGGTCATGTGGTGGCTCACGGCCCAGCCGCAGAAGTTCTTCGCCCAGAGACTTTGGGCGAGTTCTATGGCGTCTCCGTGCGTGTGCACCGAGAAGACGACGGCACCATCATTGTTGTGCCAAACCGCACAACCTCGTTCTGATTGAGGCGCAAACTATTGCCGTAGTACGGTCGTATTGTGCCTAACCCTTTAGACCCACGTCTGCTTGATTCTTGCGTTGAGGGCGTAGCCGCGACACATCAACGCCTGTTGGAACTGGTTGACGCGTTGACTGCAGAACAGTTCGCCGCACCATCGTCATTGCCGGGATGGAACAGAACAACTCTTATTGGTCATCTCACGATGAATGCCCGCAGTTTTGTGCATCTCTTGGCGTGTGCTGGCCGGGGAGAAGTAGGCGAGCAGTATCCCGGCGGAGTTGATGCTCGAAACGCCGGCATTGAAGAAGCGTCATTGTGGAGCCCCGAACAAGCAACCAAAGAATTACGCAAAGCCGTGTACATGCTGGAAGGTGCATGGGCTGGTGCAACAAATGCCATGTGGAATGGAACTGGAACAGTTGTTTCAGGGTCTGTAATAGCAATGCATGAGATTCCATTTCTTCGCTGGCGTGAGAGCGTCATTCATCTCACAGATCTTGATGTCGGTATTGGTTACGACGAGTGGCCTGATATGTATGTTCGGCTTGAACTCGAGCGCCAGAAAATGGCGTGGGCTGCAAGTCACCCAATGGGATTGACACAAATTCCACAAGCAGCATTGAAACTAAATGAGAAGCATCGCCTTGCATGGTTGCTACAACGCACCGAAGTTGAGGGTCTGCCAAAGGGTCCCGGATTGTGAGACTCCGTACTCTTCGTCGGATTTCTGGA
>JBILOM010000121.1:0-3706 GCA_044374495.1 Ilumatobacteraceae bacterium | reverse complement strand
GTACGGAGATCCAGAGGCGCCGCACTTCGAGGCCTACACGCTTCTCGCCGCGATGGCTGCTGATACATGCCATGCAACTGTTGGCGCATTGGTTACCTGTTTTACGTATCGCAATCCACAGTTGCTTGCCGACATGTCTCGCACCATTGACCACATTTCGGATGGTCGCTTTGTTCTTGGCATTGGTTCCGGTTGGTTCGAACGTGACTACACCGAGTACGGATACGAATTTGGTACAGCTCCCGAGCGCCTGAAACTTCTTGCTGCTGGTATTCCTGTAATCAAGGAACGTCTGGCGAAGTTGACTCCTGGCGGAAGTGGCGAGAAAGTTACGTTGAAATTGACAGCCCAATATGCCGATTCCCATAACGCGTTCGGACCAGTTGATAACTTCCGCCACAAGATGCAAGTGCTTGACCAGTGGTGTGAGAAATTGGGTCGCAACCCACGCGAGATTGAACGCACCGTTGGTATCAACGCAAAAGATTTGGTTGACGCAGCCGCATATGAGGATGCTGGGGCTGACCATCTTATAGTGATGACTGGGTCTCCTTTTGATCTGGAACCAGTCGAGAAGTACTTGGCTCAACGCTAAGAGCTTCTGACATTCTGCGCGGTCAATTCTGCGACTACGGTTCGGGGTAATCCGAATCTGCTGGGGGGCGTATGAATTTAGAAACAGTGTTGTACGACGTTTGTGATGGTGTTGCCACCATTACGTTGAACAGACCAGATGCCATGAACGCATGGACTCCGCAATTGAGCGATGAATTGTCATTGGCAATGGGAGCCGCCGATGCAAATGATGACGTGCGCGCAGTGGTGCTGACAGGAGCCGGTAAAGCTTTTTGCGCCGGCGCAGATTTGAGTGCAGGGGAAAGCGGATTTCTGGCTGGTGGTGCGAGTGCTCAAGAAGGGCCCCGTCTGATGCCATACAAAGTGCGCAAACCGGTGATTGCAGCGATCAACGGTCATGCAGTTGGTGTTGGTATTACATATCCGATGTTGTGTGATATTCGCATTGTGTCTGAGACCGCAAAGATTCAATACGCAATGGTGCGCCGCGGAATCTTGCCAGAACTCGGGTCTCACGTTTTGTTGCCGCGGGTTATCGGATTTTCACGAGCAGCAGACTTGTTGTTGACTGGTCGCCTCATCATGGGTACGGAAGCTGCTGAAATGGGTCTTGCTTCTCGTGCAGTTCCTGCAGACCAGGTTCTGGCAGTCGCAACTGAAATTGCTCGCGATATCGCGGTCAATGTGTCACCGGTTTCTGCTGCACTTGCAAAACAATTGATGTGGGACGGCATGAACACAAGTGTTGACCACATGATCATGACCGAAGGAAAGTTGTTGCCAGGTCTCACTGCTGCTCCTGATTCAGGTGAAGGCGTGCGCGCATTCTTTGAAAAACGCGCCCCGAAGTGGCGTTCACGTGTCTCGTCTGACATGCCCGTTATCCCGAAGTAAGGTTCATATATGCAAACAGCTCACATCAACGGTATTGATCTCGCCTTCCAAGACTCAGGCGGCAAAGGTCCAGTAGTCATTCTTAGTCACGGGTTCCTTATGGACCACACAATGTTTGATGCACAGGTGGCGGCATTGACGCCGGCCTATCGCGTCATCACATGGGACGAACGCGGTTTTGGCGGCACCGTGGCTACAGGTGAATTCACATACTGGGATTCTGCGAACGATGTTCTCAGCCTCATGGATCACTTAGGAATCGAATCCGCTGTTATTGGCGGAATGTCGCAAGGTGGGTTCCTGTCGCTCCGTGTTGCTCTCACAGCTCCATCACGAGTGAAGGCCTTGATACTTCTTGACACACAAGCAGGCACAGAAGACCCTGCAACAGTGGAGCCATACAACCAGCTTCACGCTGCATGGATCGAACACGGAGCAGTTGCTGTTCAAGACGTCATATCGAGTCTGATTCTTGGACCAGGTGAATGGAATGAATGGTTTGCCAAATGGGGCGCTATGGTGCCCGACCAATTCACAAAGGCTTTTAACTGCCTGATGCACCGAGACGACGTCACGGGTCGACTGGGCGAGATCACGTGTCCTGCTCTCATCGTGCACGGAACAGCTGATATGGCGATCCCCATCGAAAAAGCTGAAGTCCTTCGCGACCGTATTGCTGGTCCAACCACATTGGTCCCAATCGACGGTGGACCTCATGCGGCAAACATGACTCATGCTGAGCCCGTGAACAAGGCCATTGTCCAGTTCTTGGCAGCTCTCGACTAACTGAGATACTGGTCTCTCAACACCTTTGGGGGACACATGCCGTTAGAACTAGACCTAGGACCTGCTGCGCAGGCATTTCGTACTGAACTGCGTGAGTGGTTGAAAGTCAACGTTCCGAAAGAACTTGTTGGAGTTTCAGCTGACTCACTTGCGCGCGGCAATATGACGGCAGCTGGCAAAGAGTGGGTTAAGAAGTTAACTGAAGCCGGCTACATGTGTGTTTCATGGCCAAAGGAATACGGCGGTCGCGGACTCACTGGTATCGAAGTTGCTGTGATGAACGAAGAATTCTCTCGCGCTGATGTTCCTCGCGTTACTCGTGGCATGGGCGAGTGGCTTGTTGGTCCTTCCATCATCGTGTGGGGAACAGACGAGCAGAAGAAAGAATTTTTGCCACGAATCATCGACGGCACACACCGCTATTGCCAAGGCTTCTCAGAGCCTGATGCCGGTTCCGATCTTGCAAGTTTGAAAACTCGCGGAATCATCGACGGTGATGAAGTAGTCATCTCTGGTCAAAAGGTATGGACCTCTGGCGCAACAGAAGCAAACATGATGTTCTGCTTGTGCCGTACAGATCCAGACAGTCCGAAACACCAGGGCATTTCATATGTTCTGTTGCCAATGTTCACGCCAGACAAGAAGTCAAACGGCATTGAATTGCGCCCTATCCAGCAACCACATGGCGCGTCGCACTTCACTGAAACTTTCATGACCGAGTCGCGTGCACCAATCAAAAACATCATTGGTGGGATGAACAACGGCTGGCGCGTGACCATGACAACGCTTGGTAACGAGCGCGGTGGAAATGCAACGACTCAACACGTTGAATTCACTCGTCAGTTCTGGGATGGCGTGAAGCTTCTTAAAGAAAAAGGTCTCACCACAGACCCTGTTGTTCGTCAGAACTTGGCATGGGCATTTTCACATGTTGAGATCATGCGTTTCCAGGGCCTGAAGTTGTTGTCCGAAGTACTTGCTCGTAAAGAGCCGGGACCAGCAGCATCAATCAACAAGATGTTCTGGTCAGAGTACGCACAGAAGTTCAGTACGTTCATGGTCAACGCACGCGGTGCAGATTCCATGCTGATTGAGAATGACAAAGATGGGAAGTACGAAGTTGATCGCTGGATCGGTTCAATGTTCCAGCATCGTTCGTCAACCATTTGGGGCGGAACTGCACAAGTGCAGCGCAACATTGTCGGTGAACGAGTGTTGGGCCTGCCAAAAGAGCCAGACCCAACAAAGCCTCGTCCAAACCCGACCTAGATCTGGTCGGCGCTGCCCGTAGTAGGGCTACCTCTTTGGAGAGTGCTGCGAAACTAGGCTGTCTATGTGGTCTTAGGTGCATTAAAACAGCTCGACCAGAGGCTTCACACGATGCGTAACAGTGAGCCATCGTCTCTGCAAGCGCGAATAGTTCTGTTTGCTGCTGTTGTGTGCGGTGCTT
>JBILOM010000120.1:0-3771 GCA_044374495.1 Ilumatobacteraceae bacterium | reverse complement strand
GAATTGTTCAGCAATGATTCGACGAACATCGTCCAAGTTGGGCGCAGTCATGTCATGGGTTGCAGTAATTGCGCCAGAGTCATCTAACGAATCAGTCTCAACACCAAAAACGATTTCACATGAATAGGTCTTGTCCATCTCAGCCATAAAACGAAACAGTCGAGTGGCATTACCGACACCAACGACAAGCAAACCTGTTGCATCAGGGTCAAGGGTGCCAGCGTGGCCGATTCTCTTCTCACCAAAGTGGCCGCGCAATTTGTACACGACGTCGTGGCTAGTAAGTCCTGCTGGCTTATCAATAAGCACGAGCCCATGAGCCGTTGACGGCTTCTTGCGGGCCATTAACTACTCGGCGTCGTCGCGTGACGAAATAGGCGAAGTGTCCGGCTGTTTGCGTAACAGCTCTTCAATGCGAGCTGCGCTACGAATTACTTCGTCAGGGCGAAATGACAAGATTGGTGTCTTACGCGCGTGCATCTGGCGGTTAATTGATGCCTGCATGCGAGGACGGAACTCGAGGAGAGCCTCAACCACTCCTTCGTCGCCCTCTTCGCCAAACATCGAATCGAAATACACAATTGCGCGGTTCATCTCAGAGTCAACATCAATAGCAGTAATAGTCACGAGGTCAAGCCGTTCATCATCAATAAGAGTGAGTTCATCTGCAATGACTTCACGCAAAACCTCAGACAATCGGGCGGTACGGGGGTACCCCTTTGAGGAGCCTCCCTTGGACTGACGTTTTCCCGGCCTTGGGCGCTGCTTCGACACGACCTATACGATAGGTGCTTCAATGAGTGACACCACGACGCCGTCCAATTCACGCACATCGTCAGTGCCTCCGTTTCGCTATTCCGCCACTCTCGCTGCAGAGCTTGAAGCACGTTGGCAAGACGCATGGGACCAGAACGGCACATTTGAGGCACCAAACCCCGCTGGCCCTCTCGGTGATCCAGCAAAAGTAGCTGGCCGAGAAAAACTGTTCATTCTCGACATGTTCCCGTATCCATCAGGAGCTGGCCTTCATGTTGGACACCCACTCGGCTACATCGGCACAGATGTATTTGCACGTTTCAAACGAATGAAGGGCTTCAATGTTCTTCACGCTCTCGGATATGACAGTTTTGGTCTTCCTGCAGAGCAACACGCAATCACCACTGGTATTCATCCACGTGTAAACACCGAATCAAACATTGTCAACATGCGCCGCCAATTGCGTCGCCTTGGTCTTGGCCATGACCCGCGTCGCAGTATCAGCACTACAGACGAAGAGTTCTACAAATGGACTCAATGGATCTTCTTGCAGATTCATGGTTCATGGTGTGACCCATCAACCGGTCGCGCTCGTCGTATTGAAGAACTCGTCGATGAGTTTGAATCAGGCACTCGTGCCACGCCTACCGGCGCATCGTGGTCGTCATTATCTTCTGGTGAGAAACACGACATTCTTGATTCATATCGCCTTGTGTATCTGTCTGATGCTCCCGTGAACTGGTGCCCGGGCCTCGGAACCATCTTGGCTAACGAAGAAGTAACAGCTGAAGGCCGTAGCGATATTGGCAACTACCCCGTATTCAAGCGAAACATGCGCCAATGGGTGATGCGCATTACTTCGTACGCAGACCGTCTGATCTCTGACCTTGACCGTCTTGACTGGCCAGAACCAATCAAGTTGATGCAACGAAACTGGATTGGCCGCAGCGAAGGCGCTCGCGTCACATTCACCACTTCTGGCGGACCCATCGAAGTGTTTACGACACGGCCCGACACATTGTTCGGTGCAACATTCCTTGTGTTGTCACCTGAGCACCCGCTTGTTGACACCCTCACAACTGCATCACAAAAATCCGCTGTAGTTGCATACAAAGCAGAAGCAGCAGCAAAGCAAGACAACGAACGTCAAGACGATTCAAAACAAAAGACAGGTGTTTTCACTGGCGCAACTGCCACCAACCCAGTGTCCGGCAAAGACATCCCTATCTACATTGCCGATTACGTTCTTATGGGTTACGGAACAGGCGCCATCATGGCTGTTCCTGCTGGCGACCAACGCGACTTTGATTTCGCACGCACATACGACTTGCCCATCACCGCAATTCAAATGCCGCCCGTTGCTTGGTTTGATCAGCTTGGTATTTCTTCGTCTGCAGATTGTTCAACATGGCCGAGCGCATTTGTTGGCGACGGCGTCTACATCAACTCAGAGAATGGTTCGCTCAGCCTGAACGGACTGAAATCAATCAGTGAAGCAACCACCGTGATGAACGCATGGCTTGCGGAAAACAATTTCGGAGAGCCAACCATTACGTATCGCTTGCGCGACTGGCTGTTCTCACGCCAGCGCTACTGGGGCGAACCGTTCCCCATCGTGTACGACGAAGATGGTCGCGCTCATGCAGTGCCTACTTCGGCGTTGCCTGTGTTGCTGCCAGAACTTGCAGATTTCAAGCCAACGGCTCTTGATCCGAACGACGCAAATAGCGACCCTATTCCTCCGCTTGCTCGCGTAAAAGATTGGACCAAGGTCTCTCTTGATCTTGGCGACGGCATGCGCGAATACCGCCGTGAAGTCAACGTCATGCCGCAATGGGCTGGCTCGTGCTGGTACGAAATGCGTTACCTCGACCCCACCAACTCAGATGCATTTATCAATCATGAAGTTGAGCGCTATTGGATGGGACCGCAAGGTGACGGACACACTGGTGGCGCAGACTTGTATGTCGGCGGAGTTGAACACGCAGTTCTGCATTTGCTGTACGCACGCTTCTGGCACAAGGTGTTGCATGACCTCGGACATGTTTCTAGCGAGGAACCATTCCATCGTTTGTTCAACCAGGGCTATATCCAGGCATACGCATACCGCGATGCACGTGGCCAAACTGTTCCAGCAGCAGAAGTGACTGAAACTGACGGCGTGTATTCATGGGAAGGTGAAACCGTCGCTCGAGAATACGGAAAAATGGGCAAGAGCCTGAAGAACATCGTTACCCCAGACGAAATGTACGAAGAGTTCGGCGCAGACACCTTCCGCCTCTACGAAATGGCCATGGGGCCGCTTGATGCGAGTCGCCCATGGAACACACGTGATGTTGTGGGTATGCAGCGCTTCTTACAGCGTTTATGGCGCAATGTGATCAATGAAGACACTGGCGACACCGTTGTTACAGAAGATGAAGCACCAGAGGAACTCACGCGTCACCTGCACCGCACCATTGCGGGTGTTGATGCAGACCTGCAGTACCTTCGCTTCAACACCGCCATTGCCAAACTGATCGAATTCAATAACGCACTGACTGGGCTAGTCAATACAACCCATGTTGCGCCACGCGAATTGGTAGAGCCTCTTGTGCAAATGCTGTCGCCCCTATGCCCACATCTTGCTGATGAACTGTGGTTTCGTCTTGGCCATGACACCACCGTCACATACGTCCCCTTCCCTATTGCCGACCCTGCACTTCTCGTCGAAGACAGCATTGAAGTGCCGGTACAAGTGAACGGAAAAGTTCGAGCACGCATTCAAATGTCGCCCACCGCTACGGAAGATGAACATTTGGCAGCGGCGATGTCGCTTGAAGCAATCGTGACAGCCCTCGACGGACGCACACCACTGAAAACAATTGTGGTTCCGGGCCGAACTGTCAACATTGTTGTCAAGTAATCGGCAAGAATAGAAACATGGCTATTAGCGAAGTTGAGATGGCCGTGCCTGCCAAGAAAACCATTGCGTTGGTGGCACACGACAACATGAAAGACGAGCTTCTCGAGTGG
>JBILOM010000027.1:0-13344 GCA_044374495.1 Ilumatobacteraceae bacterium | reverse complement strand
CATCATGTCGAAACCTGGTGTTGCAGCATCTCTCGCCCGCATTGCAATTGATGCACCTTCGAATAAAGGAGACCACTAATGGCACGACTTATGGCATGGAGCGTTGAAGGAATTGGTGAAATAGTTCCTGGTCAACAACTGGGTGACGTCATTGTTGAGGCGTGCTCTGCAGAACCGAACGGACCACTGCGCGATAACGATGTACTTATCGTGACGCAAAAGATCGTCTCTAAGGCCGAAGGGCGCCTGGTGCCCATCGACGCAGATGATCCGCTCTCACACAAAGTTCTTGTTGAACAAGAAGCAGCCCGCATTGTTCGCAGGCGTGGTGACTTGATTATCACTGAAACCAAACATGGTTTCGTGTGTGCCAACAGCGGTATTGACTTGTCAAACGTAGAGCGCGGTTATGCAGCACTTCTTCCGCTTGATAGCGATCGTTCTGCGCGACGCATCAGAGACATCGTGCGCGCAAAACTTGGCGTCACTGTAGGAGTCATCGTGAGTGACACGTTTGGTCGTCCATGGCGCAAGGGCCTTACCGATGTTGCCATCGGCGTTGCAGGCATTGCTGGCGTTGTAGACCTACGCGGAACCGAAGATGCACTTGGCCGAATGATGCAAGTAACAGAAGTGTGTGTTGCTGACGAATTAGCAAGCACCGGCGAATTAGTGATGGGCAAATCAAACGGAGTGCCCGTAGCGGTTATTCGCGGTGGGGACCCTTCATGGTTCCGCGATTCCTCAATGGACGAAATTGTTCGGCCTCCGAGCGAAGACCTCTTTCGTTAACGCAATGTCGCGAGGCCGTCTTTCAACGAAGTAAACGGCGACCAGCCAAGCTGAATGCGGGCGCGCACCGGAGATAGTGACAGTCGAGCCAAATCATTAGGACGAGCAGCACTTGTGCGTGGCACTGGCGATGCGGCCCCAGCCATCACGGACCACAAATCTGAAATGGATGTTGCGACGCCTGTTCCGACATTCACTATCAAGCCACCAGCCCTGTCAGTGGCTCGCGCAATTGCATCAACGGTGTCGTCAATGTAGATGAAATCACGTGTTTGTTTTCCATTGCCATGAACAATCGGTGCGCGACCATTCGCCAATGCATCCACAAATGCAGCAACGACGCCATCGGCTGTCCTCTGTCGAGGGCCATAAACATTTCCTATTGCCAGAACCGTGAATTCAACACCATGGCGTTCCCGATACACAGAATGAATATCAGCTGCTGCGCGAGCCAATACCTCTTCACTTGTACGAGGGTCGTTGATGTGGCCTTCTTTGATTGGCAAGTCGCGCGCTGCAACTTCGCCGTATAGCAAACCGCTTGGCAAAGCAGTAATCACCTTTTCAACACCACCAAGGCGAGCAGCTTCAAGTATGGCAACAGACAATTGCAAACTAGACAATGCCCCATTGAGATGAGCATGTACTGGCGAGAATGTGGCGAGGTTGATGATGATCTGCGGTCTGCGTAATGAGACAAGTTCGGAAAACTCACGAGATTCAATTCCGATGTTTTGAAATTTGAAACGCCCTGCTGCGTTTCGTGCATCAGCCAAGTTGGTTAATGAACCGCTCGACAAGTTGTCGACAACTTCAACTTCATGACCTTCTGCAATGAGGCGATCAACAAGGTGAGAACCAACAAAACCGGCCCCACCACACACCATGATCATCTTTGACGCCATTGCTATACAGCTGCTTCAGGATCAGGAACTTTGGCATTGGCCAGTTGAGAAAAAGGAGCAACGTGGGCATCAGCGCCAACAACGCAATCAACCAGTGATGCTTCGGCACCAATACTGCCCATCACAAGTGAACGCTCGAGGCGAACTCGGGCACCAATGTGTGCACCAGGAAGCACTACTGAATCAATAATGACGCATCCCTCTTCCACTACGGCTGCTTCACCAATGACACTATGTGTAATTGATGCTGATGAATGCACATGGGCTTGTGGCCCTACCGACGCCAAGATACGGGAACGTGTTCCATCAATCAGGTCAAGGTTGGCACGCAAGTATGTGCTGGGCAGTCCAGTGTCGATCCAGTAATCATCAGTAGGCATTGCTGCAAGAGTTCCATCAGCCACCATGGCCGGAAACACAACACGCTCAATAGAAAGTCGTTGTCCTTCTGGAATGCGACTTATCACCGACGGTTCAAGAACGTATGTACCAGCATTAACTAGGTTGCTTGATGTCTCACCCGGAGCAGGCTTTTCAACAAAGCGCTTCACCCAACCCTTGTCATCAGTCTCGACAACTCCAAACTGCGATGGGTCAGCAACCGGAGTGAGGTGCAGTGTTCCTTCAGCGCCTTGACTCTTATGAAATGCAACCAATTTTGATAAATCGACGTCGCACATGATGTCGCCATTCATCACAATGAACGTGTCGGAGACGCCAGCGTGTCGCGCTGCAAATGCAATGGCGCCGGCAGTATCAAGGGGCTCTGGTTCTACTGCGTAATGCAATGCAATACCTGCGCACACACCATCAGGGAAAGCCTCGAAGAATGGTTCTGGTTTAAAACCGATTGCAAGAACCACTTCAGTTACTCCAGCTACGCCAAGAGTCGCAATGAGATGTTCTAATTGGCGCACATTCGCTATTGGCAACAGCGGTTTTGGCGTACTAAGAGTGAGTGGTCTCAGCCGAGTTCCGAAACCCCCGACTAGTACAACAGCGTGCATCAGCCGCCAGTAGTTGTTGTGGTGCCACCAGCAACAGTTGTTGTGGTGCCTCCACCGAATTCAGAAGCCACAATGTCAGACAACTTCGCAGCAGAATCTGGCAATGGAATTTCAACACCAGGTGCAACGTACGCAACAGCAATTGCCATTTCGTCGTTCAAAATTCTGACGTTAGAGAAATCTGTGATGTAACGCTTTGAGTTAGCGCTATCGCTGGCCTTTGGCCATGCGATGACTTGCACTTGTGCGTCAACCAACTTGCCTGACTTGTCTTTGCACTGGTCTTTGTCGACCGCGTATGACACGCCTTTGTTCTGCTCTGCAGGAAACGTGATGCCCTTTGTTGTCACTTTTACGCCATAGGTATCGAGATACAAACCGAGCTTGGCTTTCTTGCCCGCTGATGCAATTTGTGGGTACCAACGAATAACGCCATCTTCACGACTGAAGACTCCGTACTTAGAGAAATTCTCATCAGCAGTATCAGCCTTTTGCTTGTCGATCGCAAGATCGGGCAGATATGCATCGCAGTGGTAGATACCGAACGGAATGTGCCAGCGATCAGATGTGGTTGGAGCAACGTCGCTTGCAGCTGGAGCCTGACGTGCGTAAGAAATGAGGCCGGTACCGACTATGACGATTGCTGCCATGATGGTCGGGAAAAGAGTGCCGCCTTGAAAGCGCACCTTCTTGCCTTTGCCCTTCTGTGCGAGACGGGCGACCTTTTTTGCTGATGAACCACTAGCCACGAAGGAATGAGGCTACCTGCTAGACGCCCAGTGAGGCGATTACATCAAGGTAAGAATGTGCAACCCGTGCTGGCGACACGTGAGATTCGACCCACAATCGGCCACGTGCGCCCGCTTCAGTAGCCGTAGAGCCAGAATTCACCATCGCACGAAGTGCATCTGTGAAGGCAACAGGGTCATCAGGTGCCACCGAAACACCCGCGCCACTCTCGGCCAGAATTCGAGTCACTTCAGTGCCAGAGTCGATGGCGGCAACGACAGGGCGCCCGGCCGCAAGGATGCTGTAGGTCTTTGACGGAACGCTGACTGCCCCAAGTCCAGTTCGCAATGGCACCACATGTATGTCTGCGGTGGCAAGAACCTCTGCTACTCGATCTGCAGGTTGATACCCAGAAAATCGAATATTGGAAAGACCGGCTGCATCACGTTGAAGTTCTTCTCGCGCTGCACCGTCGCCATTTATAACAAACGTAACTTCTGGCATCTGGCGTGCGGCGTGCAACATCATGCTGAGCGACTGCGAATAGCCCACGTTGCCCGCATACATAACAACTTGTTCGTTACCAATTCGCAATTCGTCTCGATACGAAGTCATTCGGTCACGAGGTGTGATTCGGTCGCTATCAACAAAGTTCGGAATCACATGCACCTTGTGCTGATGCTTTGGTGAAATCTTTGCCAGAACATTTGCTCGCAGATCTTCTGACAGAACAACAACAGCATCTGACCTGTGATAACTGACTCTCTCTAGCCATCGAGACACTGCAATGATACGCGCATTGGTAATCGCACCGGTTTCAACAGCGGCATCTGGAAACACGTCTTGAATGTTGAATACTGATGGGCAACGCCGAATTCTGCTCGCAAGCCAACCTGTTAAACCAAGTGTGAGTGGCGGAGACATTGATATAACCGCAGCAGGCCGACGATGAATGCCGCCCGCAATAACAGTGCACACACCAGCAATTGCGCTGAACGCACCGAATCCGATTGCGCGGCGCAGCAAATTAGATTTGCTCTTGCCTGGAAATGGGTGAACTCGAATAATCGAACCCCACGCGGTCTTTTCACGTCGAACTAAACGACCCGTCCAGCCAGATTCAATGGCATGGGTTCGGTACCACGGCAATGAAGTCACAACATGCACTCTTTGACCTTTAGCCACGAACTCCTGCACAATGCGAGTAATCACGTCGCCCGTTGGCGCAGTGTCTGGCGCAAAGTGCGGACACAAAACAATGATGGGGCGACTCATCTGATGCCTCGCGCTGCTGCAAGCACTAAGTCATATTGTTCAACTAATTCCGTCGCAGATATTTCAGATGTAAAAGCCCTGGCACGATCTTTTCCGGCCACCACAAGTTCCTCGCGCCGCATCTTCACTGCTTCCAATGCGCGTACCCATGCATCATTCTCAAGCGGACACACCAGCCCCGCGTCTCCTACTACTTCTGGCAAGCTGCCCCTATCGCTGCACACAACAGGAGTGCCGCACCGCATGGCTTCAATAACCGGCGCACCGAACCCTTCGTATTCACTAGGGAAAACCATTGCTTCAGCCATTGCCAACAATCCGTTGCGATCAGCATTTGATACTCGACCAGACATCACCACGCGGTCACCAAGACCCAAAGTGTCAATCAATTGCAGTACGTCATCATGTGCAGAACCTTGCGACCCCATGCAGACAAGACGCAGCGATGGGTCTCCCCAACGGCCTTCTCCGGTTGCCATTAAGTGCATCAGGAACGCATGATTCTTATGAGGATGGGTAATAGCGGGATACACCAGAACGGGTCCGTTACCAAGGCCGAACTGACGGCGCAAAGCATCACCACTTGTTGTTTCACCGTCAAAAGCTGCCTCCAGGCCGTGACGAACCACACTGATCTTTTTTGGTTCAATGCCGAATGCACGCACCAATGTGCCGGCCACAAAACGAGACGGCACTGCAATACGAACCGCACGTTGCAATGACGACGGAACCATCTTGTTGAGATATTTCAACTTCACGGGCGCTACATAATGCGGGTAATCAATCCATTGCACGTCATGAATAGTTACCAATGTGTGATTATTGCCAAATCGAGGAATTGAACCGCCACCGTGGTGAACAACTTGATACTCACGAGTGCGCCATGCAAGCCATGTGTGTTCTAGGAAAATACGCTCAGCTCGACGCGTGCACGTGCTTGGTGCTTCATACACAGTGAAGGCTGCTGCAATTCGTGGGTGTCGTTCACAGAATCCACGTGGCGCAAAAACATCCACTTGATAGTTATGTGTGATTAATGCAAGTCCATCAAGTTGACGCAGTAAGTATTCTTCGCTTCCACCAACACCAGGAACACACCACAACAAGTTCATAGCCGCATATCGCGTAATCATGATGCGTTACCCAATACTTCTCTATATGCATTCACAGTGGCTTCAGTTGACGAAGACCATGTCACTTCAGCGGCACGCGCAATGCTGCCGACACGAAGTTGATCACGATTCGCCATTGCCTCTGACACGCCCGCTGCAATTGATTCAACACTCAACGGATCTACAAGTACTGCTGCACCACCAGCAACTTCTTCCGTTGAGGTTCCGCGAGACGTCACGACAGCTGCGCCATGAGCCATGGCCTCAATGACCGGCAATCCGTACCCTTCCAAAATTGAAGGAAATGCAAAGACCGTGCATGCCTCGTACAAAGCAGGTAAATCATGTGCTGGCACAAACCCCGTAAAGCGAACATCGTGCGCGGTTGATGGTGCCTCGTCTCCCCACCCGGCCATTCCAACTACAACTAATGGCGGAGCATCTCGCAGTGAACCGAGAGCCGCGATCAAGCGCGTCAAGTTCTTACGTGGCTCAAGTGTTCCGACAAACAAAACAAACTGTTCAGGCAAATCGTATGTTGCACGAACTCGAGTGCGATCTTCATCTGTGATGGTCTGGGCCCGCACTCCAAGCGGAACATGACGTAAACGATCAGAGTTAAAACCTGCCGTCACACAATCTTCAAGCGTCGCTTGCGACGAGCACAACACCATGTCTGCTTTGTTGAGCATGATGTCAAGACTGCGACGAAATACCTTGTTGCCGCGTGCAGTAAAGAAATCAGGATGACGCAAAAAAGCCAAGTCATGAATGGTGACCACCAGGGGCAGTGACGTTGCCGGAGGAATGATGGTGGTGGAATGCACGATGTCTGCATTGTCGACAACTGATTCAACTTTTGGCCACCCAAGTCGTAACCAGGATTCAACGAGAAGCGGTCCGCCAATGGGCAAAGAGTTCACTGCAATCGGAGGAGCAAACCCAACTGTTGGCGGGTGGCGGTGGCGTCCCGCTACACCTATGACCTCAACGTCAGACCGCATAGCCAGCTCTCGAGCCACTTCTATGGCTGCGATTCCGGTGCCCCCTGGCACTCGGCGCCAGCATTGTTCGAGGGTGTAGGCGATGAGCACCCCTTCATTCTGACCGTTCCAGTCGTACTATGGCATCCATGTCGGAATTTTGGTCGAATCGCTGTGTGGTGGTCACGGGGGGCAATGGCTTTCTCGGACGGGTCGTGGTGGCCCGATTGGCTGATCTGGGCGCTCGTGTGGTCGCCCCCACCCATGACGAATACGACCTCACGGTCCCTGGTGCTGCTGACGCAATGTTGGCCGCATACTCACCAACCCATGTCATTCATCTCGCTGCCCGCGTCGGCGGTATCGGATACAACCAAGTTGCACCAGCCCCTTTGTATCTCGACAACCTCATGATGGGAACACACATCATCGAAGCCACTCGAGCTGCTGGTACAGAAAAAACTGTCTTACTTGGCACTGTCTGCTCGTACCCGAAGCTCACTCCTGTTCCATTCAAAGAAGAATCGCTGTGGGACGGTTATCCGGAAGAGACCAACGCTCCATACGGAATCGCAAAGAAAGCTCACCTTATTCATGCACAGGTGAATGCGATTCAATACGGGCAGAAATTTGCGTACCTCATTCCGACAAATCTCTACGGCCCTGGCGACAAATTCCATGAGTCGGTATCACACGTAATCCCTGCACTCATCAAGAAATGCATCGAAGCCAAAGAATCAGGTGCAGACCACATCGATGTGTGGGGCACTGGTTCGGCCAGTCGTGAATATCTCTACGTTGAAGACGCAGCAGCAGCCATTGTGCGTGCCGCAGAATCTCACGAAGGAACTGAGCCGATCAACTTAGGATCTGACAGTGAAATCACCATTCGTGAAACCGCAGAAACAATTGCATCTGTTGTTGGATACACGGGCACTCTTCAGTGGGATGCCACAAAACCAGATGGCCAACCGCGCAGACGCATCGACGCCACACGTGCGGAGCAATTGCTCGGATGGAAAGCTGCCATGAAGTTTCGAGACGGCCTCGCTGCAACAGTTGATTGGTATCTCGCCAACCGAGCGGCAGCGGAGGCTGCACCTCGCTGATGTCATTTCCCCCACCGATTCTCGAATACTGCACCAGACACCCAGACACAGCAACGGGTCGTCATTGCACACGGTGTGGTCGCCCTGCCTGTAACCAATGCCTGACGCAAGTTCATGTGGGGTCGCATTGTGTCGACTGCATCAAGAGTTCGCGGCCACCAGTTAGTGAGCGCATTCGTTTCTGGAACGCAGCACAACCGCTACTAATCACCCGAATCATTATTGCGGTGAACGTCTTCCTGTTCATCTGGGTCACCATGGGCTCCACAGTTCTCACAAATGGTGGAGCAATCAACGGTCGTGAATTGGATATGGCGTTGTCGCAATACTTCATCGACAATGGTGAGTGGTACAGGCTTGTTTCTTCTGGTTTCCTTCATTACGGATTGATTCATGTCGGCATGAATATGTTCTTGTTGTGGCAACTTGGTCAGTTACTTGAACCTGCCCTTGATCGAGGACGTTTTGCATTGCTGTATTTCGCTGCAATGTTCGGAGGCTCTGTTGGTGCACTTGCTTTCAGCCCTAATGCGTTAACGGGCGGAGCTTCTGGCGCTGTTTTCGGACTGATGGCTGCAGCTGCTGTTGGTTTGCAACAACGTGGCGTTAACCCAATGAAAACTGGCATCGGCGCGACGCTGCTATTGAACTTGCTCATCACGTTCACGATTCCCGGAATCTCAATTGGTGGCCATGTTGGCGGAGCACTAATGGGTGCAGCTGTTGGGTACGCAATGCTCGAGCCCCGCTGGAACCGCACCGCAGCCTGGGTTGCATGGGCTGCGCCCGTCGTTGGCATGGTGGCATCAGTGGTTTTCATCGCTTTCTTTCTTTAGAGACACACCCGCCACATAACGTGCGCTTCACATTCCCCCGTGTTCCAACTTTCAACGGGAGACTCCATGCTCAACGCATCACTTGTCGACATTCCACGTCCTTTTATTGACTCCATCTCATCACTAGTCGAATCACTAGGGGTTGCCTGTTTGGCACTGGAACATCCGTTACGTGCCAACACCTATGCACTGATTACAGATCAGCAACAGCGGGGCCTCGGATTAATTCGCGATAACCCCATCAATGAGAACACCATTCACAACATCGTTGGTCAATGCTCACGCATTCCGAATGCACATTCAATTATTCTTGTTTCGGTACGCACGGTGTCACCCATCCAATGTGGTGATGTCGAAATGCTTCACCATTGTGCAATGGTGACCAACAACGCTGGGCTACAGTTACTTGACTGGGTCGTTATTGGTCGCGGTGGGCTTTATTGTCCAAGGTCCATTGCGGGCATGCCAGACCCATGGCCTAGCACCTCAGCACTTTTATAAGCACGACGTTGCGCAGCTGACATTCGTAAGCCTGAACTCACCAAATGAGTCACTAGTTCCCTACTGGTCACCACCTGTGCGCCTAGGTCAATTGCAATGGCACGAATATGCATCGGCAAGTCGTAATGATCGCCATGAAAAGCACGCGGCGGAATTTCTAGCGTGACAGCAAACAGATGTAGTTCTTCAAATGAATGATTGCTCACCATGTGACACCACTGATGATCCTTGAACCACCATCTGCTCTCATCTACAAAGATGGCCATGCGTTATGAGCAGCAGCCCCCGCCACAACAGCCACCACCAGATGATGCTGCTGGCATTGCCTGAGCCGAACCGCCACCGACTGACGCAAACACGCTCAACATGCGTACTGCGTTGTCATGGCCCTGCGGGCATGTGGCAGGCGCATTGGCCTCTGCCATTGGGCGACGTTCATCGAATGTGGAATCACATGTGCGGCAACGAAACTCATACAAAGGCATGTGTTGAGTGTACGGCACCTCATTCACCTGATTGACTGTTGGACATGGCAACCCCACTC
Source organism: Ilumatobacteraceae bacterium (assembly GCA_044374495.1). Taxonomy (GTDB): domain Bacteria; phylum Actinomycetota; class Acidimicrobiia; order Acidimicrobiales; family Ilumatobacteraceae; genus UBA2093. The sequence continues at coordinate 3,551 of JBILOM010000027.1, read as the reverse complement.
AAAACTCGCCCCGTCGAGTCGCGACCAGAGACAGAGATGGTTCCTGAGACTGGCGAACCAATTGTGGCTCACATTGTGAAGACCGAGCCCGGCGAGAATGCTGCAGCAAAAGTTCTTGAAGCCCGCATCAACGGAACACCTATTGAAGCGTTGTGTGGGCATGTGTGGGTGCCGTCTCGCGACCCGAAGCAAGTGCCGATGTGTCAGAAGTGCAAAGACATCTATGAGACATACCGCATGTTCAATGACGGTCTTGGTGAAACACCAAACGAATAGTTTGCCTAGCGAAAATCGCGACTCGGAATAGTGGCCGGCGCAAACAACGGCAACAACTGTTCAGCCACGATATTGATAACTCCTGTTGCAGATTCCACCCTGCCTCGCACTAACAACGCCGATGCATCACGCGCAACATTTCGGTACCGCGCCCAACAACCTTTTGAACACACAACATTGATGAGGCCCGTCTCATCTTCCAAACTGATGAATGTGGCACCGCGTGCGCTCATGGGGCGTTGACGATGCGTAACAATGCCTGCCACCAACACTCGATCTTTGTGAGGCACAGCTGGTAGCCCATCTGCAGTAACTACCCCCTTTACTGCAAGTTGTTCACGCAGAAAAATTGTGGGGTGTCCATCTGGCGAAATACCCGTGGCCCATAAATCTGCAATGGCTTCTTCCACTGGTTCCATGCCAGGCAATGTGGGTCGTGAATTCAACCCCATGATGCCTTGCAAATGAGCAACATCGCCATGGCCATGTGCACCTGCTTCCCACAATGCGTGCCTGCGATCATCACCGAAACTGTCGGTGAATGCACCGGCTGTAGCGAGAGCCTCAACTTGTTTGCGCGACAAAGCAGGAACACGTGCAACAAGTTCTTCAATTGATGTGTATGGCCGATGCACAGCAATCTCGCGGGCAAGTTCAGACCCAATGCCACGCACAGAACCGATACCCAGGCGCACTGCAAGACCAGTTTCTGAATCACTACATACTTCAAGTGTTGCTTCATGCCCCGAAGCGTTGACATCAGGTGTACGCACCACAACGCCATGTCGTCGCGCATCACGTACCAATGTGTGTGGCGACCAAAAACCCATTGGCTGTGCATTCAGAAGCGCAGCACAAAACACAGCCGGTTCATGCAGCTTTATGTACGACGATGAATAGACAAGATACGCAAAACTCACCGAATGACTTTCAGGAAATCCGTAATTGGCAAACGCTGCCATCTTCAGAAAAATCTCATCGGCGATTGCATCGGTAATACCGCGTTCTGTCATCCCCTGATACAACCGCACCTTCAACCGTTCCATACGAGCCTGTGATCGCTTTGAACCCATGGCTTGTCGTAATTGATCAGCTTCGCTTGCCGTAAAACCCGCAACATCAATTGCCATTTGCATCAGTTGTTCCTGAAACAACGGCACACCCAATGTCTTGCCGAGAGAATTCTCTAACAACGGATGCAGATACGTAATTGGTTCAAGACCATTACGCCTGCGAATGTACGGATGAACCGACCCGCCTTGAATTGGGCCGGGTCGAATGAGTGCAATTTCCACAACCAAGTCATAGAAGCGACGCGGCTTCAACCTGGGCAATGTTGACATTTGCGCGCGCGACTCCACTTGAAACACGCCCACCGTGTCTGCACGACACAACATGGAATACACATCGTCTTCTTGCGGAATAGTTGCAAGGTCTAGTTCATATCCGCGATGTTCTGAAATAAGCGACACCGCGTTTGAGAGTGCTGACAACATGCCAAGACCCAGGAGGTCAAACTTCACCAACCCTGCAGCAGCACAATCATCTTTGTCCCATTGCAACACACTGCGATTAGCCATGCGCCCCCACTCAACTGGGCACACTTCAATGATGGGCCTGTCACACATGACCATTCCACCCGAGTGAATACCTAAGTGTCGTGGCATATGTTCCACTTCGGCCGCCATCTCTAACACCAAGTCAGGAATGTCATGGTCGCGTTGTGTGGCAGTAATAGCAACCGTGCCCCATGCATCAACTTGTTTGCTCCATGAATCTTGCTGATCAGTTCTGTGCCCCAACGCACGTGCCATGTCGCGCACTGCAGAACGCGAGCGGTATGTAATGACATTGGCAACCTGTGCTGCATGGTGACGCCCATGACGGGCATACACATACTGAATTACTTCTTCTCGCCTACCGCTTTCAATGTCGATATCAATGTCGGGCGGCCCATCACGCTCTGGTGACAAGAACCGCTCAAACAACAAACCAAGCGACACCGCATCAGCTTTTGTAATACCAAGCGAGAAACACACGGCACTGTTTGCAGCACTGCCACGGCCTTGGCACATAATGCCTTGCTTGGTACAAAACCGAACGATGTCCCACACCACCAAGAAATAGCCTGCGAAACCAAGCGTTTCAATGATTTCTAATTCATGGTCAATAGTGCGCCACGCACGTGCGCGCAATGACAAGTCTTCGCTTGATGCAGCTGGTTTCTCGCCGTATCGGTGTTGTGCACCGCGCGCAACCAGTTGCCGCAAGTACGACATTTCTGTATGGCCATCAGGGCACGGAAACGGGGGCAACTGTGGTGCCACCAATGACAAGTCGAAAGCAATCTCTTGGGCAAGCGTTGCTGTGCGCTCCACAACACCTGGGTAGCGCGCAAAGCGCCTCTGCTGTTCAACCCCTGAACGCAAGTACGCCGTTGCCGCAGCAGGCAAAAGATGATCAATACTGTCGAGACCACACCTGTTACGCACTGCCGCTAATGCTGTTGCCAAACGGTGTTGTGCCGGCACCGCATACATGACGTTGTTGCTAGCAACACACTCAAGGTCAAGCATTGCTGCCAACTGCACCAACTGGTCATTACGCACGGCATCAATAGGGTCGCCGTGATCCCACAGTTCCACCAGTACATTGCGTTGCCCAAAGTGCTCGATTAACGAACGTAATGAACGTTCTGCTTCTGCTGGGCCGTGTTGCACCAACGCCTGCACTACTGCACTGGTACGCCCACCTGTAAGAACTAAGCAATGATCACGCACTGTTTGCCCCACCGTGGGAAAAGAAAACACGGGAGCACCTTTACTGCCGGCAAGTTGCCCTTCACTAATTGCTCGCGCCATACGCGCATACCCCGATGGCCCGCGTGCCAGCAACACAATGTCGCCAGCAGCACAATCAAGTTCCACTCCAAAGATGGTTGGCAAGTTCACCGCACGTGCTGCTTCTGCAAAACGCACGACTCCGTATAAACCATTGCGATCAGTAATGGCAAGTGCAGATAATCCGAGCGCTGCTGCCACCTCTGCCAACTCTTCAGGATGCGCTGCACCTTCTAAGAAAGAAAAATTTGATGTGCAATGCAATTCCGCATACGGCACTGTTGGTTGCTGACGCGACAACACAGGTTCAAACGGTTGACGCGTTGCACTAAACGCCGGCCCATCGCCACCGGCGTTCCAGCCCACCGAAGACGGCGCTCGACCATCAGACAGACGCGCTTCTAATTCGTGCCACGGCATCGCCGGATTGTTGAA
>JBILOM010000026.1:0-13380 GCA_044374495.1 Ilumatobacteraceae bacterium | reverse complement strand
TTACGTGGTTGATAAGTCTGGTTATCAAGAATGCGTCGATTGTTGACATTACGTGGGGTCTTGGTTTTGCAATCACCTCGTGGGTGCTTGCACTGACTATCGACGGTGATTCAACACGGCAGGCATTGCTTGCGTTCATGGTTGGGCTATGGGGACTTCGTCTCGGTAGTTATCTGGCGAAGCGCAATCTTGGTCATGGCGAAGATTGGCGCTACAAACTGATGCGCAAAAAGAGAGGTCCGAATTTCGGACTTATCAGTCTGGTCACTGTGTTCGGGCTACAAGGTGCGTTGATGTTTACTGTCTCGTTGCCCGTGATGTTTGGTAACTCAGATTCCACTCCTGGTGTTGGCCCAATCGCAGTTATCGGGATCATGGTGTGGGCTGTTGGTTTTCTATTTGAAGCAATTGGCGACTGGCAATTAGCCCGTTTCAAACGCGATTCATCTAACGCAGGCAAAGTAATGCAGACAGGCCTGTGGAGCCTCACGCGTCATCCCAACTACTTCGGTAACGCACTGTTGTGGTGGGGAATAGGAATAGTTGCTGCTGAAACCGGCAGTGGCGTCATCGGTCTAATCGGACCAGTTGTCATGACGTATCTCTTGCTCAAGGTTTCTGGTGTTCCTATGTTGGAGCATTCAATGAATAAGCGCCGTGAAGGTTATGCAGAATACGCAATGCGCACCAGTGTGTTTATTCCGCGTCTTCCGAAGAAGGCGTAGCCGTTACAACGTGGCTAGTGCCCGGTGAATGTCGTCGACCAAGTCATCGGCATCTTCAAGACCAATTGAGAATCGAAGAAGTCCGTCAGTCACGCCCATTGTGGTGAGCGCTTCTGGTGAAAGCCCTACGTGTGTGCTGGTGGCCGGATGACATACCAATGTCTCAGGCCCACCAAATGAAGTAGCGATGCGAACAACTTGAAGTTGTGAAACAAGGGACTGACACGCATCAAAGCCGCCAGCGATTTCAACCGCTATCACGGTTCCACCGAGCCTCATTTGCTCACGTGCCAATGCATGTTGTGGGTGCGATTCTAAGAATGGGTGTGACACCGAAAGAACCTTGGCGTGGCCTTCTAATGACCGGGCCAGAATGAGTGCGGTTTGGTTTTGTCGCTCTGTGCGAACTCCCAAGGTGCGTATTCCTCGTAAACCATTTGCTGCGTCGTAAGGCGAGGCCACTGCGCCGTGCATGACTGCGTATCCCCACACTGAGTCAATGAGATCTTTCTCGCCAGCAATCACGCCAAGCATTGCGTCGTTGTGTCCGTCGATGCCTTTAGTAGCGGAATGCAACACGATGTCAATTCCGAAATCAAGAGGGCGTTGCCCCATTGGTGTAGCAAGAGTCGAATCAACAACAGTGAATGGACCTCTAATGGCTCCAAGTTCAGCAAGGTTTGTAATTGCAAGTCTCGGATTCGATGGAGTCTCAGCGATCACCAACATTGTTTTGCCTGGAATTACCGCAGCAGCAAATGAACCAGAGACGGTGGGGTCAACAAATGTGGTTTCTATTCCAAAACGTGCGCATGGTCCTTGTAAGAAAGACAAGGTGGCGCCGTACAGATTGTTCTGGGCAACAATGTGTGATCCGTTTCCACAGAACGACAAGATGACGGAGGCAATAGCTCCCATGCCAGAGCCAAAGGCCAATGAGGATTCAGCGCCTTCAAGGTCTGCAACGGCATTTTCAAACTGTGTAACTGTGGGATTCGCAAAGCGAGAGTAAAAGGTCTCAGACCTAAGCCCTGTAGCCCGCTTGGTGGCGTCTTGCAGACTGTCTGACTCCCAGACCGAATTCGGCCAGATAGAAGGCGACAACGAGCCTGAACCATCTCGGCCAGCTGTGATTGCATTGGTGTCGGGCTTTTGGGGCACCTGCCGATGATAACGAGCCGAAGCCCCTAAATCAGAGGACATTGCGAGGGTTCAGTCGGGAAGTGAGCCAGTCGGGTAACCTTGACCCCATGTTCTCTTACTTAGACGCCGCAACTGGCAGCATGATTATCACCGCCATCGCTGGTGGTGTGGCTGGACTTGGTGTCGCAGTCAAGATGTGGTCAGCTCGAATCAAGTCCAAACTCACTGGCAAGCCAATGCCAGATTTCGAATCCTCGGACGAGGACGACACCGCCTCAGCTCACGACTAACCCATGTCGAGCATTCTTCAAGACCCAGGCTCTTTTCGTGACCCCTTGAGCAAGGTCTTTGTCGGGGACGGCAAGGTTGTCAGAGCATTCACTGAAATGGGTGCCACAGACATTGAGAAGGTCTGGAAGAAGAAGTCGATTCAGCGTGCGCTTGAATCGCGCGATCTCATTGAATCCACCATTGTTGAGCCGGCTTCAGTCGGCCTCGGCTCGCCGTGGGTAACTGCGATGACGCACCCGTTGGTTCCGTTTATTTCATATCCGTATGAGTGGACATTCTCCATGTTGCAAGATGCAGCATTGTTGCAACTCAAACTCACGCGGGCAGCGCTTGTTGACGGAGTTGGTGTCAAAGATGCAACTCCGTACAACATTCAATTCCTCGGTTCACGAGCTCAGTTCATCGATGCGGGTTCTTTCGAAGTTCGCAAAAAGGGTGATCCTTGGTACGGGTATCAGCAGTTCTGTGAAATGTTCCTATACCCATTGATGTTGCAGGGCTATCTCGGTGTTGGCTTTCAGCAGATGCTGCGTGGATCCGTAAATGGAATTTCAATTGACACGATGCGCAAATTGCTACCAGCAAGCCTGCGACGCCCTCGTAAGGGCCGTCTGACACACGTCGTGCTTCATGCTGCTGCTCAAAAGCGTTATGCCGATTCAAACGTTGACATGAAAAAGCAAGCTGCGAAGTCTGGTCTAAACGCACAAGTGCTTGATGCCACCATGAAGAAACTGGAAGGCATTGTCTCCAGCATCAATCTTGGCGACAAGAAATCGACGTGGTCTGAATACTCAGAGCGCGGTCACTACATCGAATCAAGCCTTGATGAGAAGCAAAAGTTTGTTCGCGATGCGGTTGCTTCTGCTCCACGCAAACAAGTCTGGGACATCGGTTGTAATGATGGCGTCTTCAGTCGCATCGCATCAGCCCATTCTGACTACGTCGTAGCCATGGATGCCGATCCTCTAGTAATCGATCGTTTGTACAACACGTTGAAAGCGGAGAAGAACGAAAAGATTCTTCCTCTCTACGTTGACCTCACAGATTCAGGTGGCGGAGTTGGCTGGCGCGGACAAGAGCGACCAGGCATTTTCAATCGTGGCAAGCCAGACATCGTGATGGCTCTTGCGGTTATTCACCATATGGCAATCACATTCCATGTTCCTCTGGCTTCACAACTCGACATGTTCCGTGATCTCACGCCAGAACTCATTATTGAAATGCCTCATGCAGATGATCCAATGGTGCGTAAGTTGCTGACCAATAAGCGCGACGGTATCCACGACGACTTCAACTTGGATGAGTTTGAGCGCTTGCTTAACGAGCGCTTCACCGTGAAGTCAAAGATGTTGCTCTCAAGCGGTACCCGCACCATTTTCCACGCTGTCCGTAAGGGCTAGCGGAAGGGGTGGCGGCCCAATCTCGCCGATAACATTGCAGAGTCGTGGTGCTTGCACCTCAACTGGCGACGTGGCCGAGTGGTTTAGGCAAGGGCCTGCAAAGCCCTGTACCAGGGTTCGATTCCCTGCGTCGCCTCTATAGATCTATGTGTTCGCCCGGCAATCGGGGCACAAGATGCCTTCTGAGGCGTCGACGCAGTCTTGGCAAAAGATGATGCGCACCCGGCACGTTGGTACGTCGCAGTTATAGAACTGATTCGACGGGCCCGCACACGTTTGGCAAATTCCCAATACTTTGGCGTCTTTACTGAAGTCAACCATGAGTCGTCGATCAAAGACGTATAACGAGCCTTCCCAGAGGCCGTCGTCTTTAAAGGTCTCGCCATAACGAACAACTCCGCCGTCCATTTGGTACACCTGGTTGAAGCCGCGATTCTTCATCAGTAGCGACAAAACTTCGCAGCGAATACCGCCGGTGCAATAGGTGATCACAGGCTTGTTCTTCAAGTGGTCGTATTTGCCACTCTCAAGTTCACGTACGAAGTCAGGGGTAGTGCGCGTATCAGGAACAATTGCATCGCGAAATTTTCCGATACGAGCCTCAAATGCATTTCGGCCATCAAAGAAGGCAACGTCGCCGCCATGCTGTTCCACTAAATCATGAACTTCGTGAGGTTTCAGATGAATACCTCCACCGACAACACCAGACTCGTCAACAACTATTTCTTCGGGAACACCAAAGGTGACAATTTCGTCTCGCACGCGCACTGCAAGACGAGGGAAGTCTTCGCCAATGCCGTCTGACCATTTCCAATCGATGTTGTGAAAGCCAGGGTATTCACGAGTGATGCGTCTGTAGCTCTTGATGGCCTCTAGTTCGCCGCCAACTGTGCCATTGATGCCGTGTTTCGAAATAATGATGCGCCCTTTGAGGCCCAAGCTTTCACAGAGGGTGCGTTGCCAAAGACGTATCGCGTTAGGGTCCACTAACGGCGTGAACTTGTAAAACAGAAGAATTTTGATCTCGCTAATTTGTACAAATGTACAGCGCGAAACTTCTAGTTGGCGGAACTAGAGGTTCAAGAGTTCGCGAATGTTCTCCGGAACAAAGTTGTTCTCAGTAGTTGTGTCTGCTTCGACGAGTTCCACAAGACGGTTGACAACCTCAACAGGGTCCATCTGATTTGTTGTAACCATTTGGCCAACCATCTTGTGAATTTCTGCAGCGGGTGCATTGATTGAAGAATCATTAAACCACTCCCACATGGAGTCAGCCATACGGTCATTGAACCCTGTGTTGTAGGGCGCTGGGTTAATAAGGCACACATCGATGCCCTGTGGTGCAAGTTCAGCACGCATCGCCTTGCCCATTGCTTCAAGCGCGTGCTTAGTCATGGCATATGGCCCGAACCCGGGAGCTGCGAGCACGCCTGCAATAGACGACATGATGATGATTCTTCCTGAACCTTTGGCAGCCATGCGTGGCAACGCTGCTTGAGTTGCGGCAACGGTGCCAAACACATTGACCTCAAAAACCTTGCGAAGTCGGTCGTTAGGAACGTCCGACATTGGGCCTGTCTGTCCGTAACCGGCGTTATTGATGAGGACGTCAACATCCCATGATGAAATCTTTGCAACATCTGCAGAATTGGTGATGTCGACCTTTTCCACTTGTAGTTGAGGAGCCTCTGCTGACAATGCCTTTGCTTGCTCGGCAGTTTCTGTAGTCGCGATGACATGATGGCCACGAGCAGCCAAAGCAATTGCTGCGCCTTTGCCAAAGCCTGAACCTGCGCCAGTAATGAGAATTGTTTTAGACATGATGAACCCCTGAAGATGTTGTGTTTGCTCACGATAGGCGAGAGAACGCTGTCTTTTGTATTCCAACGCTACGCATGGTCGTGCTTGTGACTATTCTCACCTCATGATTACACGCTCCGAGGCAATTACTGAATTGATCGCTGAAGGAATGCCACTCGAGTTGCAAACAATAGAAGTGCATGGAAATCCTTTACGAGTTTTCAAGAATGCACCTGATTCTCTTCGCGATGTTTGGCTTCTTGCTGTACAGCAAGGTGATGCTCCGTATTTCATCTATGAAGACATAGTTCTTACCTACGCCGAGGCGCACAAGCAAGTGGTCTCTGTAGCGGCATGGCTCACGTCTCAAGGTGTGAAGAAGGGTGACAGGGTTGCGCTTGGAATGCGTAACTATCCCGAGTGGGCTGTTGCGTATTGGGCGACCCAGTGCATTGGTGCAGTGATGGTCAGTTTGAATGCATGGTGGATTGCTGACGAATTGAAATATGCGTTGTCTGATTCTGGAGCTACTGCAGTAATTGTGGATGGCGAGCGTCAAGATCGTTTGTCCGATGAATTGTTGGCCGAACTGGGAATCAGTGTTGCTCTGGTTGCAAGGGGCACTGCACGAGCTGGACTCACTTCCTGGGACGAGGCTTCAGGAAGCACTTCAGCATTTTTGCACGACGTTGATATTCAACCTGATGATTACGCAACGATTTTGTACACGTCGGGAACGACTGGGTTTCCCAAAGGTGCAGCAGGCACTCACCGGAACTACATAACCAATATGTGGAACAACAAGTTCAGTGTTGCGCTTGCAGGAAAGATGGCGGGTGTTGCGCCGAATCCTGCAGCACCAGCTAAAGCACAAACAGTTGGACTCTCGACCTTCCCGTTCTTTCACATTGCTGGTTTGTGTGGCCTGAACAACAACACCATGAACGGGGTGTGCATTATCACCCAGTACAAGTGGGATGCGGGTGACGCGCTTCGCATTGTCGAGAAGTACAAGGTCAATGTTTTCGGCGGTGTTCCTACAGTTGTTCGCTCATTTCTGGAGCATCCCGATTTTTCAAAGTTTGACTTGTCGAGCATTTCGGCGATTGGTCAAGGTGGTGCACCGGTCCCGCCGGACTCCGTGGCCACTATTGAGGCAGAGTTTGCAGGCAAGGTGAATGCAAGTAACGGCTACGGACTGACGGAAACAACTGCAGCAGTTATTGGTAATAGTGGTGCTGCATACTTTGCGAAGAAGGACAGTGTTGGTCTTCCATACGTGGGAACCCAAATACGTATTGCTGCTGAAGACGGAACTGAAGTTCGCCAAGGTGACATTGGCGAGGTGTGGGTATATGGGCCGAACAATGTTCGCGGTTACTGGAACAAACCCGAGGAAACAAAGAAAGCCTTTACTGATGGCTGGTTCCACACTGGTGACGCCGGATATGTGGATGAAGATGGTTTTGTCTACGTTGTTGACCGCATAAAGGACATGGTGTTACGCGGGGGGGAAAATGTCTACTGCGTAGAAGTGGAGACAGTCCTGTTTGAACATGCTGCTGTTCGTGACTGTGCAGTGATTGGTTTACCGCACGAAAAGTTGGGTGAAGAAGTTGCAGCTGTGCTTGTCGCAGCTGATGGATTTGGTTCAGATAGTGACGCTGATATTCTTGCGTTCCTTGCAACTCGACTCGCGTCTTTCAAAGTACCTAGCAAAGTGTTCTGGCACCACGAAGAGTTGCCACGCAACGCGACGGGAAAAGTATTGAAGAGGGATCTGCGAGACGTGTACGCGGCAAAAAAATAGCCTGCACTAATGATCTGTGATTGACAGACCAATAATTTTTCGATGCGGGAAGAAAGTTCTCCACGTGACAATTGCAACCAGGTACACGGGACCCACAAGAATTATGTTGCGTGCCCACTGCGGCCCGTTCGGATACTGGGCAGACAACAAAATGAATGCACCGAAATAGATGACTGTGGCTGTGTAGGTGGCCTGACGTAATGCTCGTACTCGTACTAAGTGAGGGAACTTGACTCTTGTTAGTTGAGCGACACTGAACAGCACACAAATGATTGCTGCATATCTTTGGCTTGTCTCTAACAAAATGAATGTAGGAATCACAATGTTCCACACCGCCGGAAAACCGTTGAACCACACATCTTCTGTTTCTTGATCAGTCCGAGCAAACCACAGAGCGCTCGTCATCAGAATCAGGCCAGATATGGCCATGGTGAAACGTGGCTCAACCACATCCATTCGAATCAGCAGAACTGTCGGCACAACAACGCACGTGACGTAGTCAATAACAAGGTCTAGAACATGCCCGTCAATATGGGGGGCATGCAGGCTCACATCGAACTTGCGGGCGATTGGGCCATCGATTCCGTCGAGAACTTGGCACACAATTAGCCACAAGAGGGCAGAGCGAATGTGACCGTCGATTACTGATTGCAGTGCAATGAGCCCGGCCAGGGCTCCACTGGCTGTCAGAACGTGAATACTGAACCCGGCCCTACGTTGGGATTGGGAAGACTCAGTATTTGACACTGGTGAAGCCTACGGCGCGTGCCCCGTACGCTCTACCCATGGATACTCGCCGGGCGAACTTCGAGCGAGGATGGATCCTGGTGTCTGTTGCCTACGGAGGGCTGCGAGCAGCTTTGGTGTGGAGATTTCTACAGAAATACGGGGTGAATCCTTATGCATTCGCGGGTATTGAGTTCACATCGGCAGTTGTATACGGAAAATCGAGTGCCACGGTGGTGGGGGCGGTGATCGACGGAGCGTGGAACCGGATCCGTTCGTGGTTGCCATTGGCTCTTCTCACGTACTTTGTCCCAGATGTCTACGTTCTGCTGAGTGCGGGGAGGCTTCCCAGTGACATGTTGGCCATTTTGCTCACAATGGTTTGCGTGACTCTGGGGCTCACTGGAGTTGGAATTGCAGGTCAGATTCGCCGAGGAAGACGTGCTCTGGTGGTCGCGGAATAGTCCAATTGGAGCAAATTCATTACTTGCGCACTACAACAGAGAATTTGACAAATCGGGCCCGCGGCCTTTGAAATCGGAAGTCTCCTCGTCTAGTGTTACGAATGTCACACATACTGTGTGCAACATTCAGGGGGTAATTGAATGAATCAAATGTCCGTAGCCAACCGTTCGCGGAGGGCAAGGCGCTGGGGAGTTGCTGTAGCAGCAGTCCTGGTTGGCACCATGGTGTCAAGCAGTGCAACACAGGCAGCGAATAGCACGCCTTCGAAATCGAAATACGGCGGCGAAGTCGTGCAAGCAATTGACGGAACCATTGCTGGTTTCTGCTTCTCAAACGCGCTTCCAGGTGGCCCATTGGGTACCTCGCGCACAATCTATGAGAGCCTCGTCGAGCGAGCAGCAAACGGTAAGTTCATTCCGCATCTTGCGGAGAAGTTTGCTATGTCAGCTGACGCAAAAGAGTGGACAATCTCATTGCGCCCAGGTATCAAGTATTCAAACGGTGAAGAATTCAACGCCGCAAACGTGAAGTTGAACCTCGACTTTGGTCGTTCCGGATTCGGAACTCTTAACGGAGCTCCATTTGCTACCGGCAGCGCAGCTGGATACCCATCGACAGGTGTTGGCGTTAACGCAAACATCGTTTCTGTTGATGTAGTAGACAACTTGACTGTCAAAGTAACACTTGAGCGCGGAGACACCGAGTTCCTCGGTCTCATGTACCGCGCAGGTCGTTACGTCATGCGTGCCAATGCACAGATTGCAGATTCAAAGACTTGCTCTAGTAACCCAATCGGTACTGGACCATTCATGAAGCAGTCATACAGTGCTGATGAATTGGTAGTTGTAAAGAACCCGAACTATTGGCGTAAAGATGCATCAGGTGGCAAGTTGCCATACCTTGACAAGATCACGTTCATCAACATCAAGGAAGCATCCTCACGTGCTGCAGCAGTTCGTTCTGGTGCCGTTGATGCTGCTTTCTTCACCACAGGTGATGCAACATTCATTCTTGACCTTGCAAAGCGCAAATCAGTCGTGAAGCAGTATCAAGCATCAAAGACAGCTTGGGGTCAGTGGGTGCCAAACGTTGGTAAGGCCGGATCGCCATTCAAGTTCAAGAATTGCCGTTTGGCTGCTGCACACGCCATGGACTGGAATGCATACAACAAAGTGCGTCTGAAGGGCCTTGGAAGCTACTCAGGTTCTGTAGTTGGTAAGACAAGCATCATGTTCACGACTCAGGGAACACCTAAGTACAACCTTGCCTTGGCAAAAGATTACGTATCGAAGTGCAACACCGATCTTGGTACCGCAGCTCCGTTCAAGCTCACGCTGTACGCAGACACAAGCAGCCAGTCACAAAAGAACACAAAGTTCATTGGTGACATGCTTGTCAAAGCAGGAATCCAGTTGAACCCAACAAACATCGAAGAGTCTGCCGTTTTGGTATCAAAGATCTACCGTGGTGGTGGAAACTTGTTCGACTTCGCTGAAGGAACACCTGCTGAAGGTGACGCCATCGGTTACATCGTTCCGTTCTTCGTCAGTAAGGCATTCCCATCGGATTCAAAGAACCCAATGGCAGCAACTCCTTACGGTAAGGGCTACAACACAGTTATCGCCCTCGGCGGTCACGGTGACACCACGATGGACAACTTGTTCTACGCAGCTATGGCTGACACGAACAAGGCCACATCAAAAGCTAAGTGGGTAGCAGCTACCAAGTATCTGCAAGAGAATGGTCTCGCCATTCCAGCAGTACACGGTGGTTTCTGGATGTTCACAAACAACTCATCCAAGTTGCTTGGTGTAGGTGCACTCTTGAACCCAGATGGTTCCAAGCCAAGCGCAATGGAAACAAAGGGCTTCGAGTGGACTGGCATTTACAAGGGCTAAACCCTTGAGCAAATAACCTCAAAAAAGGGGGCGGTGACTATACGGTCACCGCCCCCTTTTTCATTTCCCGAATTTCCTCGGTGACTTCCGACTACACAAAACCGCCTACGGTATAAAGCATGAAAGTCGCATTAACCATTGTTGATCATCTTCGTCGGGCCGAGCAGGTGTACGGCGACAGAATTGCAGTTATCGATGAACCGGACCAGCCAGGTGCCTCATGGGGTTCGTTGACATATAAAGAAGTTGCGCGCCGTGCTCGCGCTCAGGCGGCAGCTCTAGACCAGTTAGGCATCGCGCAGGGTGCGCGAGTTGCAATTGTTAGCCAGAACTCGGCACGTTTGCTGACTGCGTTCTTTGGCATTAGCGGCTACGGACGGGTACTGGTGCCCATTAACTTTCGACTTGTAGCTGAAGAAGTGTCGTACATCATTTCTCACTGCGGAGCTGAAGTTCTGATTATCGACCCCGAACTGGAAGAAGCTCTGGCTGGGGTGACTGCGAAACACAAGTTCATTATCGGTGCTGAATCTGATGCGGTGCTGTACAAATACGACGTTGACCCGTTGCCGTGGACCGCGGATGAAGATGTGACCGCAACCATTAACTACACAAGCGGCACTACAGCCCGCCCGAAAGGCGTGCAGCTAACGCACAGAAACTTGTGGGTCAATGCCGCGGTTTTCGGATGGCAGTTAGGTATCAACGATAGGGATATCTATCTCCATACCCTTCCGCAGTTTCATGCCAATGGTTGGGGCATCGTCTTTGCCGTTACAGCTATGGGCGGCCAGCACATCATTCTGCGCAAAGTGGACGGCGCAGAGATTCTGCGACGAATAGACCAACACGGTGTGACAGTGCTGTGTGGTGCGCCCGCTGTAGCCAACATGGTGCTTGATGCGGCTGCGATTCCGGGTACGAATACTTCGCGCGATCAGGTGCGCATGGTTGTGGCTGGCGCACCTCCGCCAACAAAGACCATCGAAAAGATTGAGACCGAACTCGGGTGGGAGTTCATTCAGATTTATGGCCTCACGGAGACTTCGCCGTTGCTCACCATGAACCGCACGCGTACCGAGTGGGACTCGTTGACCCCAACAGAACGCGCAGCAAAGCTGAGTGCGGCAGGGGCGCCATCATTAGGTGTTGAGATGCGCGTTGATGCCGAAGGGGAAGTGTTGGCGCGGGGCAGCGTTGTGATGTCTGGGTATTGGGAACAGCCAGAAGAAACATCGAAGGCCATAGTTGACGGTTGGTTCCACACTGGCGATGGCGGCTCAGAGGGCGAATACGGTTTCATCACTATTGCTGACCGAAAGAAAGACGTGATTATTTCAGGTGGAGAGAACGTCTCATCGATCGAAGTGGAAGATGCAGTGTTCTCTCATGCAGAGGTATCAGAAGTTGCTGTTATTGGAGTGCCAGACGACAAGTGGGGAGAAGCAGTGCTTGCGCTTGTTGTAAAGACTCCAGGTTCGTCATTGACGGAAGAACAATTGATTACGTATGTGAAAACGAAACTTGCTGGTTATAAGTGCCCGAAGCGAATCGAGTTCCGGTCAGAGTTGGCTCGTACCGCAACAGGAAAATTGCAAAAGTTCAAATTGCGTGCACCATACTGGGAAGGCCGCGACAAACAAGTCAACTGAACAGATACTTCTATGTCTGAATAAGTCGTCGAAAAGTTACGTTGATGCGCGGTTCGGTCTGGCGCGTGGTTTTTGCGATTCGGTGAAGCCAAAAGGTCTGGCATGCGCCCGACATAACAAGCAAGGACCCATGGGGCAGAACCACCGAGATCATCTCGCGTGATTGTTTATGACGAAAATCGAATCTGCGCTCTGCGCCCAAACTGATCGAGGCGATGACTGGGTTAGGGCCGTTGACTGCTTCATCGTCTGAATGCCAGCCCATGGCGTCTAGGCCAGTTCTGTACAGATTCAGAAGGGCGCCATTGAACGACTGACCTGTGTGGGCTTCACAGGCAGTTCGTAGGGATGACAGAGGCTCTTTCCAGGGGTGAGGTGTGCGAGGTACCCCAGAGTACGTATACGGCAGATCTGCCTCGGCGTGCCAAGTGGAAAGGCGAGGTTCAGAGACCTCCTTGCCAAAGAGTCTGATGAAGTTTTGTTCCCACGGTGTGTTGTTGTGAAGGCCCGAGAAGTATTTGTCCGCATCGGATTCGCAGAGAAAGTCTGGGAAAAGCACAGCGGATCCATCGCTAGGAAGTAACTCGCCGCTGAAGGGAAACAATGAGTTACTTGGCATGCGTTAACGGTAGTTCGGGTTCGGGGCGGGGTTAGGAATGAGTCAGAATGGGGCGTGAATGAAAATGAATCGCCACTTGGGTCACTACGACCTGCCGAACCACGTATCAATCCTGTGGGGGAGATGACCGAAGAAGTGAAGGTCATTATGGGAGGCGGTATCAATTCCCCGGCCGGAACACCCCTGAACATTTTCGGCACGATCGCGCATCACCCGCGCCTTTTGAAGAGGTTCATGAACTTCGCAGGCATGTTCTTGAACAAGGGTTTGTTGCCCGACCGTGAACGAGAGATAGTCATCCTGCGCGTCGGTTGGAAATGCCAATCTGTCTACGAGTTTGGGCAGCACACACTCATTGGACAGCGTGTGGGGCTTTCTCTGAAAGAGATAGACGCACTAACCAAAGATGTCGAACAACATGGCTGGAACGATCGTGACCGAGCGCTTATCAAAATGAGTGACGAATTGTGTGCAGACGACTGCGTCAGCACTGCAACGTGGACGGAACTGACTGCACAATGGAATGAAGCAGAATTGGTTGAACTAGTAATGGTTGCAGGAATGTACCGATTGGTTTCGGGTTTCCTCAACACCATGGGTGTCGAACTAGATGCTGAAACTCCGGGCTGGCCAGAGCCGTAGTTATTCTTCGATGGGGTGGTGGCAAGCCACAAAGTGCCCCACAGCTACTTCACGTAGTTGAGGCTCTTCAGCTGCGCACTTCTCGCTCGCTGCTGGACAACGTGTGCGAAAGCGACAACCTGAAGGTGGGTTCATGGGCGATGGTGGCTCTCCCTGGATGAATCCGGATGAGATTGGCCGCTCTGGGTCTGGAATGGGTACAGATG
>JBILOM010000025.1:0-13418 GCA_044374495.1 Ilumatobacteraceae bacterium | reverse complement strand
GCATCTTCGTACCAAACTGCACCTTCTATTAATGGATTTTCCGACGCATCAGGTACCTGCAGAATCACACGTAGGTTCGGTAGCCCAGAGATGATCTCCGCTAGTAGAGGTGCAAAGCGTGAGTGAATAACGCATGCGGCTGCGTTCGAGTCCGACAAAAGGTACTGCAACTCTTCAGCTACATAGCGGTAATTCACATTGAATGGCGCAACACGGGCTTTAAAAGCTCCGAGCATGGTCTCCATGTATTCGTTTCCGTTATGAAGATAAATGGCCACATGGTCTTGCCCGGATTCCCATCCGTTCAACTTGTTTCGTTCGGTCGTGCAACCAAGACCTTGTGAAGCGAAGTAGTTAGCTAACTGACGAGTTCGCCTCGTTACGTCTGCCCATGTGAGACGCTTGTCGCGAAAGATGAGGCATTCTTCGTCTGGTCGAGTGGCTGCGATTGCTTCATGAATTTCAGCGATACCAATGAGGGCGGGTGGGAATTGCGACATTGTTGAACGATAACCTCGTCACACAAGGAGGGACTATGTCGAACGAATCCCACACACCCATATTTGGAGTTTTCATTCCTCAAGGATGGAAGATGGAACTAGCCGGCATCACTGGCGCCGCTGAACAATGGAAGACCGCTGTCGACGTTGCTGTCCTTGCAGAGAATCTTGGCTATGACTCAATTTGGGTCTACGACCATTTCCATAACGTGCCAAAGCCTGCTCAAGAAGCTGTGTTTGAATGCTGGACCACCATTGCAGCGATGAGTCAGTTGACGTCTCGCATTCGTCTCGGACAGATGGTCGGGTGCAACAGCTATCGCAACCCTGGATTGCTCGCAAAAATTACTTCAACCGTCGATGTGATCTCTGGTGGGCGCCTTGACTGGGGCATTGGTGCTGGTTGGTATGAAAGTGAGTACAAGGGTTATGGATATGAGTTTGCCAAGCCTTCAGACCGCATTGGGATGTTGCGTGAGACTGTAGAAATTGTCAAGTCCATGTGGACCAATGCCGAGACGACGTATGACGGCAAGTACTACAAGATGTTGCGGGCCAACTGTGACCCGAAGCCACTGCAAAAGCCGAATCCTCCTGTGTGGATCGGGGGCGGTGGAGAACAGCTCACGCTCCGAGTGGTTGCTGAACATGCAGATGTTGCAAACTTCGGAAGTTCTGTAGACGAATTCATCAAGAAGCGTGCCATTTTGCAGAAACATTGCACCGTCGTTGGCCGCGATGAAGACTCGATCCGCAAGACAATTTCTAGCGAAGTATTCATTCGTGAAACTGAAGAGGAAATCGTCAAGGCTGGAAGCTTGAATGTTTGGGGCAAGGATGCAACTGAATGGCGCAATGAGGCCTTGGTGGGCACGCCAGATCAGGTAAGCGAGAAGATTCAGAGATATCTAGATGCAGGTTGCACCGGTTTTATCCCATGGTGCTCTGACTACCCGTCTACGGAGACCTTGGAGTTGTTCGCTAAAAAGGTGATTCCCAACTTTCGTTGAGCCTTTCGCTTCCTAGAAGAAGTATTGAAAAATAACTTCGGCGATGCAAGAAGGCTTGGAAGCGCCCTTGCATTCAAATGTTGTCTCGAGCGTTACTCGAGCGCCTCCCGGGGTGTCATCAACCGCAAGCACCTTGAGACCCGCGCGTAGTTCTGCGCCTACGGGTACAGGGGATACGAAACGAACTTTATTGGTTCCGTAGTTGACACCCATAGAGATTCCGCCGACCGAGAAGATCTGTGGAAGGAAAACTGGTCCGAGAGACAAGGTCAGATATCCATGGGCAATGGGGCCGCCGAATGGTCCTGCTTTTGCCTTCTCAACATCAACGTGGATCCACTGGTGATCTCCGGTCGCCTCAGCGAATTGGTTAACTCGCTCTTGCGAGATGGTCATGTACTCGGAGTAGCCGAGATGTTCGCCGATAAGGCCCTTGAGGGCGTCGATAGATTCAATATGTCGTGGTGCCATGGTGAAAGTGTTGCACACGAACGCTGTGTCTGGCTTAACGGAGCCAGGTGCGTGCGTATGATCGGCTCATCGGGTGCAGAAGCAGCGCTACAAGTGCTGCTTCGAACATGAAGCTAACCAGGTTCCCGCCTGTTATTCGATCGGCAAGAGAGTAGGTGAATCCATAATCTTCCTGATACGCAGAAATAATGAACCGGGCTAACAAATGGCTGAGCGAGGCAGCGATCCCTATGTACCAGCCAAGCAATTTTCCGTTTGCCATCAGGAAACCACTCCCAGCCAAGCACAGACACGAAACAAGTCCGACTAATCCAGTCATCGGTCCAATGATTCTTAGGGCTCCGAACTCGTTTGACTTGTCAAGAAAGCCCAGAGTTGAGAAAACGGCGTCGATGTAGAGCAGCCACGTTCCAATCGCAAGAGTTTGTGGGTGCATTCTGTCGAACCATTTGCGGAAATCGAGCTGTGAAAAAGCGCGTGAGAACATATTCATAGTGTTGCAGGACGCGCGATGTGAATCGGTGACCGTCAGAACACCGCGGACTGAAATGTCCGTTCAGGATTCTTTTTGCACAGTCGGTCGCATTTGTTACTACTCTGTAAGAGTGCGTAGCGGATTTGTAACCTTTGTTGGTCGACCCAACGTTGGCAAGTCGACGCTCGTAAACGCAATCTGCGGGGTCAAAATCTCGATTGTTTCCAATAAGCCGCAGACCACTCGAACTCGAATTCGCGGCATTCATCATGCACCAGATTCACAAGTTGTGTTTGTTGATACTCCGGGTTTGCACAAACCCGTCACTTTGCTCGGTGAGAAGGTGAATGCAACTGCGCTAGAGAGTGCAAAGGACGTTGACGTTGTTTGTCTTCTCGTAGATGCAACGAAGCCGTTTGGCCGTGGCGACCAGTGGGTAGCGGATCATATTGATATTGCAAAAGCATTTGTGATTGTTAACAAGACCGATAAAGCAACGAGAGAACAAGTCCTTGCACAACTACATGCTGTCTCGTCTCTTGGCGCCGCGGAGTACTTCCCAGTTTCTGCACGAACAGGTGAGGGTGTACCTGAATTGCTTGCCGCACTAAAAGCATTGATGCCTGAAGGTCCTGCGTATTACCCGGAGGACATGGTGACGGATACCGAAGACGCACAATGGATTGCTGAATTGGTGCGCGAACAGTTGCTTGCTGTGTTGAAAGATGAATTGCCGTATTCAGTTGCTACAAAAGTCACCGAATGGGAATGGCCACGTGTGCGTTGCGAGATCTACGTCGAGCGCGAAAGCCAAAAAGGCATGGTCATTGGCAAGGGCGGTGAGCTACTGAAACAAGTAGGTATTGCCGTCCGTGCACAAATGCCTGAAGGTGCCTTCATAGAGCTGCATGTTGTTGTCGACAAAGACTGGCAACAGCAAGCTGACCGACTGGAAAGATTCGGCTACTAGTAGGGACTATTGCGCTGAAGTGATGTCGCGCAAGAACTGCTCAATTTCAGCGCGGTCTCGTGTGCGGGCCATCGGCGGAAGAGCCGCGATAAGTGTCCTCCAATAACCAGCTGTTGCCAGGCGACGGTCAAGAACCGCTACAACCCCTTTGTCTTCTGCAGTGCGAATCAGCCGACCAGCTGCTTGTGCAAGTGAAGTGGCTGCAATTGGTAAATCGATTTGGCCGAATGCTGTTTCGCGGCCGACTGCCTCGCGCCGAGCCTCAAGAAGCGGGTCGTCTGGGCGTGGAAATGGGAGTTTGTCGAGAACTACAAGAGACAAGGTTCTTCCTGGAAGATCGATGCCTTGGAAAAAAGCCTGTGAAGCAAATATGCATGAACTTTCATCTGCCATGAACATTTCGATGAGTTTCTGTCTCGGATAATCGGCAGGGCTGAGGATGGGCACTGTAAGTCGTTCACGCATTGCGGCGGTGGCCGCGTACAACGCCTTGTTGCTTGTGAACAGTGCCAATGTGCGACCACCCGCTGCTGTAATCAGCGCTTCAAGTTCGTCATGAACGAATTCGGTGAAGTTTGGAGCGTTGCGATCGGGAAATGTGGGCGAGCAATACAGGCGCGAGTTGCGCTCGTAGTCAAACGGACTCTCAACCGACAGGATCTCTGTACCTTCAAGTGGAAGTCCAACACGTTCGGGAAGAGAAGCAGGAATAGTGGCGCTAGTGAGCACTGCAGCAACGTTTCCCCACACTGAACCAGACATGACTTCACCCACGTGAAGGGGGCTAATGCGTAATTGCGGACGATCGGGAGACCCCTCAACGTAGGCAACGTAGCCCTGAATGGTGCCGAGTGCGAGGTCAAGTGCCTCAGCAAGTCGCGTTGCCTGAGTCTGAGCCCGGTAGCTCTTTTGCTGCGTTGACTCGTTGTCGGTTGTGATGCCGCGCAGTGCACCAAGGATGGTGTTGATTTCGATTCGGGCAAGTGCGAGAGGTTCTGTAACAGACGTGGGCATTGGATTTGATATTCGCTGACCGGACATCGGAGTCAGT
This sequence comes from Ilumatobacteraceae bacterium, assembly GCA_044374495.1. Classification (GTDB taxonomy): domain Bacteria; phylum Actinomycetota; class Acidimicrobiia; order Acidimicrobiales; family Ilumatobacteraceae; genus UBA2093. Next base: position 8,941 of record JBILOM010000025.1, on the reverse strand, counting down.
GCTTGTGTGAGGCGAACCCCCTGAGATTCCAAGGCGCTAGTGACAGTGGGGTCTGCAATGACTTTTCGTACTGCTGACGCTAGGGAAGTGAAACGACCAGAGCCCAGTTGTACTCCGACGGTGTCACTCATTACAGATTCCAATTGGTGCGCTTCGTCAAAAATGACTACTTCATGCTCAGGAAGGAGCGAACCACCACTCGCGATATGCAGGCCATAGATATGAAGGTTGACAACAATTACGTCTGCAGCAGCTGCAGCGTCGCGTGCTTTTTCGGCAAAGCAGTCGTGTCCAACAGGACATTTTTGTTTTCCGGGACATTCGTCACTGCTGACTGAGACTGCAATGCGAGCGCGTTCACTTGGAACCTTTGGTAGTTCCTCAAAGTCGCCGGTACGCGTTTTGCCTGCCCACTTGACGATGGTTTCAATTTCGCGTTTTGTTGGTCCTGAAACCTCTTCGAATTCCAACTGCCCTGCGGTTTCATTGAGTTCGTTAATTCGTTGACGACAGACATAGTTGTTGCGTCCCTTGATTACTGCCCACGAAAAATCAATGCCGAGATGCTTCGAAAGCAGGGGAAGGTCATTGCGGTTCAGCTGATCTTGCAGCGCCTTCGTGGCGGTAGCAACAACGGTCTTCTTACCGTTGAGAAGAGCAGGAACGAGATACCCGAGCGACTTGCCGGTACCTGTTCCTGCTTGAACAATAATGGATCGGCCAGCGGCGAGTGTCTCTGCAATGGCATGTGCCATGTCAATCTGGCCTTGTCGCTCTTCGGCGCCTTCGAAGGATGATGTGACGGTGCGTAGGGCTTCAATGGATGCGTTGCCAGCAATGGAGCGACTCATGAAGCGACGCCAGTGGCGTATGCAGCGAGAGCGAGGTCGAGTTCGTCGGCATCGAAATCCGGCCATGTACGTTCAGTGAAGAACACCTTGCTCCCGGTGATCTGCCACAGCATGAAGTTCGAAATTCGTGATTCTCCTGAAGTACGTACCAGAAGATCAACTGACGGCATCGAAGGGTCGTACAGATTTTCAGAGATGCTGTCGGCAGAAACGGTTCCTGCGGTCATAGCGCGTTGAGTTGCACGAACTAATTCCGCGCGACTTCCGTAATCAAAAGCCACGGTGACGACAAGGCCTGAATTGTGTTCCGTATCGGCTATTGCCTTTCGAATGGCCTTTTGAACATACACAGGTGTTCTGGCCCCAGGTTCAGCAAAAGGACGCCCGATCCATCGGGTGCGGGCATTGTTTTCGTTCATCTCATTGATGCGGCCAAATAGTTTGCGATGGAGAGACAAAATATGGCGGACTTCTGTTCGCGGACGCACCCAATTTTCTGTGGAGAATCCGAACACAGTGAGCCATCCGACTGATCTGTGGGCACACGCCCGAACCACCCCAGCGAGGGCTTCTTCACCGGCTGTATGGCCGTCTGTGCGTGGCAGACCCTTGCGACTTGCCCAACGGCCATTGCCATCCATAATGCAGGCCACGTGGATAGGAAGGGGCTTCGTCGACACATTCATGGCATCTGCACCCTAGTTTCTCCATGCGCCACATGGGAGAGCATCGCGTTACGAGGTTGGTGCGTGGGAGACTATTGCGTGCCCCAAAGTGCTTTGCCAACATTCCCCGGACTTGACCACGTGGTCGTTGCTGGCGGCACCCCTGCTCAGTGGGCCGAGATGTCAACATCAGATTGGACTCAACGTCTCGATGCTCTGGCTGCTGGCGTGAAGAGCAGTGGAGCTCACTGGGTGACCTTGTTGCCGCACCATGGGCAAGAGTTCTCGACAGAAGAAGCTGGGAAATTCTCAGAGAAGTTGTTGAGTACTAGCAAAGTTGTGCTTGAAGACGTTGGACACTGCGAACGGTTTGTTTGGCATCGCACTGCGAAACAAAGCATCATCGTTGACCCATCATCAGACGGACATCGCAGATTTGCCTCGATAGTTGAGTCAATGCGCAAGCAGGGAGTTGACCCGCAATCTGTAGACGAAGATCTATTGACAGAGGCGCTTCTGGCTCCTGCAACTCAAGATGCAGATTTGGTTCTGGTGCTTGGTCCGCCTGACCGCATGCCTGAATCAATGGTGTGGGAATTGGCGTATTGCGAGATTGTGTTTATCGATCTCGATTGGTCGGCTTTCACAGCTAATCATTTGGAACTTGCTATTGATGACTTCAATCGGCGTCACAGGCGTTTCGGCGGGCTCGATTCGTGACCACGTATCGCGACAACGCTGTCGTTTTGGGCTCCTACAAGTTTGGCGAAGCTGATCGTGTTGTTGTTTTGTTAACACAAGAACACGGAAAAATTCGAGCGGTTGCAAAGGGTGTGCGCAAGACAAAGTCTTCAATCGGCGCTCGATTAGAGCCCATGAGTCATGTTGACGTTTCTCTGCGTTCGGGTAAGGACTTAGACACAGTCTCTGAAGTTCGACTCGTTCACACACACTCGGCTCTGCGCACAGATTTTGATCGGCTCAATCAAGGCTTGTCCATGTTGGAAGCGATCAATAAGTTGACGCCTGATCGCGAGCCAGTGCCGCATTTGTACGAAGTGTTGTCTCGGGCTCTGCATGCACTGAACGAGAGGCACTCGCCACTAATGCTCGGTGCTTTTTATTGGCGGCTTCTCACGATTGAAGGCAATGGGCCACAAATTGACGAGTGTGTTCGATGCGGTGAGGCGGGAAACATCGTGTCCTTCGATGTGCTTGAAGGCGGCGGTCATTGTTCTGCATGTCGATCTGGGGTGCCCATTTCATCGCAGGCCCTTGAAATTTTGCGGATGGTGCTCGGCGGTCGAATGAATGAAGCGCTCGCACTGCCAGAATCGGGAGCAGTGCATGAAGTCAGTCAATTGGCGATGGAAGCAATGGAATCTCACCTTGAACGGCGCTTACGAAGCCTCGGAGTGTTCGACCGCCACTTGTAGGCTGAGAGGCTATGCCAGCAAAAGATCTCGATCAGATTGTCAATCTGTGTAAGCGCCGCGGATTCGTATTTCCCAGTGCCGAAATTTACGGAGGTTTCCGCTCGTCGTATGACTACGGCCCGCTCGGTTCATTGATGTTACGCAATGTGAAAGAAGCGTGGGTTCGCACGATGGTGCAACAACGTGATGACACTGTTCTTATTGACGCTGCGATTCTCGGCCCACCACAAGTTTTTGAAGCTTCTGGTCACCTTGAGAACTTTTCCGACCCCCTCGTCGACTGCACGGTATGTAAGCGCCGCTTTCGCGAAGACCATATTGAGACCCGCGATTGTCCTCAGGGAATGAAGGGGTGCACGTTTACTGAATCGCGTGCATTCAACCTGATGTTCAAGACCACAGCAGGCCCTGTTGAAGGATCTGGTGCCGATGTGTACTTACGCCCCGAGACTGCACAGGGAATGTTCTTGAACTTCTCCAATGTTTTGCAGACAAGCCGCAAGCGCCCGCCGTTTGGTATTGCTCAAGTCGGAAAAAGTTTCCGCAATGAGATCACTCCAGGAAACTTTATTTTTCGTACTCGCGAGTTCGAGCAGATGGAAATGGAATTCTTTGTTCCGCCAGCCGACGGTCCGAAGTGGTACGAATACTGGTGCAAGGCTCGTCTTGACTGGTACATCGAACTAGGTATTCCAGCAGAGATGTTGCGCATTCGCGCACATGATGCTGATGAACTGTCGCACTATTCTGCAGGCACCAGTGATGTTGAATTCTTGTTCCCTTGGGGATGGGGAGAACTTGAAGGTATTGCTCAACGCACTGACTTCGACCTCACTCAACACGCGAATGCTTCAGGCCAGAAACTCGACTTCTTTGACCAAGCTACGAATGAGCGATATATCCCATATGTTGTAGAACCAGCTGCTGGCGCTAATCGGACCATGGCTGCTTTCTTGCTGGCCGCTTATGACGAAGACGTGGTGAATGACGAACCTCGTACAGTGCTTCGCTTGCACCCTCGCCTGGCGCCATACAAGGTGGCCATCTTGCCGCTATCAAAGAAGGACACTTTGACTCCGTTAGCCCGAGAGATCTACGGGACCTTGTCTCAGCGTTACATGTGCGATTACGACGAGACTCAAGCAATTGGACGGCGCTATCGCCGGCAGGACGAAATCGGAACACCTTTATGTGTAACGGTGGACTTCGATTCTCTGGAAGACAATGCTGTCACCATTCGCCACCGTGACTCAACGGAACAGGTTCGCGTGCCTATCTCGAGTCTTCTCTCTGAAGTCACTTCAATTCTCGGCTTTTAAGCCCGGGATGCTGGCGTGTAATATCGTCACATCAGATTGGCTATTGCCAGAAAGAATGGTTCATCATGAGCACAGTTGCATTGTTGGCAAAACTTCCCGCCGCTGAAGGTAAAGGTGCTGAACTTGCTGAAGCATTCAAGGCAGCGTTTGAGCACGTAAATAAAGAAGCCGGAACTCGTATGTACGTGCTTCATGCAGATGCTACAAACGCGGACATTTTGTGGATCTATGAGATCTACGAAAACCAGGATGCAATGAATGCGCACATGACTGCTGATTGGTTTGGCCCTTTCAGCCAGACTCTTGCACCATTCATGGGTGGACGCCCAGAGATGTTCTTCCTTACGCCACTTGGCGGCAAGGGCCTCTAACCCGTCTCGTACGAGTGCCGATTCAACATGACGCGCACGTACTTAGATGACATCGTTGCTTGGCATCGCACACGTTCTCAGAACGACCCACGGTCTTTCGATGAATTGCTGAACCAGGCTAAGAGTTGCGTACCCACTCGTGGGTTCGCCTCAAGTATTCGTGAATCACCGCACTTGGCAGTGATAGCAGAAATCAAGCGTCGGTCGCCCTCGAAGGGTGACTTGAATGCAGGCCTTGATCCTTCTGCGTTGGCGCTGCAGTACCAACGTGGTGGAGCGTCTTGTTTATCAGTGTTAACGGATAGCAACCATTTCGGTGGGTCGGTGACAGATCTCCAGCAGGCACGAAACGCTTGCACGGTTCCTGTGATTCGTAAAGATTTCACTGTTGATGCTCGCGATATTTGCGACGCAAGAGTCATGGGCGCTGATTGTGTGCTTTTGATTGCAGCTGTTCTGACACCGAGTGAGTTGTCGACTTTTCTAGAAGTGAGTCGTGAACTAGATATTGATGCCCTGGTTGAAGTGCATGATGAGGCTGAGCTAGACGTTGCTATGCGTGCAGGAGCAACGTTGGTGGGCGTGAATCAGCGAGATCTAGTTACTTTTGCGGTTGATCAGGCACGGGCCGTACGAATGGCCCCACTGATTCCAAACAATGTGGTGAAGGTTGCCGAATCTGGTGTGCGTGGCCGCGCTGACGCTGTTGCTCTGCGGGCTGCTGGCTATGACGCAATTCTGGTGGGGGAGCATCTGGTGACTTCACCGAACCCAGAAGCAGCTCTTACTGAATTGTGCGTTGATAATGAGGCTCAGTAGGCCCTCGTAGCACGACTACCGTTATGTCATGTTCGTAAAGATATGTGGCATCACGAATGAGGACGATGCTCTTCTTGCTGTGGCATTAGGTGCTGACGCGATTGGTTTTGTGTTCGCGCCATCTGTTCGTCAAGTTGCCGTTCAGAAGGTCTACGACATCACTCGACGGATACCGCCAGAAATTCTGACGGTTGGGGTGTTTCGAGATGAGCATCCGAAAAGAGTCATCGAATTGGTGCAATCAAGTGGTGTTAAGGCAGCGCAGCTTCATGGACATGAGAGCCCTGCAGACGTCGCCGCAGTTTCACAGCATGTGCGCACAGTCATCAAGGCAGTTTCTGCTGGCACGGTTGATGCAACCCGCGCCAAAGATTTCGAAACAAAAATGATTTTGGTTGATGCGCCGGAACCTGGATCTGGTGCCGTGTTCGACTGGAAGATGGCAGCCGAATTGCCAGAGGGTCTGCAAATAATTTTGGCCGGTGGATTGTCGCCCGAGAATGTGGCGAGTGGAATTTCAATTGTTCGCCCGTGGGGAGTCGATGTCAGTAGTGGCGTTGAATCTGTTCCCGGCCGCAAGGACCCCATACTCCTGAAGCGTTTTATAGAGAATGCCAAGGCGGCCGCACCAACTGAATATGACGGCGGCGACTTTGTTCCGTATGACTGGCGTGACGAATGACATGTCCCACCTATTGGTGATGTGAATTCAACAAATTCGTGGTGGAATAAGTAGATGTCAATTCTGCAGACCCCAGGTTCCGATGGCCGCTTTGGCGAGTTCGGGGGCCGTTTTGTTCCTGAGACTTTGGTTCCAGCTTGTCAAGAGTTGGAAGCAGCGTTCGCAGATGCATGGAACGATCCGTTGTTCCGCGCAGATCTTGATCAGTTGTTGCGGGAGTACGCAGGTCGTCCGAGCATGATCACTGAGTGTCATAACCTCAGCGAGCAATTAGGAATTCGTCTCATCTTGAAGCGTGAAGATCTCAATCACACTGGATCACACAAGATCAATAACGTTCTAGGCCAAGTGTTGTTGGCCAAGCGCATGGGCAAGAAAAGAATTGTTGCCGAAACTGGTGCAGGTCAACATGGCGTTGCGTCTGCAACAGCTGCGGCACTTCTTGGTCTTGAGTGCAAGGTGTACATGGGTGAAGTCGACGTTGCTCGCCAGGAATTGAACGTCTTCCGTATGCGTTTGTTGGGTTCTGAAGTTGAGGCTGTTACCTCTGGTAGCAGAACCTTAAAAGACGCTGTAAACGAAGCGATGCGTGATTGGGTTGCCTCTGTAGAGACCACTCACTATTGCCTTGGTTCAGTCATGGGTCCTCATCCGTACCCGTACATGGTTCGCCAGTTTCACCGCGTAATTGGGGATGAAGCATTTGAACAAACACAAGAACTTCTTGGCGCGACTCCTGATTTCGTAGTCGCATGTGTTGGTGGAGGTTCCAACGCCATGGGAATCTTCTCGGGGTTTGTTGACACTCCTGCGCGATTGATTGGTGTGGAGCCAGCCGGGGGTGCCGCTGTGTCTCGCGGTCAACCTGGCGTAGTGCATGGAATGAAGAGCTTCCTAATGCAAGACGAGTATGGACAAGTTGCAGAGGCTCACAGTATTTCGGCCGGACTTGATTACCCCGGTGTCGGTCCTGAACACTCGTATCTCGCATCTATTGGTCGCGCTGAATATCCGACCGTTACAGACGATGAAGTCATCGCAGGATTCCAATTGATGTCTCGAGCAGAGGGAATCATTCCTGCTCTTGAATGCGCGCATGCGATGGCGTGGATCAGTCGCGAAGCAAAGAACATGCAAGGTAAGACTGTGCTGATGAACCTTTCAGGTCGCGGCGATAAAGACGTTGGTCAAATGATGTCAATCTTGAAAGATCTCACGTGACCGGTCGGCTTGAAGCCACTCTGCGTGCCCGTAGTGATGGCGGAGGCAAATGTCTTGTTCCCTACATCACAGGTGGATATCCGGGTTGGGTCGATTCTGTTCGCGCGTGTGCAGCCAATGGTGCTGATGCAATCGAGATTGGAATCCCATTTTCTGATCCAGTGATGGACGGCCCTGTGATTCAACAAGCATCACAGATTGCATTGGAGGCCGGTGCGACTCCTGTTTCAATTTTTCAGGAGATTCGAAACCTTGATATTGGTATTCCCTTAGCCGTGATGTGTTACTACAACACGGTGTTTCACGCCGGACATGAACGCTTTGCCAGTGACTTGATCGCTGCAGGAGTGTCAGCGGCAATTGTTCCTGACCTCCCATTGGAAGAAGCAGGGGATTGGTGCGCAGCCGCAGACGCAGCTGGTGTCGAAACTGTGATGCTTGCTGCGCCAACTGCACCCGATGAGCGGCTTCCTCGCGTAGCGGAGCGTGCTAGAGGATTTGTTTACTCAGTTGGATTGCTAGGAGTAACTGGCGAACGTGCTGAGTTAGCGCTGACCGCAACTGTGCTCGCTGCCAGGGTGAAGAAGATTACGAACAAGCCTGTACTAATCGGTGTTGGGGTTTCAAATGCGGTCCAAGCGGTAGAAGCAAGTCGCATAGCTGACGGCGTAATCATGGGGGCCTCAGTTGTTCATCGCATGATCGATGGCGGTTCCGAGGCGGTCGGACTATTCGTTGCAGAAGTCCGCAATGCACTTGATGGTGCAACTTGGTGAACATTTTCGGCGAAGGAGTGTGCGAGCTGTGTCAGGCCGCAAAGATGTCCGAGTGGTTCTATGAAGATGACGAATGCTGGATAGCTGAGTGCGAGAGTTGTTCTGTGCCAATGGTGGTGTGGCGGGAACACAACGCTTTTCCTAGTGAAGAAGTGAAAGCCCGCCTTCACGAGAGGTTGTCGGAGATTGTGTCTGAGTTCTTCACCTTCGAGATGCGAATTGATGATGACATGCGCACCATCCCTGATCATTATCATGCCCATGCGCGCCCAAAAAAGGGTTTCTTTGGACATGGAATGCGCAAAGCAGCGCAGTGAAGGAACTACCGTTGCAGCATGTTGACTGACGGATCCAAAGCACCAAAGATTGAACTGCTCGATCAGAACGGAAAGAAGTTTTCGCTCGCCTCGCTGGGTAAAAAGAAGGTACTTGTGTACTTCTACCCGAAAGCCGATACTCCTGGTTGCACCACACAGTCGTGCGGACTGCGTGACATTAAGGGTGACATTGGTCGTACGGTGATCGTTGGAATCAGTCCTGACAAGCCTGAGAAACAGAAGAAGTTCGACGATAAGTATGAACTGGGTTTTACTCTGCTGGCTGATACCGAACATACGGTTGCAGAAGCGTTTGACGTGTGGAAAGAGAAGTCTATGTACGGGAAAAAGTACATGGGAATAGTTCGATCTGCTTTTCTTATTCAGGACGGAGTCGTTCTTAATGCGTGGTACAAGATTTCTCCGGCTGATACACCAGCCAATCTGTTGAAAGCTTTGAAGAAATGACATCGTTTCCGTTACC
>JBILOM010000119.1:0-3976 GCA_044374495.1 Ilumatobacteraceae bacterium | reverse complement strand
TGTTGAAGAAAGAAGAGGGTGGCCGTCATAAGCCGTTCTTTAATAACTATCGTCCACAGTTTTTCTTCCGTACTACTGACGTGACTGGAACTGTTCAGTTGCCTGCTGGTACTGAAATGGTGATGCCAGGTGACAATGTCAACATGACTGTTGAGTTGGGTAAGCCAATTGCTATGGACGAAGGTCTTCGTTTCGCTATTCGTGAAGGTGGCCGTACTGTCGGTGCTGGCCAAGTCACAAAGATTTTGAAGTAGATCAAGATGGCAAGCAACAGCATCCGTATCCGCCTCAAGGCATTCGATCACGACATCATTGATAAGTCGACTCGAATGATTGTTGAAACAGTGCTTCGCACAAATGCAAAGATCCGTGGGCCAATTCCATTGCCAACAGACAAGCATCGTTTCACAGTCATCCGTGGGCCCCACATCGACAAGGACTCTCGCGAGCACTTCGAGATGCGTATCCACAAGCGCCTTATCGACATTGTCGAGCCAAACAGCAAGACAATCGATTCGCTTCAGCGCATCGAATTGCCAGCTGGCGTTGATATCGAGATCAAAATCCAGGGATAAGTTTCCCGGACAATTCATTGTCTTTCAAAAGGCACGACCCACTGGGTCGTGCCTTTTGCATTCTTACGAAATTCTTGCGATATCTGCTGCAGGTTCTCAACCGATTTGGGTAGATACTTAAGGCATGAGTTTTGATTCCCATTGGGCCAATACACCTCCCACAGCTCCCGCCGCACGTCCCCGTGGCAATCGAGTTGTTGCACTTCTGCTGGTTCTGGCAATGTCGCTCGGCGGCGGCGTCATCGGTGGACTCATCGGAGCGAATACGTCGAACGGTTCGTCAAATGGAGGACCGCTAGTAACGGCAGCGCCTATCAAGCCGGAAAACATTGGCAAGACCGACATCGCTCGTGCCGCAGCAACAATTGCGCCAAGCATCGTCACCGTTGACAGTCTCTCGGGCTCAGGTGAGTCTGTAGGTACTGGCATCATCGTGTCAAGTGATGGTGAGATCCTGACTAACAATCACGTTGTTGAAGGCGCTACAAGTGTTCGTGTTCGTTTGAACGGAACAACTGCACCCATCAACGCAAAGGTTATTGCAGGCGACGCAGGAAACGATTTAGCACTAATCAAATTGGTCAACGCTTCTGGGTTAACTGCTGCAACATTCGCTGATCCGGAAAGCATCGCCGTGGGCGACCCTGTTGTTGCTGTGGGTTATGCGCTTGCACTTGACGGTGGCCCCAGCGTCACTTCGGGAATTGTTTCAGCTATGAACAGAACTCTTACTGATAGCAATGGTGCACTAGATGGCCTCATTCAAACTGATGCTGCAATCTCTTCAGGTAATTCTGGCGGACCACTCATCAACTTGAACGGTCAAGTGATTGGCATTAACACTGCAGTGGCAAACGGCGATAGCAGTAGGGCGGCCAACAATATTGGTTTTGCAATTGGAGTGGCAGAAGTACAACGTGTTGCTGCGCAATTGCGAGCAGACGCTGGCGGCACAGTTCGTGAGCAGGGCTACCTTGGTATTTCACTCACGGATCGCCAAGATGGTGGCGCTGGTGCAGTAATTGGTGAAGTGCAAGCAGATTCTCCTGCTGACAAAGCTGGCCTAAAGGTAAATGACATTGTGTTGCAAATCAATGGAAAAGCAATTTCAGGTCAAGGTGCGCTCATTGCGATTGTTCGTGACTCTGCACCTGGTGATGTGATCAAAATCAAGGTTGAACGAAACGGTGTAACCAAGGATCTCACAGCAACATTGGTTGCACGTCCGAAAGAATAAGTACAACGCGCGTTACAGCGCGATAATCGGAAAACGAATTTCATCGAGTTCATCCCCATCATTCAAACCCTGCGGTTCGAATGGTGGGGATGTTTTCCATGGTCGACTTACCCAGCGCACATCGTCGCCGACGTATCGAAAACTTACGACGCGACGGCGTGCTGAGTGGTTCGTTGTGCCTGGTGCACTGTGCAAGGTGCGGAAATGAAACGCAACAACATCTCCTGGTTCTGCTGGGCACACAACAGTGTCGCCCAATTCTTCTAACTGTTCGGCAGTGGGAAATAGTTCAAACCCTGGTGCGGCACTTGTATAAGGCGAATCATCGACAAACCGATTAGGTATGAATCGGCGCGGTACCAAATGGCTACCGCGGATAAAACGCAGAGCGATGGGTGTCGGAACAGAATCAAGTGGTACCCACAAACTCACGTTGTTCATTCCTTCAACTCCGTAATACGGGTCGTCATGATGCCACGGTGTTGGGGTTGCTGTTCCTGGTTCCTTCACGAGAACATGTTCATGAAAAAAGCGTAGTGATGAAGTGCTCATGAGCTCTCCCGCAATACGCGGTAACTCGTGTCGAAGCGCAGTTTCTTTGAATTCCATAATTCGTTGCCAACTGACATAGTCATCAAAGAATCGTCCCGATGTATTCTCAGGTGTGTAGTCGTTTGCCCAATGACTAGGGGAGGAAAGGTTTTTCTCAACTCCCTGTTGCAGGGTCTCCAAAGTGTGTGCTGTAAGAACATCGTGCAAGACGACAAAACCATCTGTCTTGAATGACTCGACGTCTGTCGCATTCACCAGGGCCATTCGTGAATCGTACGTCTGATTTCCCGTCTAATGTCTCACTTATGAATCATCTCGATGCACATCTCGGAGGACAACGTCCGTTTGGTTTGAACTATTGGCCATTGCCACAAGACGCTCCAGCAGTTGACATTCCGCGTGAGTCAATTCGCTTGGTGACACCAGACGGGGCATTGGTACGTGGTCTGTTGTGGACTCCACCAAACGGCAAATGGAAAACTGCTGTGATCTTGTCGCACCCTCGTGGCGATTTCAGTGTGCACTACGCATGCCCACTGTTAGCAGCGGCTGGTTATGCAGTGTTCGGTTTTTCAACTCGGTACCTAAACAACGACACCGACTGTCTGCATGAGAATTGCATCATCGATGTAAAAGTCGCTCACGACGAAATGAAACGTCGTGGAGCAGAGTCGGTCGTCTTGCTCGGTAACTCTGGTGGCGGCTCACTCATGGCCATGGCTCATGCTGAATTAGGAATCGGTGACGGTTGGGTAGGCATGGCTGCTCATCCAGGCGAAGGCGTGTTTATGTTGCAAGTCATCGACCCGTCAGTGGCTGATGAAAATGATCCATTTAGTCGTGTGCCCGAACTTGATATGTACAACCCAGATAACGGATGGCGTCCATGGCCAGAACCAAGCTCGTATGACCTCGACTGGCTGGCAAAGTATCGAGCCGCCCAGCGTGCCCGAGTGGCCAGAATTGATGCTGCTGCCAAGCAGGCCATTGCTGACGCCGAGGCGGCCGGAACAGCCCTACAGGAAATTCACAAAGACACAAACTTGGAGATGTGGCGCGAGCAGCGGGCGCGCCGGGTATTCACCAAATACCACACGATTTACCGCACCTTGGCCAATCCGGTCTATCTCGACCTCTCATTAGAACCCGATGAACGCCCAATGGGGTCACTTTTCGCCTTTCCAGACCCTTTTGAGGCCAATTATGGCCGTGGCGGGCTTGCGCGCACAATGACCTCTCGTGGCTGGCTCAGTACCTGGTCAGGGCTCTCAAGCCACGCCAAACTGGCTGACACCATGCCCCACATCAAGGTTCCGACCCTGCTGTTGCACCCAACGGCTGACACGGAAATTCGTATCAGGGAAGCAAAAGAGATCGTGGCCGCCTCGGGGGCTGCTGACTCCACATATGTGGAAATGAAGGGCGCCCCCCATTATTTGGAGGGCCATCGCATCGAAGCCCTTGAAATCGTGGCCGACTGGATTGAGAAGCGCTTCCCTCGGTAAATCCCTCGATGGTTCCCATGTGGATTAGCCAAATCTCCCGATAGCGTTCCTAGTCCGTGCGATTCGGGTATTAACCCGAAAAGCTAGATCGACCGTCGAAGACACCA
>JBILOM010000118.1:0-4048 GCA_044374495.1 Ilumatobacteraceae bacterium | reverse complement strand
AAGCAAGCGTTCACCAATGATGTTGCGTTGTACTTGGCTAGTGCCCCCGGCAATTTGTCCACCCGGAGCAGACATCATGCCCAGCGAATCGGGGCCCTCAAGCATTGCCTCTGCACCTGCGATGTCTCCTCGCAACATTGACATGTTGAACATCATCTCGGTGATACCAAGTTTCATCAGTGACGATGCAGTGGACGCAACAGGACCCTGGGTTTGCGCAACTGATTTGTAGGCAGTACCGGTTGAAATCAGAGCAGCAAGTTGTTGACGTTGTGAAGGGGAGAGCTCTCGACCCTTGCCGAGATTCGCCATTGATTCAAGACGACGTTCGAGACCAATGATGCTTGCACCAATGTGTCCGCGTTCGTTCGTCAGAACCGCCATGCCGACGCCCCATCCGCCGTGCAATGGGCCGATGAGATATTCAGCGGGCAGTTCAACGTCCGTAAAGAACACTTCGTCGAATTCAGATTCGCCAGTCATTTGTTTCAGTGGACGTACTTCGATACCTGGCAAGTCCATTGGAATAAGAAAGAACGAAATACCTTCGTGTTTCTTTGCTTCAAAGTCTGTGCGCGCCATGAGGATTCCCCAGTTGCTGCACCGACCACCGCTGCACCACACTTTTTGGCCATTGATTATGAATCGATCACCATCTCTGTCGGCGCGAGTTGCCAATGAGCCCAGGTCACTGCCTGCACCTGGTTCAGAAAACAATTGACACCACACGTTGTCGGCATTGAGCGTTGAGCGAAGGTGTTGTTGCTTTAGTTCGTCAGTACCAAAGGTCATTACTGCGCCACCAGCAAGCACAAGTCCGACCATATTCAATACAGGTGGCACGCCAACCTTTGCGCACTCTTCTACCCACGCGCCATGGTGAGCGGGAGAAAGTCCTTGACCGCCGTGTTCCGTTGGCCAATGAATTCCAGCGAAACCGGAATCAAAAATCAGTCGTTGCCATTTCTTGGCCTCGGTTACAAGGTCGGGGGGGCAAATGGCTCCATAGTCACGCGGGGCATGCTGACGGTTTTGTGTCAGCCATGCCGCTGCGCGAGCACGGAACGTGTCGACTGATTCTGCGGTCACGCGTCTTTCATGGCATTAAAGAACATGCCAGTTTCTTCAGGAAGGTTTGCAGGAATTTGGTAACCATCAGTGTCGCGAATTTGTGTCCAGTTGTCGCGCACGTCTTCAAGTGTCAGACCAGGCTTGAAGAAGCCTTGAGTCTCACCAATAAACACGCGTGCAACCCGTCCGCCACCAACGGAGTAGATCTCGCCGGAGACGTCACAATCTTCGTGGGCAAGCCACGCAACGATTGGTGTGACTAGTGATGGATCAAGTTTGTCGCCAATTGCACCCATCAAGTTTTCTGTCATACGTGTTAATGCGAGAGGCGCAATGACGTTTGATTTGATGTTGTACTTAGCGCCTTCAGCTGCAAGAACGCGAGTGAACCCAACAAGACCCATTTTCGCTGCACCGTAGTTCGCTTGGCCGAAGTTGCCGAAAATTCCTGCTGCTGATGAAGTTGAGATAACGCGTCCGTAACCCTGTTCGCGCATGTGAATCCATGCTGGGCGAGTCACGTTGAATGCACCCTTCAAGTGAACGTCAATTACTGGGTCTACAAATTCAGATGTCATGTTGTGAAAAGTCTTGTCACGCAAGATTCCTGCGTTGTTGATCACAATGTCGACACGACCGTATGCGTCAATGGCGGTCTTGATGATGGACTCGCCACCTTCAGGGGTTGACACGCTGTCATGGTTTGCGACTGCTTCACCACCGGCTGCACGGATCTCGTCAACCACTTTTTGTGCTGCGCTGGCATCAGAGCCTCCGCCATCAACGGCACCGCCGAGGTCATTGACCACGATGAGTGCTCCGCGTGATGCAAGCAAGAGTGCGTGCTGGCGGCCGAGGCCACCACCGGCTCCTGTGATTACTGCAACTTTTCCGTCATATCCCAATTTGTTCATTCCAGCAACCGTAGTCGGGCGCCCGTAAAGACTCCGATTTGAGCATTCGGGAAACTCTGGCTGACCATTCGGAATTGCTGTGCGCCTACTGTGAACGCATGGATGAATTGCTCCCGGGAAACGATGATCCGCGCCGGCGCGTCATTCGTGATTGGCTCGCGACGCACCCGAACCCCACGAATGTTCAGATTGCCGAGTCTGGGTATGTGGCTCCGCATTGGCCAGAGCCATGGGGGCTCGGCGCGGACCCTATTCATCAGTTGATAATCGATGATGAATTGGCGCGTGCTGGTGTGTCGCGACCATCAAACCAAATTGGAATCGGATGGGCAGCTCCCACCATCATCTTTGCTGGCACACAGGAACAAAAAGATCGTTATGTCATGCCTGCGCTCACTGCTGAAGAAATTTGGTGTCAGTTGTTTTCAGAGCCGGGCGCAGGAAGTGACTTAGCAAGTCTGAGCACGCGTGCCGTTCGTGATGGTGACGAATGGATTGTTAATGGCCAAAAGGTGTGGACAACAGGTGCTCACTATTCAAAGTTCGGAATTCTGATTGCACGAACTGATCCTGATGCGCCGAAACATAAAGGCATTTCGTACTTCATCTGTCCGATGGACTTGCCAGGAATTGAGATTCGGACAATCAAGAACATCGCGGGCGCGGAGAGCTTTAATGAGGTTTTCTTCACTGATGTGCGTATTCCTCACGCCAATGTTGTTGGTGATGTCAATGATGGGTGGCGGTTGGCAAAAGTTACGTTGGGAAATGAACGCGTGTCGTTGTCAACTGGTGGAGTCTTGTGGGGTAACGGCCCAACGGCACTTGATGTAATTGCTGAAGCAAAGAAATTGGGAATCACGAATCAGACAATGCGTCATCGACTCGTTGACATCTACATCGAACACACAATTCTAGAAATCATCCGGATGCGAACATTGACGGCGCGGCTTCGAGGAACTCAGCCTGGGCCAGAAGCAAGTATTCGAAAGATCATGGCCGACGAACATGGCCAAACCGTTATGGAAGTGGCCCGTGATATCACTGGGGCAAATGCAATGGTCATCGGTCAGGACGATGCGGTTAGCGGCAAGTCGATCACGTCGAAAAGTTGGTACAGCGGCTACATGTTTTCTAAGGCGCTGACTATTGGCGGGGGCACAGGAGAAGTGCAGCGAAATATTCTGGGCGAACGCGTGTTAAAACTTCCATCTGAACCAAATCCACAGTCCGGACAATCGTGGTCACAATCCGCTTCACAGAAATGACATGACATGAGCCAATCAACTGAACGAATGACAATTGATCTTCTGGATCCAGCCTTATACCAATCGAATCCGCATGATGTGTGGGCGTGGATGCGCGCCAATGAACCCGTGTACCGAGACGAGAAGAACAAGTTGTGGGGTATCACGCGACACGCAGATGTCATGGACGTTGAACGACGCTCGTCAGTGTTCTCTTCTGAGGGCGTGTATCGCGCAGTGCTCTCGCCGGGGGAGAGCAACATGATTGCTCAGGATGATCCACGACATCGGCAACAACGCATGTTGGTGCAACCCCAACTAACTCATGCAGGTGTTGCAACGCGCACTGCAGAAGTAGAAGCGCTGGTGGCAGAACTAGTTGCAGAAGCAGTAACGCAAGGTGAGTTTGATGTAGTCGAACTGATAGCGGGGCAATTGCCTGCTCGCATGACTGCACGTTTGCTTGGGTTTCCTGAAGAAATGTGGCCCGAAGTTAAGTCATGGAGCGAGCGATTGATGCGCACAGATATGCGCGATCGCGATCCTCTCATCATGAATGAATTCATTGATGCAAACCGAGAATTTCTTGGCGCGATGATGCCCATCATGCAAGAAGTGAGTGCGTGTCCTCGTAATGACTTCATGTCGATATGGGCCAATGCAGAAATTGACGGACAAAAATTGCCGCCTGAAGCGATTTTCCATGAGGTCGGGTTATTCATCGCGGGCGGAGCGGAAACAACACGAACCGCAATCAGTCATGGTCTGCGAGCATTTGTTGATCATCCTGACCAGTGGGAAGAAATGGCCGCCAAA
>JBILOM010000117.1:0-4067 GCA_044374495.1 Ilumatobacteraceae bacterium | reverse complement strand
AAAGACGTCAACGTGGAAGAACTGCCGTCAACCGATCTGTTGAATCCGAACGAGATTTAGCAACAATTCGCCTGGCCCGCGCGCGGTGGGCAGAACAACGCGCAGCCGATTGGTATGTGGCGCACGGGTTCACAGTTATTGCTCGCAACTGGACCATGCGTGGTGGGGAACTTGATGTTGTCGCGAGGCTCGGAAACATGATTGCAGTGTGTGAAGTGAAGGCTCGCGCGACAAACAACTTTGGTTCTCCGTTAGAAGCAATGACTCAACTGAAGCAACAACGTGTTCGTCGGGCAGGTTTTGCTTTTGTCCGCACTCTTGAAGAATCAGGACTTCACGTTCGTTTCGATGTGGCGGCTGTGCTTGGAACGCAATTAGAAATGCACGAAAATATTTTTTAGGTCAGCGAGTAGCACCAGTGTCGCGTCGTTGCCAACACGCATGATGCCAATGGCGTCGCAAGTCTGGTGCATCGCGTGGCACCGCAACGGTGTGTCCCATGCCAGAAGGAATCTCTTGGTTGCATCCTGGGCACAAATACTCTTTCAGTGCTTCATACGGTTGAACGCGACGCGTATCAACCTCGCCGTAGAGATCAGTCCAAATATCACGAGCCATGGTGATTACCCGAGAAATGCCCATGCCACAAGTACAAAGGCAACACAGATTGCCATTGCCACAAACCACACATCACTTTTGCGGGCCACTTGTTTACGCGTCGGATTAAATCCCATTCACTAAGTATCGCTGCACAACCGCCGTTCTGCACGGACTCTCGGTGAGTAGCGTGGAGACAATGCGCCGCATCATCATTGTCATCACTCTCGTGGTGTTGTTTTTCGGCACTGGCGCACCCGTATTGGTGAGCGCCGAAACCACCACAACTACGCAACCGCCCGCAGAATCAGTCAGTACTAGTTCGACCAGCACAAGCTCTACGACAACATCGACCACGACGACGGTGCCAACTGCAGTCACCACCGTTCCTGAAGGTTGCGCATTGCCTCCAGTTGCTCAGGCAGTTTTTGTGGGGACCATCACGTCTCTTGATCCGGTTGCCGCCGTGTTCACGGTGACGCAAGTACGTGCGGGTTCTCTTGATGGCTATATCGACGCCAATTCTGTGGAAGTGCGGTACGGCCGCGACGTGAAGTATCTGGAAAAGAACAAGACCTACATTGTTGGTGTTGCTCTCGACAGCGTCACATCAAAACTGTCGTCAACCATTCGCGATTCAAACGAACTCTTTGGCGGGGCTGAAGTGGTGGGCTCAAATGTGCGGTGTCCGAAATTCGAAGCAGCAGCACGAACATTGCACGACGACGGCACCAGCATTGACTCTGGGTTGTTCGTTACCGTCTTTGATCAACCAGCCCGGTTACTTGCCGCATTGGTATTGCCAACGTTGCTGGTTTTTCTGGCGCTACTAGCTCTTGTGTGGTTTCGTCGCGGACTGCGTCGCTAGAGAAACAGTTAGGCAGTGAATGCTGCTGTAGCCAATGCGCGCAATTCGGTGACTGCGTGTGCAAGGCCCTTCGGGTCGCGATACAAAGCGCTACCCGCAATCAGAACGTTTGCTCCGGCTTTCGCAGCGCCTGCAATGGTTGTTGGTGATATGCCGCCGTCAACTTCAAGGTGCACAGAGTCTCCGAGACCACGCGCTGTAATCATGTCGCGTACTTGGCGAATTTTTGGTTCCATTGTCTTGATGTAGCTCTGGCCACCAAAGCCTGGGTTCACGGTCATCACCAGCACCATGTCAACGAGGTCAAGAACATTCTCAACTGTGCTTGCTGGTGTATGTGGGTTTAGTGCAACAGCTGCTGTTGCACCCATGCCACGAATGTTTTCCAATGTGCGATGTAAATGTGTGCACGCTTCAGCATGAACAATGAGTCGTTGGCATCCTGCTTCTACATAGCGTTGCGCCATCACATCAGGGGTCAGCACCATCAGGTGCGCTTCGAATGGTTTAGTGCTGTACGAGCGGGCTGAGGCAATGACGTCAGGCCCGAATGTGAGGTTCGGTACGAACTGTCCATCCATGACGTCCCACTGAATAATGTCGACGCCGGCCTCATCGAGAGCGCGAACCTCTTCGCCGATCTTCGAAAAATCGGCAGGAAGGACTGATGGGGCAATAAGAACAGGCAATGTCACGCCTCTCACACTAGCGAAACGACTTTCGCTCGGACTTGCGCCGTATCCTGTCACGGTGACAACACCCCATTCTGTTCGTATTGAAAAGCTCGTCGCAGGCGGCGAAGGCATTACCCGCCTTGAAGATGGCCGCGTTGTATTCGTTCCTGGCGTCCTTGCTGGCGAGTTGGTCGAGATCTCCTTGTCTGAGGAAAAGAAAGACTTTGGCCGTGGCCAATTGATCTCAGTTCTTGAACCTTCTGCCAATCGTCGTGTTCCGCCGTGCCCACATGTGGCTGAAGGTTGCGGCGGCTGCGATTTCCAACACATCGAACGACGCATTCAGGGCCAAGCCAAACTTGCCATCGTTGCCGAGGCATATGCCCGTACCGCACGCATGGAAATTGATCCACAATTGCGTCGCCTTACGGAAGATGCTCGTCGCACAACAGTGCGCATGGTTGCTGGCGACGATGGTGTCATCGGATTTCGCGCTCATGATTCACACGACATTGTTCCTGTTACCAATTGCATGATTGCTCACCCGCTTATTAACGACTTCATTGCGAACCCAGTTCTTGAAGGCGCTGGTGAAGTCACTATTCGTGTTGGCGCACGAACCAACAACATTGGTGTGTGGTGCCACGAAGGCAAACTTGCAAACGGTCTTCCTGCTGGTTTGAAAACTGGCGAGCGAGCATCTATTTCTGAAGTAGTGGGCGAGCACACATACAAGGTGTCAATGGGTTCGTTCTTTCAGTCTTCTCCCGAAGCAGCCGAACTCATTATCGATTCTGTATCGCGTCGTCTCGACAAACTCGGTATCGAAGGCGGATACATGGTTGATGCGTACGGTGGCATTGGCCTTTTCAGCCTCGCGTTTTCACAACGTTTCGATGAATTGATGTTGGTGGAATCTTCTGAATCTGCATGCAAGGACGCAGTACGCAACTTGGCTGAATGTGCAGCAACTATCGAGCAAGCAAACATGGATCAGTGGGATGCCATGGAAGCCGATGTCGTGATCGCAGACCCTTCACGCCATGGTCTTGGCAAAATGGGTGCAGCATCAGTAATTGCTACTGATGCTCACACAATCATCCTGGTCAGTTGTGACCCTGTTGCAGGTGCGCGTGACGCAAAGTACCTATGCGACGCCGGCTACAAGTTAGGCGAAGTAGAAGTGTTAGACATTTTCCCAGAGACGCACCACGTTGAAGTGGTTGCAGCCTTCAGCCGATAGGAGAACAAAATGACGAACGAATGGGCACGCCCTGTTGTGTATTTTCAGATTGAAGCACTGAATATTGATGTGCTCGAACCGTTTTATCGCCAGATGTTTAATTGGGACATCAGTGAAGGTTTCCTTCGTCAGATTCCTACAGGCATTGGTGGTCCGGAAAATGGCATTGGTGGCCACATGAGTCAAGGCACTCGTGGTGGAGTCACACTTTTCATTCAGGTAAAAAACGTTGAAGCGTCACGCGCGATGGCAGTGTCACTTGGTGGCACGTTGACATCAGAACCGTTTCAGATTCCTGGCCGTGCGCTGATTGCAGGTATTGAAGACCCTGAAGGCAACCCGATTACGTTGGTTCAGCAGTAATTACAACAGTGAATACACCGCAACACTGCGGCTTGATTCAGTAATTGCGGCACTCCACGCAGCAACAACAGCATCGGTATTTTTGTAATACGAGCTGTCGGCTTGTGATACCTCACCGAACAACGTGATCACTACATACGTACCGTTTTCTGCACGGGCAGTCGTGCGACGCGCAAGACCTGGGCGATGTACGTAGCACCATTCCTGCATCTGCTCGTCCAGGGCGCGAAATACAAGCGCATCAATTCCCGTTACGAGGGTGAATGTTTCTACTTCAAGAACAGCCATGAGTTCAATGTACTGTTTGGTTCATGAGGTGTTC
>JBILOM010000024.1:0-13871 GCA_044374495.1 Ilumatobacteraceae bacterium | reverse complement strand
CAATTGTTCGTCCAGAAGAGTTGCGCAAATCGGTCGAAGCAATCGGCTTTTCTGCTTTGCATATGTTGGGCTACCGAGATTCAGGCATGGCTGGTTCTGAATCAAACAACAATCCTGATTGCTTTCACATGGCAGATCTTGACGAAGCAGTAGGACGTCTTGTGCGCCTTATTCGCCTGGAGCGACCTCAAGTAATTCTCACGTACAACGATGATCAGGCCAGTTATCCGCACCCTGATCATTTGCGAGTACACGATGCGAGTGTGTTGGCATTTGACCGTGCAGGTGACCCCGCGTGGTATCCAGAAGCAGGGGAGCCGTGGCAACCACAGAAGATGTATTACACATTGTGGGCAAAAGAGCGAATCTTGGCAGTTCATGAAGCATTGGTACTGAAATACGGAGAATCGCCATTCGATGAGAATTGGCGTAATCGCCCATCGCAAGATCATCGCGTCACCACTCGTTTACACATTGGTGAGTACTTGTATGCGCGCACTCAATCGTTGCGTGCACATGCAACACAAGTTGATCCGGCTGCCAAGTTTTGGTTTGGTCTTACCGACGAAGAACTAGCTGATGTGTACCCGTGGGAAGATTGGATTCTTGCGCAGAGTCATCATCGCGAAGTTCCAGAAGGAATGATGGAAACCGACATGTTCGTCGGTATTCGCTAGCCAACGCGCATGGCGTCGCGTAGTTCGCGATAGCCAATAAGCACAGCACCACTGGCAGTAACAGCGTTACGCAGTTCATCGCTTGTTGCAAGCGCAAGATCGTCGATCCATCCGACTGCCACTTCGCCTAATGCACGCACTTCGGCTGTATCAATTGACGGCTGTACGTGAATTTCTGTAACGCCTGGCTGCAGAGAGGAAAGGGCGGAGAGAACGCGCTCGCGACTGCCTGTACGCCAGTCATGGTCAAAGTGATCAGGAAACACGATGCCTTCGTCTGCTGCTAATTGACGGAACGGAAACCCAGCTGCATTGGCTGAGATTGTGGATGGCAAGCGAATGGGGAGTTTGAATTCAACTGCAAGTTCGAGATACACATCGAAAAATTCTGGGCGCAAAGTGATGGAGGTCAAATGTGGTGCAAGGTGAGAGACATCAATTCCCCAGGCCAGTGCGCGTTCAATTTGCGCGCGGCATTCGCGCAACACTTCGGTTGAATCGGCGTGCTCCCACAAGTCGTCAACTGAACGTGGAAAACCGCCTTCGCCTGACAACAACGATGGTGCGTGTGTGAGTGGACCCCACCGGTACAGCGGGTGCTCGGCGTTAAGTGTGAGATGAACGCCAATGTCTTCGCCCGTGTACTGGTCGGCTGCGTAGCGTGCCCATGGTGCAGGGACCATGATTGATGCGCATGTTGCAACACCATCACGAATTGCTTGGTATACGCCTTCAGTTGCGCCGTGACATGAACCGAGGTCATCACACGAAATGATGACGAGCCGAGCATCGTCGCTGTAACCCAATCGAGAGGCAAGTGATCGGCTGTTCGGCATAGAGAAACCCTACCCCCGACAGTGTGCCCATAACCCGAGATTGGCCTGCTGTGCTGAATATGAAGCGGCGGCAAAGTCGGTTTCAAATGCTGTGTTCGGTGCAATGGAAAGTGGCACGCCCCAACCGCCCGCAAGCAATTCCTTGTTCACAAAAAGGTTGTCTGCTGTTCGGTACACATATGCCAGTAATCGCTTGTATCGGTCACGTGCTTCTGTGTCGCGAACGACGTACACATCAGTGCCTGGCGGTAGTAATGCCGCAGTATGCGCAGATGCTTCTGGCCCCCAACAACCAACTGGCTTAGTGGGGTGTTTTGTTTCAGGAGTATCAACTCCGATGAGGCGAATCTTTTCCGTGGTGCCACCAAAGCGAACTGCAACAGTGTCGCCATCGGTGACATGAGTGACGACGCCATGAACTCGACCATCAGGTGCGACTGAGGCTTGTTTTTGGGCGCAGCCGAATAGAAGCGTTGAAAAAAGAAAAGCCGTAATGGCTACATGAATGCGCGCCATGCGCGCTCCTTTGTTTAGAGACGCTCGATGAGCGTGCCGGTTCCGAGGCCACCGCCACAGCACATTGAAACGATTGCGTAGCGACCACCGGTGCGCTCGAGTTCGTTCAGTGCCTTGGTGACAAGAAAGGCGCCGGTTGCGCCGAGAGGGTGACCAAGAGCAATTGCACCAC
Source organism: Ilumatobacteraceae bacterium (assembly GCA_044374495.1). GTDB lineage: Bacteria > Actinomycetota > Acidimicrobiia > Acidimicrobiales > Ilumatobacteraceae > UBA2093. The sequence goes on along the minus strand of JBILOM010000024.1, from coordinate 11,670 downwards.
CGTTCGGGTTCGTGCGGTCAAGGTCTGCACCAACTTCTTTAGCCCATGCAAGAACTACAGACGCAAACGCTTCGTTGATTTCAAACACGTCAATGTCTGAGATCTTCAAGTTGTTGCGCTGAAGGAGACGCTGGGTTGCATCGATTGGTCCTGTCAACATGAGTACCGGATCAACCCCAACTAGGCAAGAATCCACGATGCGAGCACGTGCTTTCAGTCCGAGTTGGTTTGCTTTGTCTTCTGTCATCATGAGAACAGCCGCTGCACCATCAGAAATCTGTGATGAGTTTCCGGCTGTATGTACACCGTCTGGGCGGCCCACTGGCTTCAATGTGCCGAGTTTTTCAAGGGTGGTCTCACGCAAGCCTTCGTCGCGCGAAACGCGACGTGTGCCAGTTGCTTCACCAGCTTCATTGACTTCAGGTGCATCTACTTCGATGAACTGACCTGAGAAGCGATCTTCTTCCCATGCACGAATTGCGCGCTGTTGAGAGATGAGGCCCCACTTGTCGGTGTCTTCGCGAGTAATGCCCCACTTGTCTGCGATGCGCTCTGCGCCTTCAAACTGTGAAGTCATTTCGTACTCTTCGAAATATGTCTTTGGAATGGGGATTCCGAGACCAAAGTCTTTACGGCCAGATGCGCCGATGGGTACTCGGCTCATGACTTCAACACCACATGCAATTGCGATATCGACAACGCCAGAACCGATGAGCGAACTCGCAAGACCAGTTGCTTGTTGTGATGAGCCGCACTGTGTGTCGATTGTTGTTGCAGCTGTTGTCAGCGGCAGTCCAGCAGCCAACCATGCAGTACGAGTGATGTTGAATGCTTGCTCGCCAACTTGGCTAACGCAACCGCCAACAACTTGTTCTACAAGTGCTGGGTCAAGACCTGTGCGGTCGAGAATTCCTTTTTGCACAATGCCGAGCAATTCGCCGGGGTGCAAGGTGGACAAACCGCCGTTGCGCTTGCCAATGGGGGTGCGCAGGGTGTCGATAATTACTACTGGGTTTTGGGTACGTGCCATTTGGTTATCTTAGACAGAGCCATACGCACTACCGTCAGTGGGCAATGAACCAGCAAGATTCCTCCTTCCGTCCTTCTCTAATTCCGGCCGATTCGGTAGTCGAACATCGCTATATCCATGTTGTCGGCACCAAGGTGTTTATTGATGATCGGCCAGCCGAGGAATCATGGACGAGTCACTTTTTAGGCATGCACGGAGACGTTGCATGCTGGGGAATTGACGTGCCGCGTGGCGAAGACCCCGGCTACGGCGCAGAGACTGATTTGTATTCTTTGTTCGCCAGAGTAAGCAATACTGAATGGGCAGTGGCAGGCCGTGCGGTGCAACTGATTGAGTGGGCACGCACGCATCGTTACTGCGGCAGGTGCGGCGAGCCAACAGAACTCGCGCACAACGAGAGGGCATTTCGCTGTCCTGCATGTTCGCTGATGCAGTTCCCTCGACTTTCACCCGCCATCATCACGCTTGTGACACGAGGTGAAGGCGATGATCAACAGGCTTTGCTTGCGCGCGGTACCAATTTCCCTATGCCGTTGTATTCATGTCTTGCTGGGTTTGTTGAACCAGGTGAAAACCTTGAACAAGCTGTTGCGCGTGAAGTAGAAGAAGAAGTCGGCATCATTGTCAACAACGTGGAATACGTAGCTAGCCAGCCATGGCCGTTTCCTAACTCCCTGATGCTGGGCTTTCGGGCAAACTACGTATCCGGTGACATCGTGTGCGACACCACTGAAATTGCCGATGCCAATTGGTACACCAGGGACGACCTGCCCATGATTCCAGGATCAATCTCAATTGCACGGCGTCTCATTGACGATTGGCTGCTGCAGCGCTAACGATTTCGAGAGGGGAATCCTCTAGCGTTTAGGCCATGAGCAAAATCAATCTTGGACGCGTCGGACTATGGACTGCAGACTTTGACCTGCAACCAATGGCGAAAGCGCAGGACGCAATCGCCCAAGTAGAAGCTATGGGTTTCGGCACCGTGTGGGTTCCTGAAGCTGTTTTGCGCGAACCATTTGCATCAACATCACTGTTGCTGTCTGCCACCAAGAACATGATCCTTGCTACTGGAATCGCAAGTATTCATGCTCGTACAGCCCAAACAATGCAGGCCGGCTGGAAGACAGTTTCCGAAGCATTCCCGAATCGCTTCGTTTTGGGAATGGGCGTTAGTCATGCGCCAATGGTCACTGGTGTTCACAAGGGAAACTACGACAAGCCATATTCCACGATGGTTGAATACCTCGACGCTATGGACGCTGGCATTTACTTCTCTCCAGCTCCAAGTATGCCACCACTTCGTGTTCTTGCTGCATTAGGACCAAAGATGTTGAAACTTGCTGCAGAACGGTGCGCTGGTGCACACCCATATTTCATTCCTGTGGAACACACGGCAATGGCACGTGGGGTAATGGGTCCTGATGCATTGTTGGCACCAGAACAAGCTGTGGTTTTTGAAACAGACCCTACGAAGGCACGCGCGATTGCGCGTCAGCACATGAACACCTACACACGTTTGCCGAACTATGTAAACAATCTTGTGCGTCTTGGCTTCAATGCAGATGAAGTAGCAAATCAGGAAGACCGCGTTGTTGATGCGATTGTTGCATGGGGCACAACCGAACAGATAACTGCTCGAGTGAAGGCACATCTTGATTCCGGTGCAGACCACGTGTGTGTGCAAGTACTTACCGATGCCCCAGGCACTTTGCCAATGAAACAGTGGCAAGAATTGGCTGATGCCACTCGTGCGATTTAGTTTTTCGCTCTAGATCATGTTGGCTACAACTGAATATCTCGCGGTTTTGCGACGCGAGGGCGACGCGTTCGCTGATTCGATTGCACAGGCATTGAATGCACCGGTTGCTTCGTGTGAACCGTGGGTTGGTTCTGACTTGCTGTGGCACATGATTGAGGTTCATTACTCATGGAAGTTCATTGCGCAAACTCACCTCATGAATCCGGATGATTATGTGCCTCGTTCGAAGCCGGCTGATAACGCCCTACTCTCTGAATACCGCACAGGCCTCAATGACTTAATTGGCGTGTTGTCTTCACTTGACCCCGCTCGTTCATGCTGGACATGGGCAGGTATGCAAGACATTGCGTGGGTGATTCGACGTATGGCACATGAGACCGCTGTGCACGCATGGGATGCGCATGTGGCTGCGGGGATTAGTTCCGAGATTGACGCTGCACTAGCGAGCGACGGCATAGACGAGTTCGTGCATGTAATGGTAAAGAGCAATACGCGTAAAGAGGAAGGCCCCCTTAGTGGCTCAGTGCATATTCATTGCACCGATGTAGATGGTGAATGGTTGATTGTTCCGACGGAATCATCAGATGTTGTTGTAACACGCGAACACGCCAAAGGTGATTGCGCAATACGGGGCTCTGCATCGCAGCTGTTGTTGGGTCTATGGCGCAGAATTCCTATGTCGTCACTTGAAGTGATCGGCAGTACAGACGTTGCAGAGCAATTCCTGAATCGGACAGCCAACAACTGACCTCACGGCACTACTACGGTGCCGCAATACGAGACCAAGCTGATACCGAACCAGACTTGCTAACGAAACGAACGCTCATTGATTTGATTCCCTTTGGAAAGACAATGATGTACTTGCCTGATTTTGTAGCCACGACAGTTCGTGTCGAAATCTTCTTACCAATCTTGGTTTGTATCTTCTTGATATTCGATTGATTCTGTCGGGGCACAACAGTTGCGCTGCGAACTGGCGCATATGACCTAGCAACAACTACTGGTTGCATTGCAGAAAGAGTAGTAGCGACCGAAACTTCGGGAACTGTGGAAGTGGTTGAGGTGGTACTTGTAGTGACCGAAGGAGCGGTTGTTGTGGTGACTGTCGGAACGGTGGTTGTGGTTGGCGTTGGTTCGGGCTCGTCGATCATCACATCAATAGAGTCGGAGTACTGAGTCACTGTTCCGTCTGACGAGATGAACTGCACCCACACAGTACGAGTTGAACGTGGTCCTTTAGGTTCTAGCAATTTCCACGTGAAGCTTGTTGTTGTGGGGACGACGCGAGCGTGTGAGAAATCGGCGTAGTTGGATACGCGAATTGCAGATGTGTGCGCTGGCGCATTGAATGACAACTCAACGCTTGGTGATTGAGCAGTTTCGTCGTCGTCATTGATGACAATCCCGAGAGGCGTCACAGCCAAGAAGGTTTTGGTCGCACTGAGTACGGTGCCGGAATCATTAGTTGCAGTGACTCGAAGGAAATAAGTGACTCGTGGAAGCAAATTCATAAGAGTGACTTTGTAGGCGCCACTGGTTGTTCCTGAGTACAAGAAATACTCTGTTGTGTCTGAAAAGTCCGTTTGTGTGGAGATCTCGGCAGTAACAAACGTGTCAAGACCGGTGGTATCGATTGAAACGGATAATGAAGCACTGCTAGTTGATGGTGTGACTGAGACGCTATCAATAACTGGAATTCCACCGGCTGTACGCACGCTTTGTATTGCTGTGGTGAACGAACCAAGTTCATTTGTGGCTATCGCACGTATGAAGTAATCGGTTCGGTTGGTGAGGCCGGTCACAGAGAGCGAATGCTGAGTAGGGCCGCCACTGACAAAGGTTCCGACGTTGGACGATGATGAATTTTCAAAGCTGCGATCAGTAGAAGCTTCCAGGTGCACAGTTCCTGACAGAAGTCCTGTTTCAACTGTCACAGTCGCAGATACTGAGGTGAGCGAACTATCAACTGATGACAGTGCAGCATGCGGAAGGTCTCCGATGGTGGTGAATGATTCAGTGCTTGACGAAGAGCTGCCCAGTTGGTTCGTAGAAGTTACTCGTGTGTAATACGTGGTGCGAGCACGAAGTTCAGAGAGCGATGTGGTGAGAGCCTGGGTGTCAGGCCCTTTGGTTGAATTAAGTGCAACAGGGGTGACGTTTGTGACGAACCTTTTGTTGGTTGAAAATTCAAGAACAGAAGTCGTAGACAAACGCCCAGGATTCACGGATACCGAAATTTTTGCTTCGTTGCCCGTGATGTCAGTGACATTTAGATCTGTGACTGTCGGTTCAGTGCCAAGAGTGGTGAAGGAAATGAGATTGCTTACTGTTGAACCAAAAGTATTGGTTGCAGTCATTCGTGCGTAATAGGTAGTACGTGGAGTGAGTGAACTGAGATCTGTGGGAATAGCAACGGGAGAGTAATTGCCGTCACGCAACACTGTGAAGACTGAGACACTGGTTGAAGAAGTGAATGTTGCTGAGGTTGAATACTCGACTGTCATGCGCGTGGCGTTTCCATTTGCGTTGACAGTGCCGCGTACGGTTGCTGTTTCAGCATCAACATTGGTGGCAGAATCAAGCGAGACAGTGGGAGTGCCCACGGGCAAAATGACTGCGGGAAATAGAGAAGCCTCAAGTTTTCCACTGCCACTAGTACCCCAGTTCGCTCCACCCCAACACCAGATTTTGCTGAATTGGTCTATGCCGCAGGTAGTTCCGATGGCTGCGCTGATTTTGGAGAATTGAATTCCTGAAGGAACAAGTGGAGCCCTGTAGGTCTTGCCGCCGAGTGTCGTGCCTGTGCCAAGTTCACCAAACCCACCGCGGCCGAAACACCAAGTTGTGCCAGAAACGGTTTTGACACAGGTGTGATACCACCCAGTGGAAATTTGCGAGAGTTTTTCATTGTTTGGTACGACCATCGGTGTAGGCACAGAACTGTCGGCGTACGAGTCGTTTCCAAAGAGTCCCTCGTAGTTGTCACCCCAGCAGTATCCGGTTCCAGTCGTGGATAAAGCACAGGAATGTTCAAGACCAGTTGTAATAGAGGCAAATTGAACTCCGGCAGGTGTGAGAACTTTGAGTGGGGTAACGGACACTGCATACGCAAAGTAACTTGCGTATCCGATGCCTAATTGACCTGCACCGTTTGAGTGGCCCCAGCAATAGATGTTTCCGAGATCAGTAACAGCACACGACGCACCACCATTGTCAAAGTCGATGACTCGTTCATTGCTTGGCATCGCAACCTTTACTGGTGTGCGCATTGGTTCTGTTTGTCCGCTTCCGGATTCAAGAATGTCTCCCCAGCACCACAGTTCGGCGTCTGTGTTGATGGCGCAACCGTTGCTATAACCGCTATGAACTTCGGTAATTGTCATTTCATGAGGGAACTCAACAGCAACGGGTGTGCGAGAACTTGGTGAGAAATAACTTCCGGTGTGGTGATCGCCCCAGCAGTAGACCTTTCCGGAAACAGCAAGACCACACCATGTGCGGTTTGCTCCGCCATCAAGCGTGACGAAGCGATCATTGTTTGGTAGTGGCACTTTTGTGGGGGTTGTTATGTTCAGTTCTCTCGATGAAGCAATGAGGTATTGATCGCGGTTGCTTCCCCAGCACACCGCAGTGCCGTCAGTTGTGACGGCGCACACCGCGGAGTTGCCAACTTCGACACTTGAATATGTAAACGGATCTGCCGAAGCGACTGATGATGTGGCAACCACGGCGGCAACCGGAGTGCCGACAAGAAGGAGAGCAAGAACTAAACGGGGAATGCGCATACCCGCACAGTACCCACCCAATGTGTCAACGATTGTGGGTAGCGAGTTGCTACTCGGCGATACCTACTGGTGCATCGTCGATTATTTGATCGAGATATTCAGACATTCCGAAACCGGTTGCGCCTTCATGTTCTCCAGAAGTGATACGCCACTTGGTCATGCCTTCACTAATGCGTGTCATGAGCCAATTGCCATCGGGGTCTTGGCGGCGATTACGAAGTGGAATGAGGCTTGTGACTTCGCCTTCAAAGTTCCACTCTTTGTTTGACTTTGATGACTTAATGACGCCGGTCACCTTGTCGTGGTAGTTGTCTTCACCTACCGTCACCGTTGAAATTTGTACGTCATCACACAAATGGATTTGTCCGTTGTCCCACACAAACCCGCCGCGTGAACCTGCAGAGTCTCTTTTGGCAACACGGCTTGCCATGAAGCCAAGGTTTTCTCCGAAGTTTGCAGTGAGCCATCGGTAGTACCACGGTGCTTGCCAGAAACGTGGACCCCATGAATGATCGCGTAATCCGAAACCATTGATTGCGAATTCTTCATCACCAACACGAATGGAACCTGTTGCTGTAACAAGTTGTTCGTAGTGGCCTTTTGCAAACTCTTCGCCTGGAGCTTCGTGTGGCACATCTGGCTCGCCGCCAAACATGCTTGGCTTTCCCTGGCCGGTGAACGTGATGTGTGCTTCGCACTCAGCAAACGGATTGTTGGCAAATGCTTTCTTTGGGTCTGCCATGTCATGTGGGTTATCAAGCACAACAACTTTGCCGACATAGTCAATGCGTAGTTCTTCAAATGGCTTAACCATGGTCCATGTAAGACCGCCAGCATCAAGCGCGTCGTTGTTCTGAATGTTTGGACGCTTGAACATGAAACCGACTCGACCGTTTGGCAAGTAGATACAGATGGTCATTTCTGCGTATCCCTCGTTCGCACGGTTGCCCATGCGGAACCATCCGCCCACCTGAGTTGTTGGGTCGAAACAATTTATGTACATGCTTTCGTTGAAGTTCGACTCTGGGCCGAGTTCATGCATGTATTCGTCTGCTGGGTCTAGTCGTACTGCCATAGCCGTACCTTAGAACAACAGATAGGCCGAATTATCAGCCGCCCGCAACGCGGGATTGCAGGCGTCGCATGCCAGACAACCAGCGGTCGCGGTCGTCTACTTTGCGCTTTTCGTATGTATGCACTTCAGGGTGTGGCATCACAAGGAATTTCTCAGCAACGATGGTGTTATAGACAATGTCTGCGACCTCTGCTGGCTCGAGCACGACTCCTGAAGCCTTGACAGCACTTCCGCCGTCAGTGTTTCCGATTCCTGGTACAGCGTCTGGTGGGTTCAACATATTGGTGTTCACGCCCTGTGGGCACAGTGTTGTTACACGAACGCCACGGTCGCCATATGTGATTGATAGCCATTCAGCAAAAGCAACCGCGCCATGTTTCGTAACGCTGTATGGGCCACTACCAATCTGCGACAACAATCCTGCAGCAGAAGCGGTGCTGCAGAAATATCCTTCGCCAGCAGCGAGCCATTCGCCGATGAGGTGCTTTGCAGCCCACCTGTGTGAATGCAGGTTGATGTTCATCGCGGTATTCCACGTTTCTTCATCTGTTGATTCAAGATCTGTGCCCATTCCGACACCAGCGTTGGCATAGAACAAATCAATAAAGCCGAACTTTGCGCGAGCTGCATCAATAAGCGCAACGTTGCCGGCTTCAGTTCCGATATCGGCAACAACTGCAAATGCACTGTCTGGTCGGATGGAATTGAGTTCCTTCTCAATTGCTTCCAGATTTTTTGCATCGCGATCAGCGACTACTACACGAGCGCCTGCTGCGTGGAACCGGCGTGCCAGAGCGGCTCCGATTCCGTTTGCTGCGCCTGTTACTACGGTGGTCTTGCCCTCAAAATTCATAATTCAGACCTTATGGCACCAGTCACGCAAGAAATGCACCAGAGGTGTCGAAGTGCACACCTGTTGGGTCATGCCATCTGTACGATGTGTGTATCGGGCGGAACCGAGAAATCGGGCAATCCGTTCGATACCGAGAGGAGCACCACATGATCGATACTCACGACACAGTGATAACAGAGGCGCTTGCCGTCATCGACAAAGCACTCGCCGAAATGTTGCGCCGTGAATTGGTGTCAGCTGTTGAAGTGGGCGACTTGTTGCTCGACCTTCGTGGCTTGCTCACCGCGAGCGTCGCCACCACCGTCGCTGCTGTTTAGTAGCGCCATCTTCAGCCTTTGAGGCCGAAGAAGTATTTTCGTGCGCAGGTGCGAACGCAGATAATTCTGTAAATGCTTGTGACAATGAGTCACGCAACAATGACGGGCTTTCCACTGCCGCTTCGTCAATATTGATTCCGCAATCAAGACTTCCCAAGTACGACATCATCGTCACATTGAATGCAACTCCGCCTAAAGGACCGACTGGGTAGTTTTCCATCAGTTGAGAGCCAGCCATAAACAAGGGCACTCCAGCACTGCGAACATTTGATGTAGCAAAATCGACTGTTTCAGCTTGTGAACGGGCAAGACGAGTAACAATTGATGTCGGTACTACGCCAGAAACGGTGGCCAAAGCTTCAAGCGCAGAGGATTCGGCGCCAGTCCGTGCAGCAACCAGAATCTCGTTGATTGCAGAGAATCGTTCCTCTATTGGCATGTCTGCAGTAGGTACCAGCATTCGCGCAAGTGTGAATGCGTTGCTTCCGCTGTTTTCATTTCGGGTACTGATTGCCATTGATGCACGCAATGATTCAACTGGTGCACCCAATTCGCGATGGTATTTTCCGGCCGCATGTGCCACAGCAGTGACGAACGAAGTATTCAATGTTCCGCCAAGCGCTTTTGCCGCACCGCGCATGTCGTAGTACGAGACGCGTGTGGTTTCTAGTCGACGACGAAGTGAACGTGATGTCCATAGCGGTGAACGTGATGCATCAACTTCGTTCAGCTGAGCAATGAGGCTCTTGACTGTTGTAGATGTGGAGGAGCCGATGCTTCCAATCAGTGATGGATCAGACAACACGTCTCTCACTTGACGTAATAGAGCTATTGGTAACCGCAATGAATCTGTCATGGCTCCACGCAGTGCTTCTGTTGCATCTGGTTCTGTAGCGGTGTGGGCGGAATTAACAAGTTCCGGGTCAATTGGTGGCAACGGCGGTGGGTCGCGTTGCAAGTCGAGATACTGCATTGACAGTTCGACTCCGCCTTGCCCGTCTGTCACGGTGTGATGCAGTTTTTGAACGAGAGCACTGCGGCCACCACGTAAGCCATTGACAATGATGAAGTGCCACAGTGGACGTGACCTGTCGAACGGGTCGGCAACGAGCAATGTTGTGAGGTCGAGAAGTTGGCGCATGTCGCCAGGTTCTGGCAATGAAATGTTGCGAACGTGATAGCGAATATCAAACGACGGGTCATCAACCCAAGTGGGGTTCCCAAGGTTTCCTGGTGCAGGAAGAACGCGACGGCGTAGGCGAGGGAAAAGAATTGACGTGCGTTCCATACGTGCGTACAACGCATCCATATTTGGCGGGCGGTCAAGAATGGTGATGTTGGCGAACGTTGATGCGAGGTAGGGGTCTTTTTCAAGTCGCCACATCAGTGACTCTGTATCGCTCATCCGTTTGTCGCTCATAGAGCCAACCTACTAGCCAATAATCGACGAAATGATTGGGACCGCAATAGCCCCCAGAACTGCCCCAGTTATCACGCCACCAACAATGTCTGAGAGGTGATGAATGCGGACCACTACTCGGCTGAGCGCAACAACGCCGGCCATAACGACCCACAGAATTGCAAGTGGGAAGCCGGTCATAGAGACAAGGATCATTGCGGCAAAGGTGGCTGATGACGCATGACCGCTTGGGAAACTAGAGGTACTCGGTGTGCGCACATCGAAGCGATCATCGCCAGACACGGTGGGGCGTTCACGGCGAAAGATTCTCTTCACACCTTGGTTAACAATGATGCTCTCTGCACCTAGTACAACAGAGAGAGCGATGGCTTGGTGAAATCGCTGCATTGAACCGATGGCGTACAGCAGACCGGTGACATGCCACACAATGCTGAAGTCACCAACTGTGCTTGCAATTCCAAACACAGTTTTCGTGATTGGGTTCACACGAAGTGGCTCGAGAATGCGGTCTCCGGCAGTGTCAAAGCTCATGACAAGGTGGCAAGAACTGCGGTGACGTATTGAGAGATCAGTTCTGGTTTTTCAAGCGGCCCGAAATGACCGACTTCATCCCAACGCACATATGTACTTGCTGGAATTCTCTCTGCAACCGTGATGGCGAAAGTTGATGGTTGAAATGGCGCGATGGCGCCCGACAAAACCCACACAGAGGTTGTAATGGAGGGAAGAGAATCCCATGCACCACTTGTCCCGCCAGTTTCGTATGTGCGTGCTTCGTGCTCTGGAAGACATTTCAATTCAATGTCTCCATCTGCAGTTGGTTTGAAACCGTGACGAACATATGCCTCGCGAGCAACAGCGTTGAATGCTGCCATCGGTGGCTTTGCCGCAAAGTTTTCAATCGCAGCTTCAAAAGATGGGAAACGACTACGCCGTTTTCTTGCACCAGCGGGAAGTGGGCTACCAGGGCGCTCACCAGCATCTGGATCTGGTGGGGGAAAGACGATTGGTTCAAAGACAAAGAGTGCTTTGAACAGGTGTGGTTCGGCATGAGCTGCCATTAGCAAGCTTGCGCCACCCATTGAATGACCAATGCCAACGATTGGTTCATTGTGTTGCGCATACAAATGACGTGCAGCAGCAAGTGCATCAAGACCATATTGATCCCATGTCATTGTTGTTGGGTCGACAGTTTCTGCATCGCCATAACCACGGTGATCAAGACCAACTACATGATGTTGCAAATTCAGTGCATGTGCGACAGGTTCCCAGCAATGTGCATGGAAACCCGTGGCATGAGACAACAAGACGGGGGAGCCAGTTCCGCCGAAATCATGCATCGCAATAGTGACGCCATCTACAGACGTGATCAGACTGGCGTCGTTGCATGCAATGTTCTGTGTCATTTTGGCTCCCGAGGCAAACCAA
>JBILOM010000116.1:0-4079 GCA_044374495.1 Ilumatobacteraceae bacterium | reverse complement strand
TGCTCGTCTGATGGGGTTCGACCGCCACTGGCACATATTCCACCGAATCCACCTGAAAGGTGCTGCCTTGTCGCGCCAGTTCTCTCGAGAAGACCTCATGTCTTCTCACCCCATCGATCAATCGTTCATTGACGACCTTTTGACATTGCCTCTTGATGAGTTGATGTCACGTGCACGTGGTGTGCGTGATGCAGCCCACGGAACTCGCATCACTTTTTCACCAAAGGTGTTTATTCCTCTCACCATGTTGTGCCGCGACAAATGCGGATATTGCACGTTTGCTCAACCACCTGCACGTTTAGAAAAGCCCTACATGACTGCAGAAGATGTTCTTGCTATCGCTCGTCAAGGCGCACGTACTGGTTGCCAAGAAGCTTTGTTCACTCTTGGCGAACGCCCTGAAGAACGTTATGAGATTGCAGCCAACTGGTTGCGCGACAACGGATACGACTCCACCGTGCACTATCTGCATGACATGGCAAAACTTGTTCTCGACGAAACTGGCCTGTTGCCGCATGCAAATGCAGGAGCTTTGTACAACGACGAGTTGGCAATGTTGCGCCGCGTGTCACCGTCGCAAGGCATGATGCTTGAATCACTACGCGATGATTTGGAATGCCACCGTGGTGCGCCAGATAAAGAACCACAGCGCCGCATCAACACATTGTGCGAAGCAGGTGAACTTGCTATTCCATTTACAAGTGGAATCCTGGTTGGCATTGGCGAAGAACGTCGTGACCGCATTGAAGCTCTTGCACTCATCGCTGCTGCCCACAAGACATACGGCCACGTGCAAGAAGTCATTGTTCAGAACTTCTTGCCAAAAGCTGGCACTGCGATGCACAAAGCAAAACCATGCCCAGAAGATGAGTACTTGTGGTCAATTGCGGTTGCGCGTTTGATCCTTCCTTCATCAATACATTTACAAGCACCACCAAACTTGTCCGATGATTTCGGCATCTTGCTTGATGCAGGAATTGATGACTGGGGCGGCGTCTCGCCTGTTACTGCAGATCACGTGAACCCAGAACGCCCATGGCCAGCACTTGATCGCTTGGGCGATGTCACTGAAGATCGCGGCATGGTTCTTGCACCACGTCTCACCATTTATCCCGAATTCGCAACAGCCCCAGAAAAATGGCTTGACCCTGCATTGCACTTCCCCGTTATGGATAGAACTGATGCAGAAGGTCTCGGTCGTGATGATCCAGGCGCATTCTGGCCAGAGAAAGTTACTGCAGCAGATGTTGTGCACGACGGTGCAGAAGTTGTTCTAGTTGGACACAAATCAACACAGTGGTATTCAGGGTCAAACGTGAAGCCAATGATGTTGGTGCCACATCCTCGCCCTGCGGCGAAGGGTCGCATTGCAGAAATCATTGAGGGCCATCGCAATGGTCAAGAACTAGGCGAAGACGAAGTCGTTGCTCTGTTTGCTGCACGCGGGCCCGAAGTGGGTTACCTCGCTGACTATGCAGACGAATTGCGCTTCAAGACCGTTGGCAACAATGTCACCTGGGTTCACAACCGCAATATCAACTACACAAACGTATGCACATACAAATGTAAGTTCTGTGGTTTTTCTAAAGGCCCACTCAGTCTTAACTTACGCGGCACTCCGTATCTGTTAACACTGGACGACATTGCAGACCGCGCAGTCGAAGCAGCCGGCATGGGTGCAACTGAAGTCACCTTGCAGGGCGGAATTCACCCGGACTTTGACGGTGACTATTACATCGACGTAACGAAAGCTGTGAAGTCTGCAGTTCCTGACATGCACGTGCATGGCTTTACTGCGCTTGAAGTAACTGAAGGCGCGAATCGCAACGGTGAATCACTTCGTGAGTATCTTCTTCGCTTGAAAGAAGCAGGACTTGCATCGCTTCCCGGCACAGCGGCTGAGATTTTGGATGACGACATTCGTGCGATCATCTGCTCGGACAAGGTAAACACCGAAGAGTGGCTTGAATGCCATCGTCAAGCTCATTCCATTGGCTTGCATTCAAACATCACCATCATGTTCGGCAGTGTTGAACATCCTCGTTCATGGGCCAAGCACATGGTTGTCACGCGCGAGCTACAGAAGGAAACAGGTGGCTTCACCGAATTCATTCCGCTTCCATTTGTTCATATGGCCTCGCCTATTTACTTGCAACGCAAAGCTCGTCGCGGACCAACATTCCGCGAGAATGTATTGATGCACGCCATTGGTCGCATTTTCTACCATGGCCACATTGACAACGTTCAGGTCAGTTGGGTCAAAATCGGTACTGCCGGTGCCGCACAGTTGTTGCAGGCTGGCTGCAATGACCTTGGTGGCACATTGATGGACGAGAACATTTCTCGTGCAGCTGGTGCTAACCATGGCCAGATGATGACCGAAGGTCGATTTGGTGAAATTGTGGCTCCGATGCGACGCACATTGGTGCAACGCAATACTGCCTACAAGTTCCTCAGCCCTACTGCAGGTGCGTAGCAACTGCCGCACGAGCATGTGCGATATCAACTTGTAATTGATCTTTCAATTCATCGAGACCAGCAAATTGACGCTCGCTGCGCAAAAACGCAACGAACTGCACAACCGCTACTTCTCCGTACAAGTCACCACTGAAATCCATCAGGTATGCCTCAAGCAATGAATGCTCGGCATTCACATAAAAAGTTGGACGACGTCCAAGATTGATGGCACACGGGTGTTCGCTGCCATCTGGGCGACGGTACAGACCGGCGTACACGCCATCGCTTGGCACACACATACCGTTTGGAATTTCAACATTCGCTGTGGGGAACCCGATGGTACGTCCACGCTGGTCACCTGTGACAACAGTGCCGACAACTTCATAGGAATGTCCCAGCATCTTTGCTGCCGTAGCTATTTCGCCGCCAGCAAGGGCACGACGAATAGCAGTGGAACTGACTGGTTCATCAATGTCGTCTACACGCTCAATAAGCACAACGGGTTCACACGTGAAATCATGCCTCTCGCCCATTTCGCGTAACAACGTGACATTGCCCTGACGCATGTGCCCAAAGTGAAAATCAGATCCGACAATCACGGTGCTTGCGTGTAGCCCATCAACAATGACTCGTTGTACGAAGTCCGATGGGATCTCCTTTGATTGTTCCGGCGTAAACGACAGCACAACCACAGCATCAACACCAGTGGCCGCAAGCAGCTCCAGTTTCTGTGCAGTGTTGGTTAACAAGCGAGGTGCTGCATCGGGTCGCACAACGCTCGCAGGGTGACGGTCAAAGGTGACAACAACACTTTTAGCTCCGACCTTGGCAGCTCGCTCGCGAACCTGGCCAATTACCGCCTGGTGACCGAGGTGCACACCGTCGTACGCGCCAATGGTGATGACGGAACGCTCATTTGGCCATGGCCATGCGGAAAGGTCTGTCACAACTTGCACAAGGATTAACGCTATCTCGCTTGAAAGACCACAGTGGGTTTGGCGATTCGTTCACGCCACACTTCAAACACTCCGATTAGCTCGCCAGTGCTATCCACTGCCGCCCATGGTCCGTCGCCGTCCCACGCGATACGTGTTCGACCAAAACGGCAATCTGTAACTTCAGAGTCATCAAGCACCTGCACCGCGAGATGTCGCACTGCCTCGCGAATTGGCAACAGTGTTGGTTCTGCAATGGTGGTTGCTTCATCAACTGAAAATGGTCCGACAGAAAACCGTCGCAAAGTACGAATATGTGCGCCACCGCCAAGCGCAGTCCCAAGGTCAGCGCCGAGAGACCGGATGTATGTTCCAGCTCCACTACGAATAGTTGCGCGAATCACCATGGGGTTATCTGTTGCCTCGACTTCGAATGAATGGACCGAGATGGGGCGTGCCGGACGCTCCACTTCTATTCCCTCGCGAGCCAGTTTGTGCAACCGCACTCCGTCAACTCGTAATGCAGACACCATCGGAGGCACTTGCATTATCTCGCCAAGGAATTGTTCAGCAATGATTCGACGAACATCGTCCAAGTTGGGCGCAGTCATGTCATGGGTTGCAGTAATTGCGCCAGAGTCATCTAACGAATCAGTCTCAACACCAAAAACGATTTCACATGAATAG